>JAJDCM010000349.1 GCA_029260825.1 Planctomycetota bacterium | reverse complement strand
GCCGTAAGAGCTATCATCGCCCACAAGCACCAGACCCAATTCACGATCTACTTGCACGGGCCCATCTGCAGACAACCGCCATGCACCCATTAGGCTCCCGTTTTCTGCGTCGTGATACCGGATTTCATCGTCGCTACGTAGCACGATGCCGCGCCTCGTACTGAGGACCTTGTCAGTCCCAGCAAGGACGTACTGTTGGCGACCAGACTCCAGATCCCTGACACTAAATTCCGACTGGCTTTTATCGAAGTCACCCAGCGCTGCTGTCTCAAGACCATCGCTTACGAAACGCATAGGGAAAGGGCTTTGGGCGCTCCACAGCCTCACACCATCCAAAGCGTTGTACACCGCAACGTGGTTCTCTGGAGTCCTCAAGACGACCTTCGCACCAACAGGTGTGAGAAACGCCCTGCTCCCTTCAGTTCGAAGCACTTCACGGCCCGACGGCACTTCATACAAGACAATTTCCTGATTCGGACCTGTTACACCCGAAGGTGTAAGGAGACGATCTCCGTCACGAGAAAACTGCGGATAGGACGTACTTACAACGGGCTTCATCTCTCCACTGTGAGCAGAAAGAAGGTAACCCGGCACTTTGTCGCCCGATATGTCGGGTTTGAGAAGCGCCACGGAGCCACTCGGATTGACCGTCATCGCCATTGGTCTAAACCGGCCCGCGAGAGCAGCGCGTAATGACCAGTCTTCAGTCCTCCATATCTCGGTCTGCCAACCGAGGTCACGCAACGCCACGCCTCTATGAGGAACCACACGAAGGCGCCCTCGGGTGTCGAGAACTGCTTGCTGACCTTCACCGTAACAAGTCACTTCGATGAAGGGCCCGCAAGGTCGCACCGTGAGCGCCCTCCGAGCGCCATGGGTTTTCTGAATGTTCCTTCCCCAGAACGAGTCCAACGTCTTACCAAGGCGAACTTCATCGAGGAGCTCTCCCGTTTTGAGGCTCACGCCAAGGACCTTTCTTCCCTCAGTCTGCGATACGAAGTACCGAATCAAGCCAAAGACTGGCCCGTCACAAACCTGGCGGACGTTTCTCCGGAACCACATGCACAAAACGATCGCGTGCGATTTCTTCATCGTCCCAACCGCAACCTTCCGCGTGCTCTTCGGATTCGTTGTTCTCCATCATCAGCAACGGCGAATCATCCACTTCAACGTCACCGCGAATCCGACTGCCGAATGGACGGCACTTCAAATTCAACAGGCTCTCCATGACGATGATCTCGACATTCGTTTTCTTCTCCGCGACCGCGATTGGATCTACGGTGAAGCCTTCCAAAGCAAAATGAAGTCACTTCAGCTCGAAGAAGTTCGAACCGCCCCGCAATCTCCCTGGCAAAATCCATTTTCGGAGCGAGTGATCGGTTCGCTACGGCACGAGTTGCTCGACCACGTCATCGTTCTTGGCGAGAACCATCTTCGGCGGCTCGTGTCAGGTTATTTGGCCTATTATCACCAAGCGCGGCCACATCTCTCGTTGGACCGAAACTCTCCGATTCCGCGGAAGGTTGACCCGCCAGAAAACGGACAGGTGATTGCGACTCCGATGGTCGGTGGCCTTCACCATCGGTACACACGGGCCGCGTAACGAACCCAATTTTACGAATCACTTCGGTCATTCCTCCGGGGATTCCATGCGCACATTCCCGCCCAAGGCCCGGGACGGACTCGACTCTTGGACCAATGAAGGAGTTCACCCAACCATCGGAGCTACCACGTCGCCAAATGAGTGGTCAAGCCTGGGCTCTTTTTGGTCCGGATGGTGTTTTCGGGAGGGACACTAGCAATGCCGCCGACAGTTCAAAAACCGGGGTCGCTCAGAAGTCGAACAAAAATCCGGGAACTACCAGATCACATTTTGACGCCTCGCTTTCCGGAGAGACAACTCTTGATGGCTCTCTTCATAATTCAATCGCGAACCTCGATGACGATTCCGTTCGTCACGGCAATCTGACCCTGTGGCGACGCTGAATCGAGAATGAAACCCTGCAAGAACAGAGTAACTTCCCTACCCACCCCGGGGATAAAGAGAACGACCCGCGGGGCCGGTTGTGTCGGCGGACCGGGCCAATCCTCCGCTCCAAGAAACTCGGGGAAGCCGATGTTGTTGGCGATTTTGACGGGCTGCGGTGTGCAGCCGGAACTCAGCGGCGTAGGCATGCTCGACTGACCGATGAGGAAGGGTAGCGTCTTGACTGTAGTCGGGCCGGGTTCACCCAGCCAGGCCCCAAGCCAGTAGGCGGATGGACCACCAGGACGCGATGGAGGAGCCTCCATGGTGACGAGGATACCATCGCTGGTCCCGACCACGACCCTGCGGTCGGCACCGGTCCCGATCCCACCGTTGACGAAGAGCACGTCTGTCACCGGCCCTGTCATCCCGTTGACGTTGCCCACGTTGCTTGTGCAACAAACCGGGAGAACGGTAAATCCGTCGATGGCAACCGCGGTTTCTCCTTCCGACTGAACGATGACGTCGCGGGATCCCGCCACGGCGGAAGCATCGATGGTGATCGAGGCGAGGATTGTGGAGTCGCAGACGACGACGGAATCGGTCGTGATTCCCGAGCCGCTAAACTGGAGATCCGTATCCTCGGGAGAGAGTTCGATACCCGTCACTTCGAGAGTGAGATTGACCATTTGACCCAACGGCGACTCAGCTGGAACGATGGAGAGAATCCGCGACACGGAACCCGAGAATTCGGACTCGACTCGGAAAAACTCGGTGACATCGTTCGCCGCCACTTCACTACCGGTCGTTACCGCCGCAGCACGAAAGCCGATGTCCGCAGCAGCATCTACCGATACGTTGGCCAGGAGACTTGTCGGGGACACTACCGTAACACTATTGATGGAGACTCCCTGCCCGAAAGCGAAGAGGCTGCTTTGGTCGAAATTCGTATTGTAGCCTGCAATGGCGAGGTCAGCGGTCTCGCCCCTTGGTAACACCGAGGGGCTCGCCGTGACTAGAATGGGACTGACCGATGCCGGGGTAATGCGAACTACGCCCAGTCCATCCACCATCTCTCCAGTGCTTGCCGTATCGGCGGTCGCGTCTTTGAACCCCAGGGCAGCAAGAGCATCCACAGAAACGTCGACATGCAAAGTGACTGGATCGATGACACGTACATCGTTCACCACGATGCCGTCACTAAATGCAACTAAGGTCGAACTCAGGAATGTCGTGTTTTGCCCCTTAACCGTGAGGGTCCCCACGGATCCCTGGTGGAGCTCTCCAGGTGTGACGAGGACGATGCGGGGGCCAAGCGAAGCGGAGAGGATGTTCTCACTTGCGTTTCGATATTCGATGGAGCCGTCTCCGCCCGAGTTCACCTCGGGAACGAAAGCAAAGGTCCCCCCTGTTGCTGAAGCAATCTGCGAGTAAGCGTCTACCGCTCCGTCAAAGCCGATGCCTCGAGAGTCGTCGTCCTCACAGTCCCACCCCGGTTCGTTGCTGGATCCGTCGGTTCCAAGTTCCTTCATAAAGCGATTGGGACAGGTTCCGCTGAGAAGAACGTTGACTCGAGCGCCCGTTCCCCGGATCTGTGTGATCAGATTAGGAAGGCTGCTTCCAGGACGCGGATCCGCGTCGGTTGCGAAGAGCACAGTGCCTCCCCGCTTCATGGAGAGAGTGCCAGCCGCCAGCCCACCGACGGACTGCTCTGGACAGTCACCGCCACCGGACGCACCGAGGCCCGAAACCTGAGCTTGAATGGTGGGCAGATCCCGGGTGGCAGCTCGAACGACGACACTATCCTTGAACGTAGTCAGCTGAAACAGGATGTCCGTGGACATGGGATCGAAGGCGGAGAGAAAGACCAACAAGGCGTCCCGAACTCCTCCAATTTCTTGCGACATGCTTCCCGTATCATCGATAACGAAGGAGAAATCAACTCCGCCGAGCTTGCGGCTTCCGCTCCAGTAGCGTCCCGTGACTGGAGCGGTTGTGTTTCGCCCCTCGACCACCCAGAGAACAACATCCTGCCCGTTACGGATGCCGTCCCAAATCGCCTGGGACGGCGGTTCCCATTCGGCTACGTCGCCAAGTTCGCCTGAGGATCCGATCTCGTTGAAACTCTCGTCGTAAAAGCGGACAAGAAAGGCGTTCAGCTTGTTCTTGAGCCATTTGAACGTGGGAGGCATCATGGCGAGAGCGGCTCCGTCTGCGGGACTTCTCTGCCCGGCGGATACTCGATTCTGGGAGAATACTTTTCCAAGAAGTATCTTCTCCTCAACTGTCTTTCCTACGACGAGAGCGTTCCAAGCATCGGAAAGGTTGTTGTGTGCAGTCGCGCCTTTGAGAGTCGTCCACAATGCGGGATGTCCGATCGCGACCTGATCCTCTCCGTCAGCCGCCGCATCGGCGACATCCCACAAGCAGCGGCTGCCATTTGTTTCAACTCCTTCCCCGACTCCCATGCATTTGTCACGTACCTCATTACTGTACTGCCAGGCATTTCCCGAGGTAGCGCTAGCAGAATGATAGGTCACATCACCGGCATTTGGCACCATCAGGGCTGCTGCATTTGTTACCTCCTGTGCTGCAGTGCCAAGATACGTGGCCAAACCTTCTCCCCAGGCGAGCCTCGATCCAGACATCTTGTTCAGTGAGGCGATGAGGTCTTGACTGCAGCTGTGACTGCCTCCTTGGCCCGGGTCCAGCGCAAACTGATGGGAGATGTAGTGGCCATACTCGTGAAGCAGTACGTCCCAGAGAAAGGGTTTGCTCCGGTGAATTGTGATTTCAACGTTTGCGCGACTGTAGAACGAAGCCGTTCCCATGCCTGCCCTGGGGTAGTTGCAGGTAATCTGCGCCAGTCGCGATCCCTCGACCGCTTGCATGTAGTCGCTTCCCACCAGCATCCCGTCGGCGATGCTGAATGCGCGATCTTTCACGGCCGTGTTGTTAGCGGTGAAAGTCGACCCAGCAAGGGTCGCCCCGTCAGCGACATCGGCAAAGACCCTTTGGCGATAGTAAGCGCCGGCTCCCAGGGATGCGGATGCAGGGGTCTTAACGCCCGTAGCGAGGTTGAGGGAAAAAACACGTACGGTGATATCGCGAGGGCTTGAGCCAAGGTCTCCGGGGGACAGAGTGAAGCTGAAATTCCCATTGGCGTCGGCGGTGGTGGTCGCAACTTCCATGATACCCGAGGGTGTAGCCGGTTTATACGCCTTTACCTCCACGCTTCGACATGGGTGGAGGCCACCTCCAGAATCGGTCCAGCGGGCGGTACCAGAGAGCGTGACGTTACCACCGCGCAAGTTGTCGACAATCCCGGGACTCTCCACACTTCCCTCGATCTCGAGGAGTGCGTCGAAGAGTGCGTCCGCTTCGGCCGAGGTGATCGTCCCGGCGTCCAGTAGATCCTCTAGCCTCTCGATCTCGAGGAGGATGACGCTGGAGCCTCCCGTGCGAACGGCGACTCCGTCATCCAGGACGAAGAGCGCAAATTCGTCCGAAGTTCTCGGATCCTCGCCGCAGGCCGTGGTCTCGAAGAACTGACTCCCCACCAGCATCCCGCCTCCACCTACCGCATTCATGTCGAGGATCCCCATGATCTGGACCGGAACTCCGTCCAACATGTTCACGAGGTCCTGGTCGAGGGGGGCACGAAGGGAAACGACACCGTTGGTGATGAAAGTGAGGGCAAGACGATCGATGTCGGCGAGAGGATCGATCGTCATCGTGAACTGAACCTCGCCACCACTCACCGGCGAATTGGTGACATCTATTGTAATATTGTACGGCACACTTGACGGCGTACAGGCGACATGCCCCAGCGAAATAGCCTCGTCGGTGAGTTCCTCCGCCCATGCTCCGGAGCCAATGAGACACAAAAGAGCCAAGAGAATAGCAGCCGGGAAAGGCCGCCTATTAGAGATACAGCATGCTGCTAACATGATCTTTCCTTCCTTTTGGTTGCAAAGGACCGGCGCAAGGAGGAAGCGCTACTCCGCGAGCCGAATCTCAAATGCTCCGTCGTTTCCACCCAGATAGACTCTTCCCCATTCATTCACGACCAGGGCGTACCAATCGACTTCGGGGACGGCCTTTAGCTTGGACCACGTCCGACCTCCGTCCTCGGTGAATAAACACACTCCCTGGCTACCGGCCACGACTACGCTCTGGGCATCCTTAGCCCTGACCTGAAAGAGGGTAGAGCGGACACCGCTCTCCACTCTCTTCCAGACTTTCCCGCCATCCGTAGTTTTCAGAATCACGCCGGTGCGTCCGACGCACCAGCCGTGGTCGGCATCCGAAAAAGAGACCGAAAAGAGAGGCTCTGCGACGGGAGCTTCCTGAGGCGCCCAGGTCTTGCCTCCATCCTTGGTGAAGTGGATCACCCCTCGATCTCCCACCACCCAACCTCGTTCGACACTGAGGAGAGTGGCTCCATAGAGGACCTCCGCACACTCAAGGGTGACACATCTC
>JAJDCM010000348.1 GCA_029260825.1 Planctomycetota bacterium | reverse complement strand
CCGTCGCATTCGACCACTCTGCCAACCCTCCGCGTGAATCTTCATTCATCCGCAACGCAGGTAGCGTCCTGAGTCAGAATTATCGTCTCATGATTCCGGCACCAGCTCAGGATTCCCTGGCTCAGGGTTCCCCTGTCTGGTCCGGAGGATTCAATTACTTTTCATCACCTCGTTCAAGACATCTTCATCGACAAAAATGGGGGCGTCCGCCTGGACAGCCAGGGCCACCGCGTCGCTCGGCCTGGCATCCACCTCTACCTTTGTCCCGTTCTTTTGCAGATAGAGTCTGGCATAAAAGGTATTCGATTCGAGCTTGTTCACCACAACTTGCTCAAGCTTCGATTCCAGGGACAATAAGATACTTCCAATCAGGTCGTGGGTCATCGGTCTTGCCGTGGGAATGCTCTTGACCTTGCGATCGATTGCCGCGGCCTCGAAAAAACCGATCACGATCGGAAACGTCCGCTCGCCATCAACTTCTTTCAGGAAGATCAGTTGGTGGTCGCTCGTTTCCCGGATAACAATTTTGACGAGCTCCATGCGAACCATGGCGAATTCCCTCTAATATCTTCCTGCATTGAAGTTACGCCCAGCGGAATGTTAACATTCGCCGAAATAGTGTCAACCACGGAGGGTGGAAATGAAACCACTCAGTGAGCCAGGTTCCCTGCCGACACGAGACCCCAACTCGCACAAAGGAACCTACGGCCGGGTCCTACTAGTCGCCGGATCCCGCGGGATGATCGGAGCCGCGATCCTCGCCACACGAGCCTGCCTCCGCTCCGGCGTCGGTCTCGTGACCACGGCCTGCCCAAAAAGTGAGCAACGGGTCGTGGCTGGAAGTGTCGTTTCTGCCATGACCTTGGGTCTTCCTGAGACCTCATTCGGAAGCCTTGGCCGGGACGCCCTCTCTCCCATCCGAGAAATGGCCCGCAAATGCGACGTCGTCGCCATCGGGCCCGGTCTTTCCCGGCACCCGGATACTCAGAGGCTCGTTCGGGACCTGGTTCCCATCCTGACGACCCGGGTCATTCTCGATGCTGACGCCATCGTCAGCTTCGCGGAAAACCCGGAACTCCTGCAAAAATGTCAGAGTCGTCCCATCTTGACCCCCCATCCGGGCGAGATGTCCATCCTCCTGGGAAAGAAGAGATCCGAAATTCAGGGCAACCGGGAACGGGCGGTACAGGAAGCAGCAAGAAGGTGCCAGGCGATCGTCGTTCTGAAGGGGAACCAAAGCCTCATTTCCGACGGAGAAACATGCCTGCAGAATTCGACCGGTAACCCGGGAATGGCAACGGGTGGATCCGGAGACGTGCTGACCGGTGTGATCGCCGGCCTCCTTGCCCAGGGTCTTGCTCCTTTCGAAGCCACCTGTCTATCGGTTCATGTTCACGGCGCCGCCGGGGATGCAATGGCCTTGAAAATGGGTGAGACAAGCCTCATTGCAGAAGATCTGATCGATGGTCTCCCCCTGGCCTTTCAGGCGCTGACCGGCCCCCCTCTTCCAGGGGTAAATTGAGTGAGAGCTCCACCGGGACGCCTTCGCTTCATCTGGCTGATCTTGGTGACCTGCTCTCTGCTTGCTTATCCGGTCACCGGCGAGGAAGAACAGGAGATAAGTGAACGGATCATCCGTGAGTCGGTCCGTCAGCTCATTAGCGCCACCAGTGATCGAGAGACACTCGCTGGACTTCGGGGTCTTTCCTCCGTTGGAGAGGAGGGGCTGCCGGCGTGGCTGGAACTTCTCGGTCACGATTCTTGGCGAGTGAGAGAGGCGGCGGTCCGTGGGCTGGGACGCCTGAACGCGAATCAAGTGTTCAAGAGCCTGATGAAAGCAGGACAAGATCCATCGTGGATCGTCCGCCGGCAAGCGATCGTGAGTCTCGGGCGCCTCGGCGATGACGCCTCCCTCGATCTTCTCAGGATCGGTCTTACCGATACCATCTGGGCGGTTCGAGCCGCCGCAATCGACGCGGTTCGACTCGTGGCAAAAGAAGCTGCCTCCGACCTCATCACCCCACTTCTGGATGATCCTGATCCGGACGTTCGATTCCGCGCTCTGAGGTCCCTGTTTCTTCTCCGTCTGTCCTTTCCTCACCCGGCATTCTTCGCAGCACTTGAGAAAGGGGACGAAACTGCCCGGCGCCTCGCTCTCACCGCTCTGTGTGAACACCCCGTCGGTCGGGTGCGTTCCCTGGTTGAAAAAGCGTGCACGGATCCAGACCCAGCATTTGCACTCTTTGCCTTCGAGAATCTCCTTACCACCAACGCCTACGATTCAAAAAAGCAATCAGGCCTTCTTCAACAAACCATCCGGGCGTACGGAAGTCATCGGTCGAGGAGTTCGGTCCAGGACCAAGCGAGTCGAGTCCTTACGATGATCGGCGCGCCAGCGGCTGCTCAGATTCAAAACCATCTCATGAAAGTCGAGGCTCCCGACCAGAACCGCGAAAGCCTCGATCCCGAGCGACTTCTGCGAAAACTCACCGAACTTCGTCAGGGCGATGTGATCTCGATCTTCGAAAAGCTGATCGCTCAACCGCTGCAGCCCGATTCGGTGCGAAGCAGTGTCTACCGGATGTTGGGTGCCCTTCCAGGAGACATGGGACTTCGTCAGCTACTTTCCGCCCTCCAACGGGAAAAGAGCCCCTCTCTCAGACGCGCAATCGCAAAAAATCTAAGAGATCGAAAGACCCTCCTTGCCGACGAACAACTCGGGGAACTTCTCGCCGACCGAGACGCCAAGATCCAGCTTCTGGGCCTTTCGGCACTCCTCCGTCCGGAGACGGTCGGTCTCCTTTCTCGTCTGCCGAAAATCCTCCTCCCCGAGGAGGGCCGCCCCATCGCAGGAAGCCTCGAGGCCGAACGGTTCTCGTCGAAAATCTCTCGTCTCGCTGGAATCGAGGCCCTACCGATCGTCCTGACCTGGCTTGACCACCCATCGGCACAACTACGAGAAAACAGCCTCCTCGCCGTGTCGGGCTTCGTGAAAGAAGATGATCGGGACGTGATCGTTGACCGGCTCCTGGATCGATTTCTAAAAGAAGATTCAATAGCTGTCCGTCAGAGGATCGTTCTCACCCTTGCCCTCTCCGATTCAAAGAAAGTAACTCCTGTTCTTGAAGCGAAAGCCAAGGACCAAAACGAAGACGAGACCGTTCGAAGATTTTGCATCCGAAAGCTTGCCTCCAGGTCGGTCTCCGCCCTCGTTCGCGTTACCTCCGCCCTCGAAATGAAATCCGATCGATCCACGTCTCGTCTTCTGATCGAATGCTTGCTCGGATTGTCGCAGGTCCGAGACCCGGCCGGCTCCCCGGTGATTCTAGGCATTCTCTCAAGAAGAGATCGGCCGGAGAATATCCGACTCGCCGCCCTCAAAGCCCTTCATCACAAAGACCAAGGGCCAGCCCGAGAGATCTTGTACCGGATCGCCGAGAATCCCGAAGAAACCGGCGCCATTCGCGTCGCAGCGCTAGAAACCTTGACCACATTCCCGGCGCTTCCGGCGGACGTGGATCGCATCTTGAACATCATCGACTGGGCCAACGCGAAAGAAGTGACCGGCGCCGCCCTGCTTCTCCTCGGGAAGTCTCGTGAAGAAAAGATCCGGGACTATCTTGCCAATCTTTTTCGCGACAAATCCGAGGAGTGGTTGCGCCCTCCATCCAGCGCCCCGAACCTTGTAGAGCCAGATCCCATCCTTTTCGCACGGTTGCTTCAAGTCATGGCGCAGCGCCCGGAGCCGGAGCTTCGGTCCATGGCGTTCGAGTTGCTCTTCGAGCCGGCAATTCGTTTTCCCGATGTTCGTCTTGCAAACAACGAACGGTTCTTCTGGATGAACGGGCTCATCCAGTCACTGAACGCAATCCCGCCCGATGAGCTCTTGGCTCTCGAGAGAAAAACCCTTGACGCTCTTGCCGCACGGGGCGAACTCGCCAGGGTGTCCGAAGAAAACCTGGCCGACCTTTCCAATCGTTTCAGTCAGGCCCGGCTCACTTATTGCTCGGAGCCGCTCCTCTTGCTCATCCTCGAAACTCCTCCCGTGAGAAGTCGGCGGGACCTTCGGGCAGCTCGGCGCCTGGCAACCTTATCTCTTTCTCGAAACGACTACCCCTCGGGGTCAAAATATTTCGGACTTGCCGCAAGCATTCAAAGGACGGAAGACTACGACGATCCCGACGAAGATGGATTCAACCACCGGCATCCCCATCGCCATGACGAAGCTCTTTCCCTCCTTGCCGCGTCTGAATCTCATGAGGACCTGGAACGTTGTTTCACCATCGCACGCAACGACCGGCGAGCTTGCCTCTTCTTTGCAGAGCACCTGGTAGAAAACGGGATCACCGGAGAACTCGTGAAAAAGGCTGCCGCTTACGCTGCGAAATGGGATCCGACTCTCAAGGAAACACTTACAACGGTTGCCTATCTTCACCTCGCCAACGACGATGAACAAAGTGCACTGAAGGCGCTGTGGACCCAGAGCTTCCTCCGCACTCCGGGGGAGACGATTCACGCGGAGTCCCTTCTCCTACATTGTTGGTTGGAGCTTCGACGGGGACAAGAAGCTCGAGCACGAACGCTCCTGATGGCGGCCTCGTGTCGCTCCGGAAAAACCCCCGGGGAATTCCTTCAGAGTTTTCCTGACCTCTCGATTCAGGCAAAACGTGACCTCGACCGGATCATTCGGTGAAAAAGCGGCGGGCAACCGGTCTAATTTCCTCGGGAAGCTTTCCTCTGGAAAAGAGCCGTTCGATCGATTCCGGGATCCGGTTTGCCACCCGCCTCAGAACAGGGGTATACTTCGAGAATAAGCGATCCACTTGCCCACAAACATCTTCGCTCAAAGGCTTTCTGCACAAGAAAGTCCTCCCTGCACTCCACATCCTGATCGAAAGGAATCTGGCTTCATGTATAAAAAGAACGATCAAGGCTTCACGCTCATAGAGATGGTCGTCGTGGTGGCGATCATTGCTTCCCTCGCTGCCATCCTCGTCCCCGTGATCTCCGAAGAACTCGCTTCTTCTGACGAATCGAAGGCTCTTGGCGATTGCCAGCGGATCTCGGCTGCTCTCACTCAATACGTCAAAGACACCCGACATTTTCCGACGGGAACTCTGGGCGCTGAAACCCACGGACTCCTCTATTCAGACGGCACGCAAGCGTCCGTTGAGCCACCGGCGAGTAGCAAGGCGAGTCTCTTCGGCTTCGTCTGCGACGGTACGGTAAACGGCGGTGCCAAGTTCAAAGGGCCCTATATCGAGAATATCCCGGCCGATCCCTGGGGAAGCCGCTACATCGTTACAACAGATGGCTATGGCTCAACCTATCCGGACATCAATGTGTGGGTTCTCTCCGCCGGTCCGGATCTGACGTTCGACACGGACATTACTGGGTTCAAAACATCCGGTGACGACGTCGGCCTCCTGATCGATTAATCCATCCGCTTGAAATACTCACCCGCCATGATTGGCGGGTTTTCATTTCTCGCCGATCTCTTTTTCCCGTATAGAAAGCTCTCATTGCTTCAGTGAAAAGATGACCCTGATCCCGGGGAGATTCCTCATACACACTTCAGGAGTCTTGAACTCCACAATCTCTCCAATCTTTTTCACTCCGATTTGACTCCTGGTGCTCGAGCGGGCTATACTTCCAACGAACTATTGATGCTTGCTCACAAACACCTGCGAACAAACGCCTTCCAATCAAATCGTTCTACCCATGCGGTCCATTCGGACCCTGGATCTTTGAACAGCTGAATCGACAAGCGAAGAACTCCAGTTCCCCTGGAGCCCATTCCGCCGGTCTTTTCTTGCGAATTTTTGTAGTACCCCCAACTCAAGGAGACCCCTCTATGCCTAAGAGGAAAGAACAAGGCTTCACGCTGATTGAAATGGTCGTCGTCGTGGCGATCATCGCTTCCCTGGCCGCGATTCTGGTTCCGGTAATCTCGGAAGAGCTCGCTTCATCCGAAGAATCGAAGGCTCTTGGCGATATTCAACGAATCTCAGCCGCTGTTACCCAGTATATCGCGGACACCCGCTACTTCCCGACGGGAGTACTCGGTGCCCAAACCAACGATCTTCTCTATAGCGATGGTACCGCGGCTACGTCTGAAGGCGGAACCACCAAGGCGACCCTGTTCAGTTTCATCTGCGACGGAACCGTCAATGGTGGCACGAAGTTCAAAGGCCCCTACCTCGAAAACGTCGCCGCCGATCCTTGGGGCAGCCGTTATGTGGTGAACGTAGGTGGCTACAGCTCGACCGACAACGTGTGGATCTTGTCCGCAGGTCCGGATCGTACCTTTGACACTGCCTTCTCGGCCTTCAAGCTGGTCGATGATGACATCGGCATCTTGCTCGACTAGGCCGATCGGCTTCCGGGCCTGCCCGAGAGCCATTTCTACTGCTACATCCGAGTGGTGATCGATCCCATTTCTTTGGACTTGATCACCACTCTGCTTCCCCCTCCCCCTCTCCCTCCTCGCCCACCTGGTACCATGTCGGACATTCACTACGACCTCCTAGCAACCCACCTGATCGACAAGAACCTTGTCACCGAGGAGCAACTCGAACTCGCCGCGCGGGAACAGAAACGCACCGGTGACTCTCTCACCAATGTGCTGCGAAGCCTCCGCTTCATCGACGAATCGACCCTCGCTAATGCCTTGGGAGCCATGCTCCGGATCGAGGTCGTTCAGCTCACAACGATGATCATCGATTCTTCGGTTCTCACGCTGGTTTCCCCCAACTATGCCCTCACTCATCTCTTCGTCCCCCTCTCGATGACGGACGAGGCGTTGACGGTAGCAATGGCCAACCCGAGCGACTTTGAAGTCACGGATTTCTTGCAGAGCAAGTTTTCCAGGCCTCTTCAGGTAAAAATTGCTACCGAAACCGATATCCGCCGCACCATCGAGCGACTCACCGGAGCCGGCGCCGGGCTCGGTGCCCGCATCGAAAACTCCATCGATGAGGCAATGGCCGCCAGCGAAGAAACCAACGCCAAAGCCGCTGTGGGTGACACGCCCCTCATGGAACTGGTGGACGATATCATCAGCCAGGGAATCAAAGATTCCGCCACCGATATTCACATTGAACCGGAAGAGAATATCGTACGGGTTCGCTATCGCATCGATGGCATCCTGCACCAGGGAGCGGCCCTCCCCAAGTCTCTTCAGTCACCAGTACTCGCTCGGCTCAAGATCATGGCCGATCTCAACATCTCCGAACGAAGGCTCCCCCAGGACGGACGCATTCACTTCTCCAAGAATGGGGCGCATTTCGACATTCGTGTCTCGATCCTCCCCACCGCATTCGGCGAGAATATGGTCATGCGAATCCTCGATGCAAGCATGATCGTCCACTCCCTGGACACTCTGGGGATGCCAGAGGACTGCTTCGCGGGTGTTGATCGGATCATGAACAATCCCTTCGGAATCTTCCTGGTCACAGGGCCGACGGGATCAGGAAAATCGACGACTCTCTACGCTTCTCTTGGCCTGATCAACGCCATGGAAAAGAAAGTCGTGACGGTCGAAGACCCGATCGAGTATCGCGTTCCCTTGATCCGCCAATCTCAGGTGAACACTTCCATCGGATACACCTTCGCCGACGGACTGAGGTCGATTCTTCGACAGGATCCGGACGTGATCATGCTCGGAGAAATCCGGGACCTTGAAACCGCCCAGATTGCCATTCGAGCCGGCTTGACCGGACACCTGGTCCTTTCAACCCTCCACACAAACTCGGCCATCGGAGCCATCGCCCGGATGACCGACATGGGCCTGGAACCCTTTCTGATCACTTCTTCGATCCTGGGTGTTCTTGCTCAAAGACTCGTCCGACGCATCTGTTCCAAATGTAAGGAACAATATCCTGCGAGCGAGGAACAAGCCCAGCTCCTCGGTCTTGAGGGTCAGGAGATTACCCTGGCCAAGGGAGTGGGATGCCCGGATTGCCGAGGTTCCGGATTCAAGGGTCGAATCGGGATTTACGAGCTCTATATGCCCGACAACCATGCCCGTAGCCTCATTCTCAAGGGAGCTTCAGAAGAAGATCTCGCAGAACACGCCAAGGCTCATGGCATGAGACTCATGGTTGATTCGGGGGTCGAGAAGGCCTGTCAGGGATTGACCACCATCGAGGAAACCCTCCGCGTCACCGGACAATCGGATCTGTGAGAACCCTATGCCAACATTTCAATACCAAGCCATTGACGATCGCGGAAAACCCATTAACGGGGAAATGGCCGCAGAGAGCGAAATCGCGCTCGGCGGAGAACTCGAAGAGATCGGCCTCTACCTGGTCCGTGCACGGGAAGACAATACGGAGGAAGATAAGGTCGTATTCAAGGGGAAAGTCCCCGTTCGCGATCTGGTGGACTTTACCCACCATCTGATCATGATCTTCGAGAGCGGCATTCCCTTGATGGAAGGCCTTCGAGACATCGAATCCGAGACGAACAGCGAGGACATGAGGAATGTCATCACCGACATCCGCCTTCGGGTCGAAAGCGGTGAGACGTTAACCCAGGCGTTTTCTCGCTACCCCAAGATCTTTGACACATCCTACACGAGCATCCTCAAGGCTGGAGAAGCCTCCGGCGCGATCGAAAGCGTTCTTCACCAGCTCGTAGATCACCTCGAATGGAAGGAGCAGACGAAGGGCATGGTCGTGCAGGCCATGATCTACCCGGCCATCCTGGCGATTGCCATCATTGGTCTGGTCCTCGTTCTTCTCATGTTCCTTCTCCCCAAAATCGGAGGCGTTTACAAAAAGATGAGGGTGGAGCTTCCCGCGCCAACTCAATTCCTCATTGCAATCAGCGACTTCCTTGTCGAGGATTGGCTCATCCTGTTGATCGGCCTCGTCAGTTCCATCATTATCTTCTCCGTTTCGAATCAAACAAAAAAGGGAAGGCTCATCATCGACTCGTGCAAGCTCAAGTTGCCGGTCTTTGGCGATCTCATCCAAAAAACCCAAGCAGCCCTCTTCTGTCACACCCTGTCAACGCTCTTCAATGCAGGCGTTGCTCTTCCTGCGGCGCTAGCCATCGTGGCTCGGGTTCTCAAGAATTCTGTCATGGCTCTTTCCGTCGCCAATACAGTAGAAGACGTCAAGGGCGGCAAAGCGGTCTCAGACGCGGTACGAGATCAAGGCGGATTTCAGCCTCTGGTCGTTCGCATGATTGCCGCCGGAGAGAAAACGGGAGATCTTGGAAATGCTCTGGGTCGAGTGAATAACTTCTACGACCGAGAGGTCCCCCTCAAGGTGAAGAAGACTTTGGCCCTCATCGAGCCCGCCTTGATTCTGGTGTCCGGCGGGGTCGTTGGATTCATCGTATTCTGCACTCTCCTTCCTATCTTCCGCCTGTTCAGCGTCATGAAGGGTAAGGGTTGAGCCCAAAACCTCGTTCACGCCAAGAAGCTCCTTCTAAAGTTTCAGACTCCATCGCTCCGATATCGGCTCCGGAGTCTCCTCGTATTCCGTAGGCACGGAATGGGGGCAGGCTCCACAGCAAAGGAGCCGCCGGACCGTGAGCGATCGCCTACAAAATGTGACCGTAGAGCCAAAAACGCCCTCAAAAGCAGATATTGCGGGCGGGCCGGTACTCGTGGTGGATCTTTCTCCTCTGCATATCCAGGTTTTCCTGGTCCATCCAGAGAAGACAGGATGGGAGATTGCCAAGGCATCCGGCGAGGACATCTCCTGGAGCGGTAACGGCGATGTTCCCGAACAGGAACTGAAGCAAGCTGTCTCCCGATTGGTAGCGCTCTCCGGATCGACAGCAAAAAAGGCAACACTGATCCTTCCCCATGAGATCGCCTTTCATGAACTCATGGCAATCCCCAAAATGGGAGAAAAGGATCGCAAGCGGATCTTCAGCCGCAAGATCGATGAGAGAGCCGGAAGCCACGATGATGATGTCGCCTTTGAGGCTGTCTCGATGGGCCGGGCTCGGGAGTCCACGAAAGCCCAAAAAGAGAGTTTCCTGGTCACCGCGGCTCCCCGGAAAGCCCTTCTTCTCCTCCACGATATTCTACGTCAGGCCGGCCTGAACCCGACCTGTATGACACCGGCACAAGCCTGTCTACTCGGTCTCGCTCAAGCAATCCGTCCGCGAGAGGACGCCACCGGCTGGGCCATGTTGGACCTTTCGAGTACATTCGCAACGCTCTCGATCCAATCCGGTCCGACCCTGATTCTCCTCCGGTCGATTCGTTTTCAAGCCACTGCCGATGCCACGACAATTGCAGAGAAACTTGCCGGAGAAATGCATCGATCTCTTCTCTTCTATCAACAGAAGTTCCCGGGAGAAGGTGTCGAGCGAATCGTGGTGACCAGCCACTTCCCTGGCCGCGCGCAAACAGTGGGCGAAGCCCTGACAAACGCTCTGGAACAGGAAGTCTTCCTTCTGAATCCTCTCGAGCTCATCCGAAATGCCGATGGCGACCTCGGGGAATCGGCCGATCACCTCTCGAATGTCAGCCGACTTGTCGGATACCTGGTTTCCTCCGGAACGAATACCGCCATCAACCTGAATCCTCCTGAGATTCGGGCAAAAAAACGTCAGATAACCTCCACGATCGGACTGCTTTTCGTCCTCGCCGCAGCTGGCGTTGCCGGCCATCTTTTTACGAGCGAGATCCCGGCGATGACCGAGGATGCCAGCCGACTCATGCGGGAATCGAACCAACGACTCCGAAGTATGGAGTCTGTGACGTCTGACCACGCAAACGTCATCACGAGAAAGACAAACCTTCAGGCCCTTCATCAGGCTTACGAAGAGTTTACGAAGCGAAAGGTAGATTGGCGGGCCTTCTTCAATCAGATCTCTGCCCTTCCGCGGCAGGATCTACGGTGCCAAAAAATCACACTCTTTCCCCGTGAAGACACCAGCGGGTCTTCCGGATCCGCCACGCTCAACTGGTACGCAACACTCGGATGTTTGGCCAACGGCTCTTTCGTCGAAACCCAAAAATTGATGCGAGAAGCAGCCACGGGTCTCCGAGATGCACCTTCTCTGGAGCGAGTCAACGTGAAGCCTCCATCGGGACGCCCCAAACGTCAGTTCAACGACGACGACGAGGATCCGATGACTCCATTCGAAATCGAGTGTCGGCTCCGGTTTGGCGCTGAGAGTTCCAAAGGGACCTAAGGGGGGGAAGCAACCATGACGAAATCCAAGCAAAATATGGTGTTTGGCATCGGGCGAATGCTCTTGATTCTGGTCTTTCTCGGAGCGTCCTATCAAGAATTCTATGTCAATCGCATGAGCGGGTACTGGGAAACCAAAGCTGAGCAAGATGCGGTTTCTGTTCAGCTTCTGACTCGCATGCGAATGAACACACAGGTCGAGACTTTTCAGCAGCGCGAGCGATCCTATTGCGACTCCCTCGAAAAGGAACTCAACGGAAGAATCCCTGAAACGGCGGACAAGGATCGGATCCATACCATTATCAATGAAACGGCTTCCCGATCGGAGATCACGATTCTCTCCATCGACGTGAATGACGAGGAAACGGCATTCGAGAAAACCACTTCACTGGCGGGAAACCTGTCTTCTCAGGCAAAGTCCTTTCGCCGGATTCCCATTTCAGTTGAAGCGAGTGGGCGCACTCATAACATCGCACATTTCATGAGTCTGCTCCTCGAGTCGGACCGTCTCCTCACGTTGGAGCGCGCCGACGTTGTCAGAAGTGAGGCTGACTTTCCTCACGTAGCGGCGAATCTAGATCTTTACGCCTATTATCACAAGAAATAGGGGTCACAAGTCGGTGTCCAAAAAGAAGAAAAAAATGCTGATCATCGTGTTCTCCGTTCTCGGAGTGGCACTGATCTATGACGTCTATTACTTCATGGGGAAGAAGAAGAGCTCTTCCTACTCCTCCCCTCCTCCAACCCAGGAAGCTGACTCGAACCCACAATCACAAGGGTCATCCGAATCGAAGAAGAGCGACGGCAAAAGCAGTTCCTCGGCCGAGGGTATCTGGGCATGGAGCGTCAAGGAAGCAAGCGTTCAGTTCAAGAAGATGGAGCAGGGGCGAGTGTTCTCCCAGGGATTCCAGGGAGCCTGGGAGGGTGACCCCTTTCTGTTCGCCATCGAAGAGAAGCGAAATCTGACCCTCGAAGAAATCCGACACCTCGATCGACAAGTCGTCGAAACCAAGGAAGAAGAAATCGTTCAGAAGGATCCGATTCCCGATCTCATCGAAGCGCTCTCGCTCGACGCCACCCTAGTCTCCGGAGAGAATCGAATGGCCCTCATCAACGGGTCCGTTCTCCAGGTTGGCGATTACGTTCCCGGAATTCCCGGACTTCGGATTCATACCGTACATCCACAAAATGTGATCTTCGTCGCGGGCGACAAGACATACACCAAAACACTTAACTCCCTCATCAAAGGCACAAGGCAAGGTGACACTCCCGCCGAGCCGCCTTCGCAAGGTGAATCGAAATGAAGATGACTCCCCCAACGCATGTATCCCATTCAATCTGGATCATAGCCATCTGCCTTGCCCTACCGATGCTGATCGGGTTAGCCGGTTGTCGCTCAAGCGCTGAGCGAGACAACGAGGCCTACGAGCAATTCCTCACCCGGCACCAGGAAAAAGGCTGGGTTGAGATCACTCCCGAGCTCATCGAAAAGCTCAAGCGTGCACGTGAGCGTCAGCTCGCGGCAGCGCCCCCCGAGCCTCCCATTGAAGACCCTTCATTCTTTGAACAGGAAGAACAGGCCTTTGAGCCGGGTTCGTTGAACGAATCGGACTTCCTGGAAGGCATCGAGGTTGTTCCTGGACTCACCCTGAAGACGATGGCCGAAAAGGAAGAGGACGAGATCGAAGAGGTCATCCAGGAAAAGCCTGACCCGGAAGAAACTCCCTCGATCCTGGTAGCCACCGGGAAAGAACAGCCGGAAGAAACCACCCCGGTTGATTTCACCGGAACCGAAGAGGCTCCGGAAAATGAAGTCGATGAACCGGCTCAAGACGACACGATCGACACCAACGAAACCGCCTCCAGTGAGCCGGTCGAGGAAGCTACGGATCTTCAGGAAGAAACCGTTCCCTCTCCTGCCGGAACAGAGGAGAAAGAGCAAGGCGTCGTCAAGAAAGAGCAAGAACTCATCGAAGAGCCAACGACGCAAGAAGGACAACCGAAGGAGGCCACGGCGGTCTCCGAGCCACCGCCCGACGCTCCTCCTACATCGCCGCCGATCACAGACGATCCAACGACCAAAGTCGCCGTGCAAGATGATCCTGAAGCAAGCACGACCCCCGATCCTGGGGCTCGACCTCAACCCCCTTCTCCTTCGAGCATCTGGGAGAAAGTGGTGGCCGACCGAACACAGGCCGAGGCAAAAGAAGAAACAACGGGTACCGAAACCAACAAGCCCGCATCGAATGCCCTTGAGTTGCGCGACATCTCTCTCACCGACATGGTGCGCTTGGTTGCCCGGCAGGCTGGAATGGACATCATCGTCCCGGACGGACTGAGCCAAAAAGTGACTCTTAGCCTTCGAGGGACCGATCCGGTGGTAGCACTGCGCTCGGTCCTGTCTGCCAACGGATTTGAAATCATCGAAAATCCGCCGGGTCTCTATGTTGTTCGCCAGGTCAGTGAAGTCGAAAGCCCGGTAGACACTCGCGCCTTCACCATGACTTCCATTCCGGTTGACGCGATTCAGGACGAGCTCAACAAGCTCCTCTCTCCGGAGGGAAAGATCGTTTTGAACAGCAAGACCAACTCTTTCATCATGCTGGACCACAGGGAAAACATAGCACTCATGGAGAACTTCGTCCGTCTCCTTGATGTTCGAGAAAAGCAAGTCCTCGTGGAAGCGACCATCATGGAGATTCGCCTCGAGAACAACGACCAGATCGGAATGCTGCTGAACTTCCTCGACATCTCCCTCGACGATACCACCCTCCAGTACTTCCAGGATCTGCTTCCTTCATCCTCGGCGTTCACTCTTGCCGTTGATGCCAAGAACGATCCTTTCGGGGGAGCCATTCAGGCCATCGCCACCATGGAAGCCCTGAACATCGTCTCGAGCCCGAAGGTAGCCACTCTCAACGGCGAAACGGCGAGCATCCACATCACCGAAAGAATCCCCTACATTGATAGCACCGCCTCTACCACGACCCAGTCAGGCGGAATTGGCAATACAACCGTTCAACAAGT
This sequence comes from Planctomycetota bacterium, assembly GCA_029260825.1. Lineage (GTDB taxonomy): Bacteria > Planctomycetota > JACOTG01 > JACOTG01 > JAJDCM01 > JAJDCM01. The sequence continues at coordinate 14,907 of JAJDCM010000348.1, read as the reverse complement.
CGAGTTCGAAGAGGTCGGCGTTACGCTGACCATCCGGCCCACCATCGGAGACGATGGAATCATCAAACTGAAGATCACTCCTTCCGTCAAAGAGCTGCGGAGCTTCTTCCAGGGAATTCCGGTAACCGAGGAGAGAAAAGTGGAGACGACCGTCCTCGTCAAGGATGGCGGCACGATCCTGATCGGCGGACTCCTTCGAGAAAACAGCTTCGAGGTCGAGAGCAAGGTACCGTTCTTTGGAGATATCCCCCTCATCGGAACTTTCTTTCGTCAGCGACAAAGACGAACCGAAAAGAACGAGCTAGTGGTCTTGATTACTCCCAAGATCATCAATACCGACGAAACCGCCATGGCAAGCGAGGGCATCAAGAACGTCGACGAAACGATGAAGCAATTCAAGGCGGATCGTTTCAAGAGAGCCGGCCAGCTCATCTGGCCCTGACGCCAGATCAGGACCGCAAAGAAGCCTACTCCTCCGACGCCCTTGCATCCAGTCGGTGTACCCGGGCCCATCTTTCGAACCAACCCGGAAGATGGCCCGCCCCGCGACGCAGGACTTCTCCTACTCGAAGACAGCCAAGAGCATCGACATACAAGACAGCAGGACGGGGCCGCGCCGGACGATCCGGATTCTCGGAAGAGATCAAGAAGGACGATCGCCGATGGGTCAACATTCTTACCGGTGATCCAGAAATCTCGGCGAAGTTTGTGGCAAGCGCCTGCGTCATCGAACTCGGAACTCCATGGGGAAGCACCATCGCTACCGGTTGAGGAAGGCCCTTGGTCCGAATAGAAGCGATTGTTGATTGACCGTACTTCCTTGCCCGATCCTCTACTCTCTCAACATCCAATGCACCATCTTCCCTGGAAAACCGAGGAACCCAGATAACAACCGTCCCTCCGGGATGGGCAGGAAGCTCGGGAAACGGTGTGTTCACGAGCTGGTGCAACCGAAGAGTCTCATCTTCCTTCAAGCTGATTCCGACCCCATCTCCCGCCGCCACCTTGGCCGCCCAGGATCGATCGATCCTCTGAATTGTCGGCTCACGAAACCGAGCCGCTCCCCAGCTGACGAACAGCCCCGGATACCCTTGAATCGGGCTTGCGTTCCATGTCCTGAATGAACCGACTCGCTTCCCGTCGATCCAGACCACAATCTGAGGCCCCATCACATCAATCCTCAGCTTGAAAGAGGGCTTGGTGCGCGGAAACTTCACCGTTCCACGAGCGTGAGCTCCAGGAAGGTTCCCGCCCCGAATGGTTCGTCCCTCGATGGCCCAGGAGATCGATGAAAATCGGGGAGCATCGTCCTTCTCTCCCGCCGCATACAGGAAGTCTCCTGCCGAGAAATGAAACCGATAGTTCCAGTCCTTCCTCTGGTACCCGAGGATCACGTCACCGACAACATAGGACGTAGTGAAGAAAACCTCCGTCTCCAGCCGGTAGCTCCCGGCAGGGATCCACTCCTTGCTCAGCACCAGAACCGAACGCCCATAGGACGTCCGATCCATCCCTCCCGTACTTCCAGCAGAGCGCTTGCGCCCGACATGGATGTCCCCTTCCGGGGTTTCGTAAAAGAATCGATCCGCTCGACTGGATTCATGATCAGCCAGATCACCACCGGTTAGCCCGTACACGGAAAAGGCACGGGGAGGTTCATCCTCGAGAACGAGCTCTTTTTCGTTCTTGCCAGGAGACACGGCCCAGGGCAGCGGGGTTGAACCGGTCCACCTTGCAATCCGGTTATGATCGGCAACCAGAGCAAGTGAAGCCTTCTTGAGCCCCTTCTTCTCATAGTCTTTCACCGCGACCTTGTGGGCCTCAAGAAGACGAGACAGGTTGGGAAGAGCAGAGAAAAACGGAGCCTCCGATTCGACCTCACCAAGACTCTGCCGAACAAGCCACCCCAGACGTGAACGAGAAAGCTCCGGGAGATACCGGGCAAGAAGATCTGAAATTCTCGGGGAACACGGATCCACCCCAAGAGACCAGAGATAGCAGTTTACCGCGGCCTCGATGTTCCCGACCTCCTTGAAGAGATCCCCGGCCACACGGGCATGATCCTCGCCAAAGGCAGGCTCGGACTGGCGATTCGAGGTCGTCCAGGTTCTCGGGTCGTAGACCCAGCTTCTCTCGGGACCGGCCGCATTGCTTTCCTCGTAGCGACTTCGCCAGGGTGCTGGTGTCCGCCGATCAAAACCTCGCAGGAAAACACCAAACCCATCGGTGAAATCACCCAGGCCAAAAGGCCGATCGGCCTCTCCGTCAGCGAAGTTCTCCAGGAACCAATCGACGGCATACCGTCGGTCCCGATTCATCTCGTTCTGATATCGATCCAGGCGCTCCTGAAAGAGCTTCACCCCGTCTACCTGCCAGGTGCGCAGGTAGGTAAACAGGGCATAACCCGCAACGTAGTTGTCTCGATACTCCTCAACGCTTCCGTCAATCAAGGCCTCGAGTTTTGCAAGAGACCCATACCCCTTGTACAGAGCGTTTTGCATGACCGACGGAACAACATGATTGTCAACGAAGGTCGCCTCGGATTCGTCCCGATAGGCCGCCTCCGTCCATTCCGCTCGCCCTTCCAGAAGCCAGGCCGGAAGCCCGTTAAACAGGGTTCCGTCGAAGCGATGAGTGAGCTCGTGAGTCAGAGTCCTCCCCAATCCCTCAAGGGTCCCTGCCGAAAATCGGAGAGTCGTTTCATGTCCTCGCTGGAAGCCCCCTGACCAGAAAAAAGGTGCACCCTCCGCCGTGAGTCCGCACCCATCCGGAACCAATCGAACGACCCCTTGCTCATCAAGGAAGGGATCCTTACCGGTCCACCGAGCCAGTCGATCGTGATACCCTTCGATCCTTGTCGCCACTCCCAGAAGAGTCTCGAACCCGCAATCCGATTCGATTCGATATCGCTTACCCGGAGAAACAGCAAGACCCGGATCACCGAAGTTTCGATGCTTGATCGTGAAAGCCTCCCTTTCCTCCAATGATAGGGAAGACAATTCGGCGACCGTCATCGGCTCTTCAGTTTCCGCAAACAGGTCTCGAAGCTCCCGAAGCCTCCGAGATGATTCCAGCTTGATCTCTCGAAGGTCGGGTGCCGTCTGTCCCTGAAGATCAGCATAGGCAGCCTGTGTCGACAGGCCATGCAAGCAACGTGCGGCTCGAAGGGCCAATCTCTGATCTCCATCTCGGAGCGAGATCGAAAGAAGTTCGTTCAAGTCGTCGAGCACTCGGACATGAAGGTCGACTTCCGGCTGAAGAAAGTTGTTAAACACCGGACCATAGTGACGGATGAGGGCTGGAGACTGACGCATCAACTCCCACGCAAGCGTAGCCGCCCACTCGGCCAGGAGTCGGGAGCTCCCCTCCTTCTTCTTGAGCCGGACAACCTCAGAGGAAACGAAACGCTCAAGATCCCTCAACGCCGAAGCACGCTTCATGGCAAGGGCGGACCAGGCCTTATCCTTCTTCGGAAAATATGACTTTGCTTTCCGATCCAGCTTGACCTGCCCCCGCTCATCCATCACACAAAGGGCATAATTCAGGGAACGAAGGGCTTGTTCATCCGGATCTCCCACGGAACAAGCAAGCAGTTTGGCCAGAGTTGCTCGATCGAAAGGATGGACCCGAAGATGCCGGGAGAAATGCACTCCGGCCAGATCAAGCAAGCCATCGGAACGAGACTCGTCGCCTGCGCCAAGGTAGGTGGATCCATCCTTCCCCCCGGAAAGATCCTTGATCACATCGATTGGCATGTCCTGGGCAAAGACAGCTACTCCCGAGACAAAAAATACACTCGCGGCGAGAAAGTAGTTTCGAAACACCGATCGCTCCCCCGGAAAACCCCTCAGAACCCAACCCCAACATGACCAACAAAGCGTCATAAACAGCTACTCGCACAAAAGTTAAAAGATGCAAACAGAAGAAAATGCGTGAATCAAGAAAAACATGAGCCACTCGCCCGGTCGACGGTATCCCTATGATAAAGGACAAATCTCGGAGACAACACTCAAATGGACCAAAGCCGTATCGATACCGATGCTCTTCTCACCCATGCGGCCTTTCTACGCCGCCTGGCCCGCAACCTCATCAAGGACACAGACACGGTCGAGGAAGTGGTGCAGCAGACGTGCATCAAGGCGATGGAGGCTCCTCCGAGCCAACCCGGCGTTCTCCGTAGCTGGCTGGGAAAAGTCGTCATCAATGCAGCAAAGAGACAACACCGGGACCAGGAACGCCGTCGCCGCCGGGAGCACCGGGTTGCTCGCGCCGAAGCTCAGCCTTCCACCGCCGAAATCGTGGAGCAAGCTTCGGTCATCCGATCCGTCGCCGATGCGGTCTACGGCCTCAAAGAGCCCTATCGAACCACGGTCATCCTTCGCTTCTACGAGAACCTATCCAACAAAGAAATCGCCGGTCGCCTGAATGTCCCGCTGGAAACTGTCAGGACTCGACTCTATCGAGGGCTCGAAAGACTCAAAGGGAAGCTCGATCATGTCCATGCGGGAGACCGGAAACAATGGGTCTGCGCTCTCGCCCCCCTCGCCGGCATCCGCCTGGAATCCACCGGAATGCTGAGCCCCACATCGAGCGACGCCCAGCTTTCGTCACACCCGTCCTTCTTCTCCCTCCAGCGCCTTTCGGTTCTCTCTGCGATTGGCATTGCAATCTCAACGGTCGTTGTCGTTTCGCTCGGCCTTTTCTCGGAAACCAAACCAACATCTCCTTCTTCGCCAAGCCATCACCCGGTTGGACTCGACAAACAAGAACAGCCTCCTTCAGGCGGTAGCCAGGGAGTAGCTTCTCTTTCTTCCGCCTCCGTTCCAGAAAACGAACCCACCCTTCTCTTGGATCAACCGGCCGTCTCGAACACAGGAAGTCTCAGCCTGAAGCTTCTCTTTGCGGATGGTGAACCAGCCTCCGAGGTTTCGTTCGGAATCGCTCCACAAGGCGTGAAGGTAATCGAGCGGTCCGACATGATCCAGACGACAGGGCCCTCCGGTAGCTGCCACATCGAAGATCTCATGACAGGCGACTATCGGGTTTTCGTCGACCGCACAGATCAGGTATTCACCCTGAAGATCGAACCGTCCCGTCACGTCAAAAAAGACTTCACCCTTTCTCCTGGAATCACGCTCCGAGTTCGAGTCGTGAATCACGAGAACGTGCCGGTCCCGGGAGCCGAGGTTCTTCTGGGTAACATCTCATCCACTGACTTTGGCATCCCGGTCGGAACAACTTCTGCCAACGGGACGCTCAAGATCAGAGACCTGTCTTCCGACTCGATCGCCGTCAACGCCCGCGCGAGAGATTACGCACCTTCCCTGCCTCTCGTTTTTCGCAGCAAGAAGACCATCGGGAGCCTCACAAAAACCGTGATTCTCCGGGGACAAGGGGCCGAGCTCTCCGGAACAATATCGGGTCCTCATGGCCTTCCCGTACCCGACGCACAGGTGACCCTTTTTTCCAGTTGTCGCCCGGAACTCGGTGTATCTTCCGTAGGGACGTTCCTTCTTTCTCCTCGTCCCGAGAAGAGAAGAACCAACGAGCAAGGTGATTTTCACATTCATGGCCTGACCTCTGGAAAGTACCGGCTACTCGTGGAGAAAAAGGATCTGGCTCCTTCCCTCACCACCATTTCGGTTACCGCAGAAATCCCGACTCGATCGACGATTCGTCTGCCCGAAGGAGTCACCGTTCATGGTTCCGTTCGAAACACCAGCGGAACCCCGTCGATCGGCGCCACCCTGGAAATCACGGATGGTGCAACATGTTGTTTCAGGCCGGCAAGAATCGGAAAAACGGAAGACAAGGGGAATTTCAAACTGACCGGACTGACTCCGGGACAGCTGAAACTCCGTGCAACCGGCCTGGAACAAGGCATCGAATCCCGAGCCGAGAGAACCGGTCTTTCGGGAGAACAAATCCTGTGGGAACCTGAGCTCAGTCCTGGAGCCATCATTCACGGCACCCTTACGGCTCAGGGCGGAAGCCCGCTCGAAGGTTTCATGGTCGTTGCCATCGCCTACGCCCAGCACCCCGGGACCGATGCACTTCCCATGCCCCGTCAGGCAACAAGCTATACCGACGACGAAGGACATTTCTTCATCGCCAATCGCCCCCTCGGACCCCATCATCTTGAAATCCACGAGATCCAAACGAGTCGACAACCGAACATGATTCTGGACTCGATCTATCCGTCACCGTCACCGATCGAGCTCGAGATTCCGCGAATCCGTCGGGCGACCGGGTTCGTCCATGGAACTCTTGTCACCCCGGAAGGAGATCCGGTTTCCGGTGCAAAGATCAGCGGCACCCGGGAACTTCACGACGGCCCCACAACAACCACCGATGGAAATGGTCGATTTCGACTCGGTCCGTTCGTACCGGGGAGCCTCCTGGTCAAGGTTTCGGTTGGCAAAATTGCAGGCCTTCTGCCGGGATCTTTTTCTCTCTCCGAAATCGAACTTCAACCGGATCACACGACGGATCTGGGAACAATCCGGCTCACGCGCCAGGGAAGTCTTCGGGCTCAGATCGCGACAGAAAACGGCATTCCCTCTCAAAGAAGCGTCCTGCAGGTCTGGAACGAAAACCGAACCATCAGTCGGAGCTGTCACTTCGACGGGACCACCGCAACCCTGACCGGCCTCTTTCCAGGCTCATACTTCTTTCATCTTGCGGGTGTCTTTGAAACAAATCTTGCCAGCACCATGATCCCCTTTGAAGTTCAATCGGGCGAAGAAACCGTCTTGTCTCTTCACACAAGAAATGGAATCTCCCTACGATTTCAATTCAAAGAAGAATCCAGCCCAGGACTGGCCCGCCGTATTTCAGCCTTCATCGTTGATGAGCAAGGAAACAAGATCTGGACCGACCAATGGCTGGCTTGCCACGGGGGCGTCCTTCTTCCCCGGATCATCTATCTTCTTCCCGGTCGCTACACCTTGAACGCTCTTTCTGATTCCGGGCTCCGTGCCCAACACGTCCTTCAAATCGGCCGGGAACCTGATCCAAGGATCATCAAGATCCCTCTCCGTCTCTGACGGCTTAGCTTCCTTTTCGTCAACCAATCCAAGAACCAGGGCAGGGTCTTACCATCTCTCCTCCACGAGAGGATTCCCTGCTCTTCCGGAGACAGTAACGTGGAATATTCTTCAACTCGCACCATGACCCTGCTATCGATCCTGGCCGGCCTTCTCGGGTTTCTTGGTCCGTCAGCTCGCGGACAGGACACGTTCCCCGGCGAAGAGGACATTCGAAGCATCGCCAATCACGGGAACGGATTCTGTCATTCGGTGTCTTTTCTCGATCTCGATGAAGACGGCGTCCCCGATCTTGTCTTCGGAGAGGTCTTTGATGATGGTGAGTTCAATTCCAGCCCGAATTCAGGCGCCGTTCTCATCGTCTCCGGCATCCTTCCGGACAACGTCAGGCGATCGGTACTCACCGAAGTCTGGAACCCGGACGAAGGCAGCTCGACGTCCTTCAACTCCGGTTTCGGGAAGGCCCTTGCCTGCTCCAATCTACTGACCGGCACTCCGGTCCTGATGGTGGGGGCACCATCCACGGATCACCCCCGAAGTGGAGCAAAGAACGTCGGAGCCGTGTACCTCTTCTCCGGACGGAACCTGAACCACATCGCAACCGCCTACGGTGAGTTTGAACATGATCGCCTGGGAACAGCGGTGGCAAACGGAGGCGACATCGATGGCGACGGATTCCCTGATTTCATCGCCGGCGCTCCGGGGCACGACGGAGCCGGCCTCAACACAGGGCGAGTCTACTTCCTTCGATTCAACCCGATCACCGAGAGTCTCACCAGCGTGAACATCCAGGAAGGGGAAGCGGGCGAATTCCTGGGAAAGTCTCTGGCGGGGGAAGGACGGTACTTGCCAGAGAGCACCGGATTTGATGTTGCCGCGGGTGGAAGGTCTGATCGAGTTCGCGTGTTCTCTCCCGTACCGGGAGCTTCGACTCAGATCATTGATCGTCCTCAGGGCAAAGGGTTCGGAGCAGCTCTCCTTTTCTCCGGCGACCACAATGACGATGGATTCTCCGAACTTCTGGTGAGTGACCCGGTCGCAGGAAGTGTATCCCTCCATACTTTCTCTCAAGGATCCGCCTCCCTCTGGGTTCTGACCGGAGCGAGTACGGGCGAGAGTCGGTTCGGATCCTCCCTCACTCTGGTGGACGATTTGACCGGAGATGGAATTCCTGAACTTGCGGTCGGCGCTCCCGACTACAGTGGAGGAGGAAAAGCTCATCGAGGTGCGGTGACTCTCTTTGAAGCAAACAGAAAGGGAACGCCTCCTCGTCTTCTCTGGAGCAAGGTCGGTGCCGCCGCCGGAGACCGAATGGGCTCGGCAATCGAAGGTGGAACCGTCCTCGACCGATCGTCACGAGTCAGACAAGGTCTTCTCGTTGCATCCCCGGTGGCGAGCGGCGGAGGCGTCATCGGCTCGGGCACTGCCTTCCTCTACAGTCTACGGAACGATGGCGATCGGGTCGACTCAGATCGAATCGGTACTCTCCATGGAACTTACTCCGGAGTGTCGACCTTCGGACAATCCGTGGCTTTTCGGCGCCAGGCGAACACTGCCGACGACTGGCTCATCACGAGCCGAACAGCTGACGTCCCCGGAGTTGGCTCGGAAGCATTCGGCGAGCCACTGGGCCAGATTGCACTCCTCTCCGGGTCGAGCACTCCTGCGGGGAAAGTTCTTCGAATTTTTCGAGGAAAGGAACCGGGAGAGGGATTCGGCACGGCCGCAACTTCCATCTCGTCCCCTCCCTTCAATGGCAACGATCATTATCTTGTCGTAGGAGCCTCCCGCGCCAGTCGGGATGGTGTTCGAAGCGGAGTGATCCGGATCTTCAACCTCGAAACGGGAGAAATGACCTTCGAGCACGCTCCAGAAGGCGCGGAGAATGGCGACGAATATGGCCACTCGGTCGCCCGCCTGGGATCGATTTTCGGCCTCCGTCAGGCCGGAATCAGCCGGCCCGAACAGATTGCAATCGGGGCACCGGGAGCTCGAATAGAAGGAGCCAGGGATGTGGGGAAAGTATACATCTATACCATGAAGCCAGACGGGACCCTCGACCTTGAGACTCGCAAAGTCCTGGCGAATAGCGATCCCCAGCGCAAAGCGGGAGACCGCTTCGGTTCCTCCCTTGCGGGCCCGATGAGCCTCGCCCTCCCGGAAATGCCGGATCCTCGAATTCACGCTGGACTCATCGTGGGAGCTCCGTACGCGGACCTCACCATCGGAAACAACACCTACGTGGACGCGGGACGGATCTTCATCTACGGGACAAGCCGAAACTTCTCTCGTCTTCAACGACCGATCATTCTCGACAATCTATCCTTCCCTGGCGACCCTACGGGTGACCTCTTCGGATATTCCGTTTCCGGAGCGTGGGATCTGGCCTCATCCGGCGGGCTTGAGCTGGTCGTGGGAAGCCCTCTTGCCGAATGCGGATCTCGACAGAACGTAGGCAGGGTAACTGTATATACTTATCTTCACGCCATGAACCCGTACCAGCTCGCCCACGAAGACAATCGTCTCGCCGGTCGCATTCTCATCGCCGCCCCCTTCCAGGATCACATCGACGATCGATCGTTTCGCTCTTCCCAGCCTCGTCGTATCCAGGATCTCGGTAGAACCTACATGCTTCCTCTCGTGACCGGTCGCCCGCAATAGCTGGCGTCTCAACCAGTATAAATAGATATCCGGGAAAACCCGAATGCAAGAATCAACAGCTCCTTCATCTTCATAAAGTCTCGTCTTTTGGGTTCTCGACCGGGTATGCTTGAATTGCTTCTTTGCCAGGACAATATCCGCTCGGCTCTTTCTAGATACCCACTGTTGGAGGTTTGCCGCTACCGATTACGCTGAGGAGTTCTACGATGCGTACGTGGCCCATCTCCTTCTGTCTATCTTTCAGTATTCTTGCTCCCATGAGCGACTCTCAAGTCACAGCAAGTCCACCGGCGATCACCCCGGAAGCTCTGCGAGAAGAAACGGCGTCAGAGCCAAGGCAACATTTCCGGAAAAGAGAACTGGTGGTGACTTTCTACGGGGATCTTTCTCCCGAAGACCCATGGGTCACATCTTTTGACACAAAAACCGGCTGGCTCCGCCTGGGCTACAACCCGACGCTCCACCAGCACCTCTATCGAATCAAAGAGGGTCAAGATCTCTCATTCGTCTTACGCGAACTCCGCCAGACCGCCAACGTCCGCTCGGCCGAACCCAATTTCTTCCGGTATCCACACCGGGTTCCAAACGATTCATTCTATCGGAACTCACCATTTCCCACGGACCAGCAGCGCTGGGCCTTTCACGGCACGGGTGTGGATCGCAATCTCTCAGCCGAGCTTGCCTGGGATCTGTCAACCGGTCGCAGCGATGTTGTGATCGCCGTCATCGATAGTGGAACCGACCTGGACCACCCCGACCTTCTTTCGAATCTCTGGACCAATCCCGGGGAAATCCCGGGAAACGGAATTGACGAGGATCAGAACGGTTTTGTCGATGACGTCCACGGCTATGACTTTCAAGCCGGCGATCCGGACCCCGAACCAGATCTAGGTGATGGTCTAGATAACGACGGCGTGGATGGACCGGACAGTAACGTCGCCCACGGAACATTCGTTGCTTCGATCCTGGGAGCCCGGGGGGACAACGCGATCGGTCTGGCCGGCGCGGCCTGGGCGTGTCAAATCATGTCCCTCAAAGTTCTCTCCGACGACGGAGGAGCAACCGACTTTGACATCGCCTCGGCGATCAGCTATGCGGCAAACGAGGGAGCCGACGTGATCAACATTTCCCTCGGTAGCCCGGTATTCTCCCAGACCCTCCAATCCGCGGTCGATCTCGCCTGGTTACAAGGCGCAGTCCTCATCGCTTCGGCGGGAAACGAAAACTCCCCCGCACCGGTCTACCCGGCTGCGTTCGCTCATGTCATCTCCGTTGGATCCACGGACTCTGGCTCCATCGTGAATCAAGGATCTGGAGATATCGACGGCCGGGCCGGATCCTCCGCCTTTGGCAACGAGGCGGTCGACGTCGTGGCACCCGGAGTTCACATCTTCGGAGCCACGGTCGGATCCACCGCCAACGGTTCACCCGGTATTCCTGGATACAGCGTGGATTCGGGAACTTCATTCGCTGCTCCATTCGTTTCCGGACTTTGCGCCCTCCTTTTTTCCTACAGCCGGGATCAGAACATTCCCATCACCAACGTGACGATCGAGACGATCTTGAGAAACACCGCAGACAACCTACCGGACGATCCTGACGATGCTCCGGACGCCGGAGAGGATTGGGATCATTACGGCCGGGTCAACTTCCACGAGGCCCTTCTCGCCGTGGATTTACTTCCGCAGAATCAAGCACCGGTGGCTGTCGCGACCGGCCCTTCAACGGGAGCTGCCGGTGACACCCTGACATTCGACGGGTCAAACTCCATGGATCCGGACATGGATCCGATCATGCTGACCTGGACCTTTGGAGACGGCACTCTGTCAATGAGTGGCGAGCTTGTTGATCACATGTTTTCAACACCTGGAGACTTCCTTGTCACCTTGACGGCCAGCGATGGCGTCCTGATCGATACGGACGTTCTTCTGGTCACCATCGAGGAGACTCCCCTTACCGATCTACTCCTCTTCCTGACCTTTGAACAAGACATTCTGCTTCCAGAGATCGGCAAGATCTCACCCGAGGACATCGTCGTCTACGTCGGCGAAACATCCCGGTATCAAATCCTCTTTGACGGATCGGACGTGGGAATCCTTGGCGGCGATATCGACGGATTGAGCCAGACGGAGGACGGCGATCTTCTCCTGAGCTTTTCCCGACAAACAACTCTCCCTCAATCAGGCAATCAATCTCCCGGAAAGATCCATGTTACCGATGCAGACATCGTTCGATTCACACCGCTTAGCCTGGGAGCCACGACATCCGGACTCTTCTCTCTCTATTTTGACGGTTCGGACGTTGGTCTTGGCGAGGCTCATGAAGGGATTGACGCTCTCTCGCTCCAGGGGGGTAACCTCTATCTGTCCACTCGGGGACCGGCAATCATCCCGGGCCTTGGTGCGGTGGGAGGAGAAGACATCGTTCAGTTCATCCCGTCAACCCTTGGAGAAAACACCACCGGCGTCTTCCTTCTCCACTTCGATGGATCGGATGTGGAGCTGTCGGAGCCATCGGAAAACATCGACGCTCTATCTTTTGGCCCGCTCGAACGTGCCCTTTACCTATCGCCCCTTGGCTCCCTCTCAACGACCGGGTTCTCGGCAGAAAAAGAGGATGGTGTTCGGTTCTACCCAAGAAGCCTCGAACCCTTCACCGACGGCCTCTTTCTCCCCCTCTTTCGTGGTCAGGATCTCCTGATCCCGAGTCAGACGAACGTGAACGGATTGAGCGTGGCGCTCCACTAGTAAAGCGCAAGCATTTCGGCTCAGATCAGATCTCATGAAAGAAAGCCCAGATGACGATAAATGCCCTGTCCATCACAAGTCACAGCGCTATCAGAGAATTGGAGACATCACCCATGGGCTCTCGACTGACCCTCGACGAATGTTTCAATCTTGATCCTCAAACCGCCAAGAGACTCTATTCCAAACACATCAATCCAGCCCTGATGAACATCTATCGTTCTCTTGGTCTGGCCAACATGGACGTTGAAAGTGCGGAAGGGATGGAAATCCTTCTGGGAGATGGGACGAGCGTGCTGGATTTCTCGGCCGCAATCGGTGTCGTTGGCCTCGGGCACAACCACCCCCGCATTCTCGCGGCAGAGAGGCGCTGTCAAGACGAAAAAATTCTGGACGCCATCAAGGTTGCACCTCACAAGCTCCAGGGCGCTCTTGCTCATAATCTCGCGGCCATCTTGCCTGATCCGCTCTCCGTCTGCTTTTTTTCCGTCTCCGGTGCAGAAGCGGTAGAGGCCGCATTGAAGATCTGCGAGAAAGCTCAAGGTCCCAAGAAAACCAAGTTCATCACCACTTCCAACAGTTTTCACGGAAAGACCCATGGGGCCATGTCGATCACTCGAAGCGGCGGTTTCCATCGGGGATTTCTGATGGGGATTCCTCAAGAAAACGTGATCGAGGTCGAGTATGGAAGCCTGGCAAGCCTGCGACAGGCCATCGAATCTCCGCCTGGCTCAGGTCCTGGTAACGATATTATTGCTTTCATCGTGGAGCCGATTCAAGGCGAGAACCTATCCGAAGGAGCCCACGGTTATCTCGAAGCGGCCGTCGAACTTTGCCGGGGAAATAACATCCTCACCATCTTTGACGAGGTGAAGATGGGAATGGGTCGCACGGGTCATTTCTGCTCCTTTCAGGCCGAGGACGTGGTGCCCGACGTGGTCACTCTATCCAAAGCCCTTGGCGGAGGAAAACGGGCCATTGGAGCCATGGTGTCGACCCCGGAACTCTTCGAGCGGGCCTACGGATCCCGTCAAGATTGTTCGCTTCACACTTCGACATTCAGCGGACTCGGGTCCTCATGCGCCGTTGCCATCGAAGCTCTCAACGTGTATTTCGAGGAAGATCTCCTCGATCACGCCCGGGTTCAAGGCGAGTACTTACGTTCACAACTCGAGTCTCTGAAAGATATCCACGAAGGAAGTATCCTGGAGCTACGAGGCCGTGGGTTGATTCAGGGGATTCGATTCAACTTCGGAAGGCATCGATTCGACAACATGATCGACACCTCGAAGATGGGCGTCTTCAAGACCGTCGATTCCGCGTTCATGGCCAGCGTCATCCGAGACCTCTTTGAACGTCACCACATCCTGGCACATTTTGCGCCGTCTGCGCCCGACATCCTTCACATCATGCCTCCGCTGATCGTCGAAAAGGAACATCTGGATCGATTCGTCGACGCCATCGATGACATCCTTCAGCGAGGGTTCATCCGAACCGCCGGGGATTTCCTCAAAGGCAACTTCAAGGATCTACTGGGTTCGTGACCCTCACATCACTTCCTCCCTCGAAGGAAGAGCCGCGCCCTGTGGCAAAAGAGGCGCCATTCCTGAAAAAGAGACCGGAGAAAAGATCCAGGCGCCTCCTCTCACCAGCCGTCATTGGCCTCGGGCTGGGATTCGCATTCGCCTTCATCTATTTCAACATTGCACAGGCCTATCAAGGCGTCATTGGATACTCCGAGTCCAACAACGTTTTCTTTGGCGCTGATCACCTCGATGCGCTGCGAGGTTGGGTAAAGAACCACAAGGGAACTCATCCCCTGGTTCTCCTCCTTGTAGTACCGATGGGTACGATCCTCGAAAGCATCTTTTCAAGTTACAACCTGGGCATGCTCGTCTTCGGCTCCTTTGTGGGAGGGGCGGTCGTGGGCGCCTTCTTCGTCATGGCGCGTCGGCTTCTGGCAGACACAAGTCTCGCCGCAGCGACCACCATCTTCTTCGGGTTCTCCATGACTCAGCTCGTTTTTGGCTGCCTCCCGGATACCTACGAGCTCGCGACTCTGAGTTTGATTCCGGTGTTTCTCCTCACCTGGAAATGCCTTCGGACTCAAAATCTGTACCTTGGCCGGTGGATCTTCTGCGGCACACTGACTTTTGCGATCACCATCACCAGCACGGTTCAGGCTTTTCTCTGCATGGCCGTGGTTGTCCTTCATATCCTGCCAAAGGGAAAACGACTTCGGCCTTTGCTTTTCCTGGTCGGTTCGGTCACCGCGATCGGCTTTGTCCTCTGCTTTGCTCAAAAAGCACTGATTCCCGACGCGAAAATGTTCTTCCGTCCAGGGGTCTACGAGTATGAGATGCAATACACCTCACCCCTTCTGGTCGAAGATCCAGGTAAAGTTGTCGCTGAAACGGGAAAGACCTTCTTCCTGTACAGTTTCTTTGGACAGCCTC
>JAJDCM010000347.1 GCA_029260825.1 Planctomycetota bacterium | reverse complement strand
GGCGATGGAGTTCATCCTTTGGAACCCTCGTTCTTCGCGAGCAAGAAAACAAGGTTTCTGGCGTGTATCCGCTTGGCAGGCTCTCTGGTGAAAGAGCTGGTAATCGGCTCGATTTCACCTACTCGGAGGGGCGGGTCGAGGGAAAGGGATGGTTCGAGCTATCGAGCGATCTTCTCCGTTTCGAGGGGAAGTGGGTCGAGAAGGGATCCAATTCCTGGAAAGCCTGGACGGGAGATCGGCTTCTTGATTCCGGTGAGGATGGGAAGAAGTGGCTCTATGTTCTGGAGACACCCTGGGAGTCGAACCTGAGCAGCCCGGATCTTTCCTTCGGGGCGATGCTTCGGAGTATTTTTGGCAACAAGGAAGGAATCGAGTTTCGTCAGAGATCGTTCAGCGATGCCGAATCATTTCGGAATGTTTGCGGTCAGGCGGCCTTTGTCGATGGACCGATCTATCTGGTGGTTGCCGCTCATGGCGAGACGACCGGGCTTTACGGGGGTGCGGGCTTGATTTCTGGAAGCGAGATCGCCGGGGCACTTGCCGATATCCCGAACTTGAAATTCGTGCATTTCTCCTCCTGTGCGGTGATGGGGGGCGAGATTCCGGATCTGATTTTTGCGGCTCGAGAGAACGTAGACTCCCTGGAGGGAATTGGAGGGTATGAGATTCCTGTTGACTGGATGGCAAGTGCTCTACTGGAGTTTACGCTTTTAGATCTCATCCTGAATCGGGGGCTTTCAGCTACGAGGGCAGCCGCGGAGATCCCGAAGATCCTCAGTTTTTCCGGGACCAAGGCTCCTGAGGGTACTTCGATCCCGGCCACCCATTTTCGATTTCGACCGGGTGCGACCAAATAGGGTGATGAACTGTATTATTTCTCGAAGAGTACTGCGGTAAAAGGGCCGGACTGACTGACGTGCACCGGCGTTCGGCCGCCTGTGTCGCGCAATGCATTCTTGTCCAGCATGATCCACCTCAGATCCTCGGGGTGCATTTCGGTGCGGCGGGTGACGAGATCACCCAGGTCGTAGACCGGAAGACGGGAGTAGTAGCCAACGGTACCGATTTCGTTGGTGGCGACTCGGTCTCTTGGTTCGGCGTTCTCGGTGAGGTATTCGGCGATTCCCCTGTAGGCTCGATCTCTGGCCCCAAACCAGTACTCGTCCTTGTGAGCGTTGGCAAAATCAAACGTTCGTGATGTGGTGAACCCGATGATCAACATGAGGCCCGATGCGGCCACGATTCGGGCCGCGGGCTGAGGAACTTTGAGGAGGCTGAGGCAAGTAATGGAAGATAGAGCCATCATGGAAAAGACGACAACTCCAGGATAAAGATGCCAGGTGTGAGGAGGGGGAGGGCGCAGGAATGCGTAGGCAGCCAGGTGGAGGATCCCGTAGGCAACCAGCGTCCAACGTCTTCTGTCCCGAATGATCAGGGAAGCCGCACCCGTGGCAAAGATCAGCCAGCCGGCCACGATGTGCCAGGCCTGATCTGGCTCGAAGAGAGTCTCCGCGATCGGATGTTGAATGACGTGAGAAAGATACTTCGTAAAGGTTGCTGTTTGCACCTTGGCAACGGCGGATTGAGGGATTGGACTTCCATAGTAGATGAAAGAAAAGATGAGCCAGGGAATACAAAGGGCGAGGAAGATCAAAGCGGGCTTTGTCGCTTTTCTCTTCAGTTCTCGAAAGCACGGAACGGCGAAAAGGAAGGGAAGGAGAAACGCATCGGGGCGCATCAGCCCGGCAAGAGCGCATAAGACGGCCGTTTCTGTCCAGCGCGACTTTCCCGAGAACCAGAAAGCCCAAAGGGTCATGGCCACGACCAGGTTCGTTTCGAGGGCTACCCAGGAAGCGGATCCGCTGAGACCGGCCAGGATGCACAGGGCAAGAAAGAGAGCCAGTCCCGGGCCGATCGCCCGGCGAAAAAGGAAATAAGAGGCGGCGGCCTGGGCAGTCCATCCGATGCAACCGATGGAGGACATGACCGACATGAGGTTGTCTTTTCCTAGCCCGAGGTAGAGCAATCCGGCCAGAAGACAATGGGCGGGAGAAGTGGATCCCATGATCCGCTCTCCCGGGTTGAAGACGAGTCCTTGCCCCATTGCAAGGTTCTGTCCATATCGATAGGTGATGTATGCGTCGTCATGACGCAGATCGTGAAACCCGAGGATCTGAAGAACCAGTCCTACCGGCAGGATCAGTCCAAGCAGAAGAACCGGATTACTCTTGAATGTTTTCGGGGCTTTGAGCAAGAGTTGGATACCGTATTCGTCGAAACCAGCGAAAATGAAGCAGGCTATCCTGACGGAACTTTTCCGGGAAGATCCTCTCTTTTCAGCGGTCTTCTCCGCATCTTAACCTATTGTTGACATTGACAGTCCTTCCGTTTTCCCCTTATCCTCTTGGATAACCTGCCGATGAGCTTGATCAGCAGACTCCGAAAGCCCCTTTGTTTGCCCGCACACTGGAGAAAACCATGAACTTGAGACTGGCCGCCTTTGTGGCTCTTTTCCTTTCCTTTGCTTCTTCCGCGGCGGCCCAGGGGGCCTTGTGGATCCGTTACCCGGTGATTTCTCCAAACGGACAATGGATTGCGTTTTCTTACGGGGGCGATCTTTGGGTTGCTCCTGTTACCCCGGAAGGCGGAGTCAGTGCCACGCTTCTTACCACCCACGAGGGTTATGAGCGGTCGCCGGTCTGGTCTCCCGATTCGAAGGCAATCGCGTTTGCGGCGGATTGGCACGGTCAACTCGATGTGTATGTCACCTCGATTGCCCGGTCGCCGGCGAAGCGGCTCACGTATCATTCCTCGACGGATGTTCCCACCAGTTTCACTCCGGATGGGAAGAGCGTTCTTTTTTCAAGTTCGCGAGTCGACGCCCCCGCAGCCCGGATCGGCACGACCTTCCTTCCTGAGCTCTATCAGGTTTCTCTTGATGGTGGAACTCCGACTCAGGTGCTTACCACCGCTGCGGAGGACGCCAGCTACAACCCCTCGATGAGCCACTTGCTTTACCAGGATAGAAAAGGCTATGAAAACGAGTGGCGAAAGCACCATGTTTCTTCGGTCACTCGAGACGTTTGGCTTTTCGAGAAAGAAACGGGAAAACACACCAAGCTTACCGATTTTAGAGGTGAAGATCGCAATCCGGTATGGCTTCCGAACGGCGAAGAATTTGTCTTTCTTAGCGAAAGGGGAGGAAGCCTCAACATCTGGCAAGCCTCTGTAGATAAGCCGGGGAAATCCAGGAGCTTGACCCAGCACGCTCTTCACCCCTGTCGGTTCCTGAGCGTGTCGAATGACGGCACTCTTGCCTATACTTATAAGGGTCAGGTCTGGTTGAAGCGGGGCGATTCTGCTCCAGCTCCGTATTCGATCGAAGCCAACCTTGATGAAAGAACGAACAACGTTTCGGTCGAGACTTTGACGAAGGGAGCGACGGAAATCGCACTTTCTCCGGGTGGCGACGAAGTGGCATTCGTTGTTCGGGGAGAAGTTTTTGCGGCGTCGATTGATCATGGGACAACTCGCCGTCTTACTCACACTCCGGAACAGGAAAGGTCCATCACCTGGGCGAAAGATGGCCGAACGATCTACTTCGCCGGTGAACGAGAAGATTCCTGGAATCTCTACAAGGTGTCTCTCTCCCGGGAGGAGGAAGAGTTCTTCAGCCTTGCCACGATTCTGAAGGAAGAGCCGGTGCTGGTGAGTGATGATGAAACATTCCAACCGGTCGCATCCCCTGACGGCAACTGGCTCGCCTATGTCCATAATCGAGATGCAATCCGGGTGCTCAACCTGAAGACGAACGAGTCAAAAGAGATTGTTTCCGCGGACCTGAATTATTCCTATTCGGACGGGGATATTGACTTTTCCTGGTCACCGGATAGTGCCTGGCTTGCGTTTAACTACATGCCCGGCCAGCGTTGGGGTAGTGATGTTGGGGTTGCGTCCATCGAAAGCGGTGAGATTCTCAATGTCACCCTCACGGGCTACAACGAGGGATCAGCCGAATGGAGTCCGGCGGGAGATGCTCTTCTCTTCGCATCTGGACGCTTTGGTCGGCAGGAGCATAGTGGGCGAGGAAGTGATCAGGACGTGATGGCCGTCTACCTGACACAAAAAGCCTATGATCGCGCGATTCTCAGCAAGGAAGATTTCGAACTCCTGAAGAAGCGTGAAGAAAAGGACAAGAAGAAAAAAAAGGAGGCGGCCAAGGAGAGCAAGAAGTCGGGAGATGAGGACGATCAGGTCGCATCTGCTGATGAGAAGAAGGGTGATGAGAAGAAGAGTGATGAGGAAAAGACAAAACCTGTGGTGATTGAAGCGGACGGCTTTGAAAAGAGAATCCGTCGTCTTACCTTGCATTCAGTTCGGACCGGCGATTATCAACTCACTCCCGATGGAGAGAGTCTCATCTTTCTGGCTCGGGTCGATGGGAAATAGGACCTCTGGGTGAGCCATCTTCGAGAGCGGGCCACGGCAAGGCTCGTGAAGCTTGGTGACAAGCAGCCGGGAAGCTTTGAAATGGCAAGCGATGGCAAGAGTTTGATTCTTCGCAAGTCATCGGGGCACATCGCCAAGGTGTCGATCTCGAAGGGGCCAACCGGCAATCCGGAGAGCGGGAAGTCCAAACCTGTGGCCTATCGGGCCGAGATGACGATTGATGGAGAGAAGGAGCGAGAGCACCTCTTCATGCATTGCTGGCGGCAGGTACAGCGGAAGTTTTACCGCCCGGATCTTCACGGTGTGGATTGGGTGGCGATGAAGGATAGCTACGCCAGGTTCTTGCCGCATATCCAGAACAAGCATGATTTTTCTGAACTCCTGAGCGAGATGCTCGGAGAACTGAATGCCTCTCACACCGGGAGTCGTTACCGGAAACGCTCCCCGAATGCCGACCAGACCGCATCCCTGGGTCTCCTCTTTGGAGATGGTAGCGGAGACGGAAGCCAGGTGATTGCCGAGGTACTGAACGAGGGGCCCTGTGATCGGGCAGACTCCCGGATCAAGCCGGGGGATCATCTTGTCGCGGTGGACGGGGTTGCACTCGATTCAAATGTCAATCTGTGGCAGCTCCTCAATCGAAAGGCGAAAAAGCCTCTTCTTGCCACTCTACGAGAAGCGGATGGGGCGGAGACCTGGGATGAGGTCATCAAGCCCATCAGCTCCGGAGAAGAGAGGGAACTTCTCTACCAGCGCTGGGTGAAGCGATCCCGGGATCTTGTGAAAGAGCTCTCTCAGGATACGATCGGCTACATTCATGTCCGCGGGATGGATGATTCGAGTTATCGACACGTCTATGATGAAGCTCTTGGTCGGTTCAGCGATCACCGGGCTTTGATCGTGGACACGCGGTTCAATGGGGGTGGCTGGCTTCACGACCAGCTCATCACTTTTCTGGGTGGAGAAAGCTACTGTCAGTTGCAGCCGCGTGGAAAGAAGCCTGGCCAAATGGGAGGAGAGCCCATGAATCGATGGTCGAGACCCGTTCTTGTCATTCAGAACGAGGGCAACTACTCCGATGCCCATTTCTTCCCCTATTCTTTCAAGACCCTGGGCGTTGGCAAACTGCTCGGTACTCCGGTCGCCGGAACCGCCACCGCAGTGTGGTGGGAAGTGATGATGGATGGTGAGACGGTGTTTGGAATTCCTCAGGT
>JAJDCM010000346.1 GCA_029260825.1 Planctomycetota bacterium | reverse complement strand
AATATACGGCCATCGGGGACAGCGTGAACCTTGCCTCTCGCCTCGAGGGAGCAAACAAGTTTTACGGCACAAACATTCTCCTCAGTGAATCCACGGTCAATGCCCTTACATCCCCGATCCTGCTGCGAACAATCGATCTCATGAAGGTGAAGGGGAAGGATCGGCCCGTCACGGTCTTTGAGGCTCTCGATCACCACACGGAGACTTCTTTTCCCAACCTCAAAGATGCCCTGGATGCGTACGAAGAGGGCCTCAAGTATTACCGCGCCCGGGAATGGGAGCTTGCAGTGAGATCCTTCGAACAGGCCCTGGACGCGAATCCAAACGACATCCCCCCTCGAATCTATATCGATCGCTGCCGCCACTACGAGCAAAATACGCCTGACCAGCTCTGGGATGGAGTCTGGATCTTGACGGAAAAGTAGAGCTCTCGCCCGCCATTCGATACCATGACGCCATGGCACGTGTGGAGCTCCAAAACCTTCGAAAGTCATTCCATTCAACGGTCGCGATCGACGACGTAACCCTCACCATCGAAGACGGTGAATTCATGGTCCTGGTCGGGCCCTCCGGTTGCGGAAAGTCGACCATCCTGCGCTCAATAGCCGGGCTCTCGGAAGTTGATTCCGGCGACATTCTGATCGACGGCAAGCGCGTTAACGATCTCGAACCTCGCGAGCGAAACCTCGCCATGGTGTTTCAAAACTACGCACTCTATCCCCACATGACCGTCAGGAAGAACATCGGATTTCCCCTCAAAATGCAGGGGATTCGAAGTACCGAAATTCACGAACGAGTCGCGGAGGCCGCCAAGACTCTCGGACTTTCCAATGTCCTCGATCGCAAGCCCAAAACCCTCTCGGGTGGTCAGATGCAGCGAGTGGCTCTTGGGCGGGCCATCGTAAGAAGACCAAAAGTCTTTCTCTTCGATGAGCCTCTTTCGAATCTCGACGCCAAGATGCGAACCGAAATGCGGGCGGAAATCTCAAGGCTCCACAAGAAGTTCGACGCGACCATGGTGTACGTCACTCACGACCAGGTCGAGGCCATGACTCTCGGCAGTCGCATCGCTGTCATGAACGATGGAAGGATCCATCAAGTTGGCTCCCCCCTCGACGTCTACAACCATCCAAAAAATCGGTTCGTGGCGAGTTTCATCGGGAGTCCGCCGATGAATTTCTTGAACGATCTTGGCATTCGCCCCCACGACATCGTTGTTTGCGACGATGGACCGCTCCAGGCCGAGGTCGACCTCATAGAACCCATGGGGTCAGAAACCCACGTTCACTGTACCGTTGAGGGCCAACCTCTACTTGTCGTCACCAAGAACCCTCCGGACACCTCAACTCTGCGACTTCGCTTCCCCGAGAACAAGATCTACCGGTTCTCATGAAAACAGCAAAAGGCCTCTTCTTCGTGAGTTTCTTGCTGTTCGCCGCCAGGCTTCCCGCAAACGCAAACGAACCCACGCAAGCCCCGACCAGCTCCGAAGAGATCGAGCTTCGAGTCATGGTCTTTGACCCCACATCCATGAAGGAAGCCTGGGATCAAATGCTCGAGCTGGGAAGAGAGTTCGAAGAGAAGAACCCGGGGGTCAAGATCCGTTTCTTGAACGAAGGCGGTGGCGGGGATCCACTGACCAAACTCAAGATCATGCTGGCAGGTCGCCAGCCCATCGACGTTGCCGCCATCGATGTTCTGGAATTCTCTTCGTTCCTTGAGAACGACATCCTCCTCGACCTGCAACCATACCTCGACCAGGATCCCGAGTGGAACCAGGACGATTACTTCAAGGTTCCCCTTGATGCCTTTCGCGATGGAAAAGGCAACATCCATGGCCTTCCCTCAACGTTTACCCCCTATGTCATGTATGTCAACACGACGATCCTTTCCAATGAAGGAGTTTCTCTTCCTGAGAAAGACTGGACGTGGGATGACTACCTTTCCATCGCAAGGAAATGCACCAAGGAGACCGACTCGGGAAGACAGTGGGGAGTTTCAATCACTCAGTGGCTTCAGGCTCTCTCTCCCTGGATCTGGCAGAACGGTGGGACTCTGATCAGCGAAGACCTCCAATCGTGCACCTTCGATTCACCGGAAACCAAAGAGGCTCTCGATTTTCTCGTTCGCCTCTTTCACCAGGAGAAGGTCGCGGCCACCGACGCGACGTTTGAGGCTCAAGTTACTCGGGGCGAGTTTCAGGACGGAAACGTTGCCCTGTACGGACCGGTGGGTTACTGGGAAGTCTATCGTTTCAAGGAGATCAAAGGTTTCGCCTGGGACGTCTACCCCCTTCCGAGAGGAAAGCAAGCGGCGACATCCATCGCGTTACGAAGCTACGTCGGAATCGGCTACACCCGTCATCCAGAACTCACCGCACGGTTTATTCGGCTACTCTCCGCCGATCGGATGTCTCGGACCCTCGCTCGCATCGGCAACGGGGTACCCGGTTTCAAGAAGGCGGCAAGGAGCGAGGATTTTCTGAAACCCGAAGTCCTTCCCCGGAGTGAGAACGTGTTCCTCGATGTTCTGTCGAGCGCACGGCTCATGCCCGTCCACGCCAACTGGAGGGAAATCGAACACATCATAGCCCAGGACCTCCAGGATTGTCTCGTGCTCGGCAAAGCGACCGCCAGCGAAACCGGGGATCGAATCGCAAAAAAAGTGAATGGGTTTCTTGCTCGGGAGAGAGAAGAAAAAGCGAGAAAGAAGGCCCCTCTTCCGTTTCTTGGAGTTGCCGGAGTTCTCTTCATCGCCGGATGCTTCGTTCTCTTCTTGATCCGAAGAGGGCCCGCGGGCTCCCTTTCCCGGCGCAAGGAAGAAAGAGCAGGCTACGGGTTTATTACTCTCTGGGCCCTTGGGTTTGTTC
>JAJDCM010000345.1 GCA_029260825.1 Planctomycetota bacterium | reverse complement strand
AGTTTTTCGGGGCTACCGGGTCCAGTACAACGACTCTCGCGGTCCCACCAAGGGTGGACTGCGTTTTCACCCGGACGAAACCATCGATACCGTTCGAGCTCTATCCGCCTGGATGACCTGGAAATGCGCAGTGGTCGATATTCCCCTGGGTGGTGGAAAGGGGGGAGTAACCTGTAACCCGAAGGAAATGACGGCGGGTGAGTTGGAGAGGTTATCTCGCGCGTACGTGGGTCAGGTTGGCCGCATTCTGGGAGTAACCCAGGACGTTCCTGCGCCGGACGTCTATACGACTCCTCAGATCATGGCCTGGATGATGGATGAGTTCGAGAAGATCCGAGGGGTTCATGAGCCCGGAGTGATCACCGGAAAGCCAATTCCCATTGGTGGCTCCCAGGGACGCGGGGACGCTACAGCTCGTGGAGGTGTTTACACCGTCCGCGAAGCCGGAAAGAAGCTCGGCATCGATCATAAGGGAGCCACGGCGGCGGTCCAGGGGTTCGGAAATGCGGGGCAATTTGCCGCGACCTTGAGCGAAGAGCTCCTGGGAATGAAGCTGGTTGCCGCCACTGACTCAAGAAGCGGCGTCTACTGCAAGAAGGGTCTTGATGCTCAGGCTTTGGTTCGACACAAGCTCGAGACGGGCACTCTGGAAGGTTTCTCCGAGGGAGAGTCCATTTCGAACGATGATATCTTGACGCTGGATGTGGACGTCCTGTTCCCGTCGGCGCTCGAGAATGTAATCACGTCAAAGAACGCCGCGGATATCAAAGCCAGGATCGTTTGTGAGCTTGCCAATGGTCCGACGACCCCGGAGGCAGATGACATCCTCTTCAAGAATGACGTTTTTGTGATTCCCGACTTCCTGGCGAATGCAGGCGGGGTGACGGTCTCCTATTTCGAGCAGGTGCAGAATACCTACAACTATTACTGGGATCTGCCCACTGTCCAGGAGAGACTCGACGCCAAGATGACCAAGGCATTTAAAGATGTCTTTGAGATGTCTCAGGAAAAGAAGGTTCACATGAGGACGGGTGCCTACCTGGTGGCCGTCTCCCGCGTAGCGGAAGCCATGAAGCTTCGCGGCTGGGTCTAAGTTCACTCGTGGGGAGGAGCGATTCACGCTTCTCCCCACTGTTTTGTATTCCTGCCTTGGTACTGACGGGGGGGCGGACTCATGGACGAGGAACCTACCGACACGCCTCGTTTGCGGAAGAATCAGGCTCCCGATGCCGAGCAGATCGAGCATTCCCGCGCCGTTCTCTCGAGCTCTCAAATTGAATTCCCTACCCTTTGGCCTCGCATCGTCCGTCAGCTCCTTCTTGCTCTTCACCGCAATGGTGCGGTGGACGTGGGAACCATCTATGAGGACGCAAGGCAGGAGGTGCTTCGTCTCAAGCAGGAGGGGGTTCCTGAGCCACCCAACCTCACGAGCACGGACGCCGGAGGAGCATCCCATCTCCCTGAATCGAATGTAGGGGTGGGTCATGTGTGGGGAGAGGCGGAACGACAGGCGATCGAGCGGCTCACCCTGAAGTTTACGGAAACACACCTCACCCCTCAGGAGATCAGCGGAGTGGTGTTGCTTGCAAGAAAGCACGCCGAGGCAGATACTCTCGAGGATATCGCCAACCTGCCCGGAATCACTTTCGATCTGCTGGTGGAGAAGATTGATCAGTACTGCACCCTCGCCGGAAAGAGAGGGCTTCCCGCGGAAGATGCCATGGGAGCTCGGGTGGCCCTCATTCGGCGGCTGGTGAGCGAGAGCATCGAATTCTTGGGAGTGGCCAAGAAACACCTTTCCGTGCGGGATCTTCGACCGATCGTGAAGAGTACGGTTGGAAACAGAACCGTTCTGGGTCGTATCGGCGGGAAGGCGGGGGGCATGATGCTCGCCGCCACCATTCTGAGACATAGTCGCGATCGGGGGGAGTCGACGTTTTGCGACTTTGCCATCCCGGAATCATTCTTCGTGCGCACCGACGTATTCATGGACTTCATGTCGATGAATGGCCTCATGGGTGAGTACGATCAGAAGTATAAACCCGTCGAACTGGTTCGGGCTGAATACCCGGGGCTACGAGAGGTCTTTACCAATTCGGAAATGCCGGAATACGTCATCGGCCCGCTGCGGACGGCGCTCAAGAACCTGGGTGAAGTTCCCCTCATTGTTCGATCTTCAAGCCTTCTTGAGGATAACTTCGGCTCGGCGTTCTCCGGCAAGTACGCCAGTATTTTCCTCGGGAATCAGGGCCCTCTGGAAACACGCCTCCGGATGTTGCTGGGAGCGATCGCCGAGGTCTATGCCAGCACGTTCGGTCCGGATCCTGTCGCCTACCGCAAGGAGCGAAATCTTCTGGACTACGACGAGCAAATGGCGGTGATGGTTCAGAAGGTGGTGGGACGCCGGTGTGGTGACTACTACTTTCCCCTTTTTGCCGGAGTTGCGTTTGCTCGAAATGAGTATCGATGGAGCCGGCGAATCAAGAAAGAAGACGGGATGGCTCGTCTTGTCTGTGGACTCGGGACCCGGGCCGTCGATCGAGTTGGCAACGACTATGCCCGTCTGGTTCCTCTCGGGATGCCGACCCTTCGGGCCGAGGGTTCGGTTCGTGCGATGATGAAGTACTCCCAGCATTACTTTGACGTCATCAATCTCAAGCGGAACCGGTTTGAAACTCTACCGAAAATCGAGCTCTTTACTCATGGCTCAATTCCAGATCTTGATCGGGTCATTTCTATTCACAATGAGGGAGCGTTAGCCCCACCAGTCAGTACGATTGTTCGAGAGTCTCCCAAAGACATGGTTGTCACGTTTGACAAGCTGATCTCCTCGGGGTTTGCGGAAAGTCTCCGCACCATGCTCCGGTGTCTTGAAGAAGGGTACGGGTGTCCGGTGGAAATGGAGTTTGCCCACGACGGAAATCTTCTTCACATCCTCCAGTGTCGACCGCTTGCTCAGCGAATCGAAGCGAACCGGGTGATGGTGCCAAAGGACATCCCCCGGGAGTGTCAGATCTTCAGCGCCGAAAGAGACGTTCGTGGTGGGAGACTGATCGATGTGGAGTACATCGTTCACGTTGATCCAAGGGACTACGCCAAGCTGGAGAGCACGGAGAAGCGGTTACGGGTTGCCAGGGTCATCGGACGGCTGAATATTGCTCTTGAAGAAAAGAGCTTCATCATCATGGGGCCGGGTCGATTTGGTACTCGGGACCTTCGACTCGGCATCAGCACGACGTATGCGGACATCAGCAATACCAAGATGTTGGTGGAGATCGCTCGTTCTCGAGACGGATATGTTCCGGAAGTCTCGTACGGGACTCACTTCTTCCAGGATCTTGTAGAAGCCGGGATCTACAACTTGCCGCTCTACCCCGAATCCTCTGGCATTGTCTTCAATGACGAATTCTTGTCCGGCTCAGCAACTTGCTTGACCGATGTTATTCGGGATGCGGAAGACATGGTCGACACGATTCGCGTCATCCACGTTCCCTCGGTCGCCGGTGGAAAAAATCTCCAGATCGATATGGACGGGGAAGAGGATAAGGCTCTTGCCTACCTGGCGCGGTCCTCGATGAGCTCATGAAAAGTTCGGCGGATTAGCTTCCGAACTCGGCGAGGGATTGCTCGATGATCTCTTTGAGTTCCTCTTCTTCACCTTTGTTGTAGCCTTTTCGGCTGAAGATGATGTCGCCTTTTGGACCGATCACATAGAAGGTGGGAATACCGGTGATGTGGTAGTCCTCTGCGACACGGTCTCCTTTGAGAAGAAGAGGGTAGGTGTAGCCTTTTGACTTCATGTAGCCGGGGGCATCACCTGTTTCAAATGAACTCACGCCGAAGATCACGACGGGCTTGTTCTTGAAATGGTCGTGGAGCTTTTGGACGGAGGGCATGGAGCGCTTGCAGGGCCCGCACCAGGTTGCCCAGAAGTCCATGATCACGACTTTTCCTCGAAGGCTCTTCAGGGAAACGTTCTTGCCGTCGGCGCCTTTCAGTTCCCAGTTGGGAGCGGCAAGACCCGCCTCCAGCAGCTTTGGCTCGCCAAGATATTCCTCCTTTGTAAAGCCTTCCGGGGAACGAAGGTGGAACATCCCTTTCTTGATCTCGGGTTGGGTGTCCAGGTTGCTGAGGACCAGGATGGTGGTCACCGCGTTGTCTCCGGCTTGAAACGTTCGATCCCATCGGCGAGGAAGGTAATCTTCTTTACCGAGATAGACGTGAGTTTCCCCGCCGAGTCGGGAGTGGGTGAGCTGAACAACATGACATTCCACATCGGCAACGGTCAGTTCTCCCATGTAAACCGCGGACTCCGGGTCCGTGTCATATCCAAAAGGAGCTTCATTGCCAAACGCTTTGGCGACGAGCACATGGCCCGGATACAGCAGTTCATCAAGAACGTTATAGGCTCCGTGGTAGAACCATTTGGTGTCATTCTGGATCTGGTACGCGAGATTGCCATCCGTGCTGAAAGTGAGATGGCGTGGCGCCTCCTTCTCCGCATAGTGAAAAGTCCCCTCGACCCGGAGCTGATTCCTCCCTTTGGCGCCTTTGGTGCGCAGCGTGACGGTCCCCGTGGCTCCTCGAATGAGCTCGGGATGGGTTCCGTCCAGGGCATACTCGGCGTCATAAGACACCTGTCGAACGGCCTTAATGGCGTCGGTCCCTTTTTTCAGGATCCCGGGCGCATCCGGGCCGAAAAGGCGTTGGCCCGATGCGGGCAAAGCAGCAATCAGGCCCCCGAGGAGCGCTAGTACGCAGAATTGAAATCGTCGAAACATGGTAGCTCCCTTTTTCTGAAGAGTGCCTGTATCTTCTTGTTAGGTATCAGTTTGTGATGATAACCTTTCTGCATGGCCAGTTGCAACTCTTTTAGCGGCCGGCTTCCCCGGGAATTGGCTCTTGCGGTTGATTTCCGACCTAGGTAGCATTGAAGATCTCAAATAGTCGCATCTTAGCGAGCTTGGGAGAGTTCGCACGCAGGTATCCTTACATAGCAAAGTGGAAAGGAGCGGGACAACATGAGGTTTACCCTAGCTGTAGGCCTCGCGACGCTGAGCGCAGTTCTTCTTGCGCCCATCGCCGCGAACGCAGACCACTGCACCACGTATCGTGGTCCGGCCGGTCAGGTACCACCCCAGGGCAGAACGCCCCAGGATCCAACCCCGGCCCCGGGGCCGAGTGGTGGAACAACTCCAGGAGGCGGAAGTTCCGTCGGCGGAACAACCCCTGCTGGTTTGGGCGTAACTCCAGGTCCTGGCGGACTGCCGACCGCACCTCGCGCTGCTGGCGCAGGTGGAACGGCTGCTGCTGGCCCTCGTGGTGGAACGACTCCGACTGGCCGTCGAAAAGCATCCGCTGCAGAAGGCTTCGAGCGCTGGGAGTTCTGGTGGGAACACAACAAAGATGCTCACCTGAATCTCAAGACGAATCTGGCCGATATCGTTTTCACCAGCTCTTCCGAGTATTTCCTCGGGAAGTCTGAGAACAAGAACTTCGACGTCGTCGAGCCTACCCAACAGATTCTCGACGCCGAACTGACCCCTGCCCTTTCGAAGATCGTCAATGATGACTTCTATCTGGTTCGGGACGCTGCCGTCATTGCAATGGCCAAAGTCGGGGGCGAAGCCGCTCTCGAAACCCTGACCGCGAAGCTCGCTGACGACAATCGATACGTCCAGGAGTCCGCAGTCATCTCTTTGGGTATTCTTGGTGACAAGGCTGCTGTGCCCTCGCTCCTCAGCATCCTCAACGCCGATGCCAAAGCACAAAAGTTGTTGAACACCCGAAAGGTCCGACCGGAACTTCGCGCTTATGCCGCAGTTTCCCTGGGGCTCATCGGCGACGAAGCTGCTCTCCCACAACTCATGAAGCTGACCCGGACCGAGGAGGCCCGCAAGGACGCTCCTGTGGCCGCTACGCTTGCATTGGGTCTCATGGCTTCTCCGACTGCTGTGGATCACCTGATCTCTTTGGTCAAAGATCCTTCCGCTGAAGAACTCGTTCGCGCTCACGCGACGACCTCTCTCGGAAAGCTCGGCGAAACCAAGGCCATCCCGGCCATGTTGCGAGCTCTTCGCGACAAGAGCACCCATGTTTCTCGTTCGGCTGTCATCGCGCTTGGCCTTCTTGGCACCGCTGACAACAACGATGTTGTGAAGGCCCTCACCCAAGAGGTGGTCAAGGGCTCGGACATCCAGAGCCGAAACTGGGCGTGCATTGCATTGGGCCAGATTGGTGGCGATGTCGCCAAGAGGTCCTTGCTCAACACCTTGACCGGTGAGCGTCGCTCGTTGCAGGCTTTCGCGGCTCTCGGGCTCGGAATCCTTCTCAAGGAAAACCCAGACAAGAAGACGGTTGTTTATCTTCGCAAGGCCTTGGCCGATGCGAAAGAACAAAGCGTCCGTGGCGCATTCGCCATCTCTCTTGGACTCGCCCGTGATCGTGGCGCAGAAAAAGAGTTGGTCGCTATCATGACTTCCCGTTCGGCTGACGAACTCCGCGGCTACGCCGCTGTCGCTCTTGGCCTCATGAAGGCAAAGGCCGCAGCTCCTGTCGTGCAGAAGATCCTCGCCGAAAACCAAAAGAAGCCTGCTCTGGCTCGCTCGGCCGCCATTTCACTGGGCCTCATGGGCGATCGCGATGCGATCCCGACCCTGACCAAGGTTCTTCAGAATGCGCAGGTTGATGAGGTTCGAAGCTCGGCTGCTCTTGCTTTGGGTCAGATCGGCGACGTGACGGCCATCGAGCCGCTGCTAGCTCAAATCGATGCCAAGCCCGGCGCACCGGAAAGAACTCGCGCATTTGCAACCACGGCACTCGGTATCATCGGCGAAGACGCAACTCTTCCCGTGATGTCCCGCCTGAGCCGCGACAGCAATTACCGCGCAATGGTTCCGGCAATTCAGGTTCTGATGAGCCTGCTCTAAGCCTGGACCGAATCAACTCGATTCAAAAGCCCCCGTCCCCCAAAAAGGGGCGGGGGTTTTCTTTTTGGACTGAACACCGGATTAAAAGACTGGGAGATAGAAGCATGGTCCGTAGCAGAACACGATTTCTCCTGTCCGTTCTTGCCGGTGTGACACTGGCTGTTTCGAGCCTGGTCCAGCCAGCATTTGCCATGAATCGGGAAGTGCCCGCTAAGACTCCGGACAAGGTGCTCGATTGGAATGGGGTCAAGGTTCATTATCAAGACACAGGCGGGGAAGGGCTCCCCCTTGTTTTTATTCCCGGTTGGGCCTGCGATCACAGCTTCTGGCGGTTTCAGATTCCCGGGCTCAAAAAGCTGGGACGGCTGCTCATCATCGATCTTCCCGGACATGGATTGAGTTCCAGGCCGTTAGAGGCCTACTCCATGGATTATCTCGCTCAATCGGTGGCTGCGGTTCTTGATCGAGAGAAGATCGAAAAAGCGGTCCTCATCGGACACAGCAATGGAACGGCGGTGATTCGCCAGTTCTTTCGACTCCATCCCGGGCGAACCAGGGCACTGGTCGTCGTCGATGGAAGCCTTCGACCTGTCATCAAAGATCCAAAGCAAGCCGAAATGATCCTGGCGCCGTTACGAGCCGAGGACTACAAGCCGACCGCGGAGCTCATCATCAACGGAATGCTTCCTCCCACCCTGTCAGAGGATCTGCGGGTGAGCATTCAGGCTGCGATGCTAAGAACGCATCAAGAGGTGATGGTGGGCACGTTTGAAGCCTATCTGGATCCATCTATCTGGACTGAAGACAAGATCACCGTTCCCCTTCTGCTTGTTCACGCCGAATCTCCCTTTTGGAACGAGGGCTATGAGAAGTACGTACGAACTCTGGCTCCTCATGCCGACTATCGGACTCTCTCAGGGGTGAGCCACTTCCTCATGATGGAAGTTCCGGAGAAGTTTAACGGGATCGTGATCGACTTCCTCATCAAGAATCAGCTTCTTCCTCCCGCCGCAGCTCAGTAGGAAGAGTTTGGCTTTATCTACTCTCCGTGAGAGAAGTGGAGGAGGCTCCTCAGAAACTCAACCACCGCAAGCTGCTGGTCCGCGTCGAGGGCGACGAATGCGTCTCGGGATTCCTGGGCCTCGCTTCGCTCCGGGTCAAACGGTGCGGGCGGGTCTTCTTCTCCATGAAGGAGGACTGCTTCCATCAGGCTTCCTGCTCGGCCGTCATGAAGCCAAGGGCCGGAATTGCCGACGCCCCAAAGTTCGGCGGTAAGAAAGACGCCTGGGTTGACGGTAAGAGGGGCTCCATCGAAGATGACCGGTTCTCCGTTGGCCCCGTTGACGTCAGTCGCCACCGGGTCCGAGAGGATTCGGCCCATGTTGTGATAGCGAAGGTCACCATAGAGGGAAACTCGGGCGCCACCTTGGGGATGGGGGATGAGCCGCGGGCGATCTCCCTCAAGCACAAGGCTGAATCGGAACGGATTATCGGGATCTAGACCGCTTGTCTCGACGTCCATGTCATGATCCAGGTACTGGTTCCTACCCCGTCGTGTTGGCTCTTCAAATACTGGATCTCCAAGGCGCAGCTCGGGAATGTGACAGGTTGTGCACCCCACCTGATCAAACAGGGCTTCTCCTTCGGTGGCCAACCGACTTTCCTCTCCGGTGGGCGGGGGCAGGAGCCCGGCCCGCACGAGCAAGGATCGGGGCTGTGGGATTTCCTGGGCTCCGATGTAAATTGTAAGGGCTGTAATGTCTCCTACTGAAAACTCGCCCGTGACTCCATCGCCGTCGGGGTCTGAACGACCGAACGGATCCTTGGCAACGAGTTCGTCTGCCTCCATCCCAAGTTCGTTCTGACTGGCTCCTCGGGTGAAGTCACGGAGGGTCGTGATGTTCCCCTTCCAGCCATAGGGACGGACGACAAGATCCGGTCCGACTCCGCGCACATTCGAAGTATTGAAAAGAACCTCGCCGGAAGGGAGGACTCGGTTCGTGATGATTTCGCCAAAACTGATCCCTTTTGAGATGAGGTCTCGAGCCACCACGGGTCCGGTGGGAGTGGCGAGAGCGCCTGCCTCGTCTCGAATGCGCTGAAGATCTTCGGTGATTTCCTCCGCGAGTCGTTGGAGGGCGGCAGAGCCAAAGAGGGAAAGGGCGTTGCGGGTATTGAAAGGTGGAAATCCGTCCCGGTCGGGATCCTGGAGCACGTTGGAAGAGGCCTCACCTGCGGCGGTTCCAAAGGGCGTGTTGTGGCAAGCCTGGCAGGACTGACCGTTCGGCCCGGTGACTCGTCCTCCTCCTGGAGGGACACGGGAAAAACGACCCGGTAGCCCGGTTCCATCAGGAAGCCTCAAGACTCCGACTCCATCCAGAGAGTTGTACTCCGCTTCGAACAGCTCATCTCCGGCAAAGAATAGATCGGGAAAGGGAAAGGCGCCCAGGTTGATCAGGCTTTGATCGACGTGTTCCGCCAGAGGGAACCCGGGTTGCTCTCCCGCAGGCGGGTTCTGAACCGCCTCATCGAGCCTCCCGGAGCTACTGTCGCAGCCGAGGGTCGGCCATGAAATTCCGCTCAGCAGAAGAACAGAGAACCATCGAGGAAGATGAAATTTCCGGTGTTCCTTGGGTTTCATCATCGAGATGTTTCCTGGTGGTTTTGTCTCGTCAAGTAGACGATCAACCGATTGTCTTCTTGTTCGACAGAAAGTTGATGCAGGGGTCTTGGGGCGGGGCCCCCGGTGTTTCGACCGTACACGTCGTAGGTTGATCCATGGCACGGGCACTGGAAGCCAGTGGGGTTGGGAGAAACCGTGCATCCTTGATGGGTGCAGATCGCGCTGTGGGCCAGGTACTCGTTGCCAAGGCGCCGAACGATATACGACCTTCGATTCGGTGTAACCACTTTGATTGCACCTCCATCTTTCGAAAGCTCGGGGAAGTCGGAGAGAGAAATGGAAACGGTTTGGCCCTTCTTGGCCCGAAGCACCCGAGGAGGAAGAGTGCACCCGGCTAGCGGTGTTGCTGTCAGGAAGAGAGTCCATTTTGCGGAGCTGGCCAGGAAATCTCTCCGCGGGCACTTGTTCTCATTTTTCATGTTTTTGCAATCACTGTTCTTGTCGGGCTAAAAGTAGGAGGTAACGGAAAAAGAGAATCCACTTTGGTCGGAGTCCTTGTGGGCGGGAAGGTTCTGGTCTGCGAATTCGAGCCATCCGAATCGATAAGAGAACTTGAAAACGGTGTCGCTGAACGGATGAAAGTTGATTCCTACATCCATCCCCGATACTCGATCGGAATCAAGATTGATCCAGTCATATCGGGTTGCCAAAGTGAATCCCGCTCCTTCTCTGGCAAAAACATGGGGGGCTGCTTTCTTCAGCGTCTCGGGGAGAAAGTCCCAGCTTGCCTGGACGGAGTAACCGTAGTAATCATCGGGGATGCCCGAGGTTTTTGAAAATGAATCTCGTTCGAAGCCCGCTCGAGCTGCTTCGCCAGTCAACGTAAATGGGCCCTTCAGATAGGTCATGTCCAGGGCGACGATGGCGAGGAGGTTTCGGTTGCGCTCATCGTAGTTGCCTACATGCCAGGAGACGCCCGTTTCGAAAGCTGAGCTGACGGCTCCTCCTTCGGTGACCTGTTTCGTGGTGAGACCAAGTCGACCGGTGGTCGATACGCTCTTGTTGTTGTCCCCTCCGTTGGAAGGCCTTCCCTCCCGCAGTAGCTGTTCCTTTTCGGTGATGGGGGCGGCCAGGTTTCCTTGATCGTCCAGGAGGTCGAATCCGTTCGTGACGTAGGTTTCGTACTCGATCGACGTGTTTCTTCCTGCAGCGATCAGGCCGTGGATTCCAATGCCGGGATCGGTGAGGGTTGTCGGAATGACGAATGTCGAAACGAGTGGGCGTTCGGTAAAGACCCGGGTGGGCCCATCGTGATTGAGGTTGGTCCGACCCAGGGGGACAAGAAGAGCGCCGCCGCGTATTTTGAATTCCTGGGCAATCTCCCAGTCAACAAACGCCATCTCCACATTGATTTCGACGTCTTCTCCCGGCTCCTCGTACTCGAACTCAAATTCGCTAGCGAAGCGAATGTTGTCGGAGATCTCCGCGAAGGCAAAGAGGTTCGTTCGATGGAGTCGAAAGCCGCGAGGGATCCCACGAAAGTCGTTTTCAAAACCGTGATACTCGAGTTCGAAGTAGCCACCGATGTAGGCCTTCCTCCACAAGCTGAGAAGAAAGGGCTTGTCGTAGACATCCCGGAGAGGGCCTGGGTCAAGTGTATCTCGCTCCCAAACGGGGGTCAGCTTTTCCGGAGTGGAGGCGCTCTTGGGATCCCGGCTGGCTCGACCGCCTTCTTCTGGGTCGGTACCTCGAGAGAGGCTTTGCTTGAGTTCGTTGAGCTCTCGACGAAGCTCTTTGACCTCTTGTCCCAGATCGGTTTCTTTTTCGGGGTGAGGTTCTGTGGATGTCTCCACCTGGACGGATTGAGCCTCGCCAGTCTGCAGGCAGGTCGCTACCCCGATGGAGAGGAGAAGGGCTCGAAACCGTTTTGGTCTGAGGTTCGATCTGTTCATATTGAGCGTGACGCCCCTCCCGTTCTTTTCCCTGTTCGCTTTCAGGGAGTGTCTTGATTGGATTTGGGCTGTATGAAACAGTTTTGATATGAGCAAAAGAGTAAATTTTGGTTAATCAAAAAGCCAGCAAAAGATCGGCGGGAAGCGAAGATAGAGAAGGGGTGAGCGACTTTTTTCGGAGCAAGCAAAAGAAATGGACCAGCAGATTGTGAGTTCGAGCCAGGGATCCCAGGACGAGGGGCGGAAACCTCGGGTCGGGGCAAAGCGGCGAGGGCGAAAGAAAACCGGTGGGTTCAGCCTGGGTGATCTTATCCGGGCATTACTTCTGATGAATATCTTGCCGGTGATTGCAGGGCTTGTACTCCTCTATTACTGGCAACGGGGAGAAATCGAGCGGATCAGGATTCCGGAGGGAGTGACGAGTACACTCGCCGTGCTGGGGGTCGATCTGGTTCTTTTGATCCTGGTGGCATCCCTCTCTCTTCCCGCGGCTCACCGTGCCGTGAAGGCTCTTGGCGAATCCTGGGGCACTCGAAAAGCGACGATTCGAGGCGAGGTTCCGGGAAGTAAGTTTGGCTCGGCTCTCGTTCTTCCTTTTGTGGGAGGGACGTACCTGATTGTGTGGCCCATCAGGTTTGGGCTGATCCTCATCTCTCTTGCTTTGATCGGGGTGTTTCTTGTCTTCTGTGTGAGGATTTTTGAGCCGGTTTTTCTTCAGGAATGGGTAGATCGAGCCTTGAGTCTTCTTGGAAACGACTCATTGAAGTCGGGTCAGTCCTCGGGGTCGATTCCCGTGCCATCCGCGATGCGGTTGATGTAGTTGAAATACGCGGTCACCTGAGTTGCATCGTGAATGGCGCGATCGGAAAAACCGTGATCCCGAAGTTTTTGGATGTTTTCGTCGGTGACTTCCCAGGGTTCCCTGGTCAGCAAGACGGCATGATCCAGGAGAGCTCGGGTGGGGCCGTCAATCCGTGCCGCGCGATAATCGGTCCGGATGGCAGAGACAAGCTCATCGTCATGGACCTCCGACCGGAGGTCGTCTGCGTGGGCGTCCACTCAGTAATGACATGAATTCTCATGACTGGTGACGACCGCGATCATCTCTCTTTGAGCCCGAGAAAGGGGAGATTCTCCGAACATGATGCTCTGGTAGAGAGACATGCTCTCGCGGAGAACCGGGGGGTTTAGACTCTGAACGCGAAGGATGTTGAAAATCTTCCCCGCACGCTTCAACGCAGCGTCATAAATGCGAGCAAGAAGTCCGGTTGCCGCTTCGGGAGAGATGAGTTCGATGAATGCCATGATCAGTTTCCTCCTTGGGGGGAAATTGTAGATCTTTGGCCGGGTCGAATCCATTCGTTGAAGAGAGAAAGGTGAGGATTCCGCGCCGCGGAAGAGGTGGTCCGCGTACTTTGCCGTGCATATCCCACTGTGTTGGAGGTGTCTCCCAACGGCGCGAAATCACTCGAAATGAGCATGGTTAGCCAGGGTCAGAAGTTGCTGTCCCTGAATTGCTCGCGCGGTTGCTGACCGGTTCGATCAGTCGCCCTGATGCGTGAGCAAATGAAGAGTATCCCGCTCTCCTGGGCGAGGCAAACCGTTAATCCGTTTGAGTTTAGGAAATGGTGGGAACGAGGGTACAACCCTAAGGGCCATCCCTTGTGCGAGTCGGGATCTACCCGATCAACCCCCCGGGTGAACCCTAATTGAAGTCGGGAAGTTGGGATGCATCGACCGGTTGAGAGAAGGGGGGATAGGTTTCTTGGCCCATGACCTGGTGGGCGTGCTTGAGCGCCCATTCGTTCGACGAGAAAGCGAGATCGCTCCAGGGGATGTCGTC
This sequence comes from Planctomycetota bacterium, assembly GCA_029260825.1. Lineage (GTDB taxonomy): Bacteria > Planctomycetota > JACOTG01 > JACOTG01 > JAJDCM01 > JAJDCM01. The sequence continues at coordinate 12,983 of JAJDCM010000345.1, read as the reverse complement.
CCAAAGGAAGAGAGCGACCTCCTCCGATTCGGGGCGCGGGCCGATCTCTGAAGGATTGAGGAGCCTGGCCCGGTAGATGATTTGGACCTGGCTAATATGAGGGATGCTGTATACGGCAAGCATCGAGTCCAGCTCGAGCCTCCCTCCGGTTTCCTCAAAGGCTTCTCGCTTTGCTCCCTCTTCGGTGGTTTCTCCATCTTCCATGAAGCCGGAGGGAAGAGTCCAGTATCCCTTTCGAGGATCGATTGACCGTCGGCACAGAAGGATCCGATCACCGGAAAAGACGACGCTTCCCACCACGACTTTGGGATTGACGTAGTGAATAAACCCGCAGTCCTGGCACACCAGGCGAGGTCGATTGTCTCCTTCCGGAATCTGGCTCTTGAAGGGAAGACGACGGGAGCAAGGGTCAGGAGATGGCATGTTTCCACTTTGGCATGTCGCTATTGCCGTGTAAAGTCGAATCGAGGTTCTTCCTCTATCCAGGTTTGTGGAAAATGACTACAATGGAGACCCCTCGAAGAAAGGACCTGGAATCCAGAACTTTGCAAGTGTTTGATGGCGTATTGTACCTGGCTCAATCCCACCCCCTTTTGAGCCTTATCCCTCACCTCGGCTAGCACCCAGCCTTAATCTTGATGGAGTATCATGGCTCGACGCTGCCCGGTATTTGAGTGTGTTCCTCTGCTTCTGCTTCTGGTCTTTCTCCTGGGATTCCATGTGGTCCCCGGGCAATCTGATGATGGCCTTGTCGAGGCAGAATCCTCATCCCATCCCCATGAGACCGATCTCATTTTCGGCACCGGGCCTCTTCCGGTTCGAGATCCTTTTCCACTTGCTCGGATCAGGCTGAGCCCGGCACCCACCACTCCCGTGGTTCTTCCCCAAGGAAAGACCCGATTGCGAACCGGCCTGGATTGGACGAGTACTTTTGCAAAAGACGGAGGTGACTTCATCGTGGATTCCGAATCGAGAATCCTCCAGATGTCAGCTCATCACGGGATTTTTGATGGCTGGGAGTTAGGGGGGCAAATCGGCTATCTATGGAGAGGCGGAGGGGTGCTTGATCCCACGGTGGATGGGTTTCATCGGATCACGGGTCTTCCAGAGGGTGGTCGGGAGGACGAGCCCCGGGATCAGTTCTTGGTTCGAGGGTTTCGAAAAGAAGGGATCTTCGCTGACGTTGACGATGGCTCTTCGGTGACCGACGCCTTCCTTTCGGTCAAGAGAAGTCTTGGGACACAGGAGCAGATCGGAGTCGCCGCCGCGATTCAAGGTGAGATCAGCATTCCTCTGGCCCGGAGTGAATTCGGGGCAGGCTCGATCGATGGCGGGGTCCAGCTTCTGGTGGCGCGTGAAGCCGGACGCCTTGACGTTTATGGGGGGCTTGGCTGGACTGCGTATTCCGACACTCATATCGGGGGCTTTGAGTATTCCAAGCATCGGGTGCATGGTTTTTTTGCATTTGAGTGGTGGTCGACGGAAGACGTTTCGTTCGTTCTCCAGTTCCAGGGTTCGAACCGGTTACTCACGAACATTGCGTCTTTCCCCAGCGTGACCACATACATCGTGCTGGGAACGAAATGGGATCTCGGAGGAGGTTGTGAGCTGGAGACCACCCTCATCGAGAACCTGTGGGATCAGGATGCCACGTCGGATTTTGGTCTCAGGCTGGGGCTAACCGTCGACCTTTGAGTTACAGCCGAACACTTTCAAATTCCTCGAGGCTGGCATCGATCAGGTCCTGGAGATAGATGAGAGAAATCGCGGAGAGAACCCTTTGACGGTTCCTTCCATAGATTGGTTTTTGAAAGAAGGTCTCGCGCCATGCTTCGGCGACCGATGCCATCTGCTTGCTAAGAAAGCGGATTCCTCTCGTCACCGAGGGTCCCCAGAAGGGAGCGCCAAGGCATCGGTTGATCCGGGTGCCGATGTCTCTTGGTCGGCTTGCCTTTTCGCCCGGGTCAGGCAAAGGGGGGGTGCGCAGGATTCCCTTGAACACGATTCTCATCGCATTGAGATCGAGGTTCATGGTTGAGAGGGCGTGGACGAGACCGGCACTCTCTTCGATGAGCTTGTCAATTTCCTCGACCTCGTTTCTGGAGAGTTGATCCACCATCTGGTTGGCTACGTGGTCAAAGATCAGCCGCTCGAGATCAACATCTCGCATTCCAGGATCATACGGAAGGTTGTGACGTTTCGCGGTGCAGGTCAGGATCTCCCACCAGTCGTTGTTGCGAGCAAAGGGCGAGAAGATCTGGATGAATCGGTGGGTTCTTGCCTGGAGGCCTTTGCGATCCTTGTTGAGGATCTTCCAGGATTCAAGAGCGGCATTCGGTGAGTTCGGCTCAAGACGCCACCCGAGTGAATCCGCAACTTGTTTGCGGACCTCGAATTGCATCCGGCTCAGAATGTCGTAGGGCCGTCGCACTCCCTGGGATCGGGCGCGATCGGCCAAGGAAGATTGCTTCATTGGTACCCTCGCACAGCATGCCCTGCAGCGACATCTTTCCTGGAAATTGTACGATACTTCACCTCAAAGGTGCATGGAAACTCGTTGGGTCGGAAGTGATGACGATTTCGCCTGACGAAGGATCTGACCCCCGTAGGGCTTGGTTTGGCCCGGTGAAGGAACCACCGGAGGGAGGCCACCACCCTTGACAGATGCCTTACATCATCTTAACCCGTATGGTTCCCCTGATTGTAGGGAAGAAGAGGAAATTGCCCGCGAGGACAACTTCTAGCTTCTTCCGACCACTCCAGTCCAAATCGTTGGATCTTGGACGCGACCCTGAACCCGCAGAGGAAGAGACATTATGTTGATCGATGATTTCAAGAGACACCTTCCGGACATCGACCCCCAGGAAACCGAGGAGTGGCTCGAAGGATTTGAATCGGTCATCGATAGTCATGGTGTGGAGAGAGCCCGCTTCATTATTCGTAAGCTGGTCAAGCTTGCCCGCCTCCGTGACGTGGGAAGTCCGGCTCTGGTCCAGACACCGTTTATCAACACCATCTCACCGGAGCAAGAACCTCCCTATCCGGGGGATGAATCCATCGAGCGTCGCATTCGCCGGCTCATTCGATGGAACGCGGCGGTGATGGTGGTCAAGGCAAACCGCAACTATCCGGGGATTGGAGGTCACCTGGCTTCGTACGCCTCGGCGGCCACTCTCCTCGAGGTCGGCTTCAATCACTTCTTCCGCGGGAAAGACGATGGGCAAGGGGACCAGATCTTCTTCCAGGGGCATTCCGCTCCGGGGATCTACGCACGATCCTTCCTGGAGGGGCGCTTGAGCCTCCACAAGATGGAGAGATTTCGAAGAGAAGTTGAGCGGGGAAAGGGTCTTTCGTCCTATCCCCATCCCCGATTGATGCCGGACTACTGGGAGTATCCAAGCGTATCCATGGGTCTCTCCCCCCACTCCGCAATCTATCAGGCAAGATTCAATCGATACCTTCACGCTCAAGGGATCGCGAACACGGAAAACAGTCGGGTCTGGTCGTTTGTCGGTGATGGTGAGACGGATGAGCCCGAGACTTTGGGTGCCCTCTCCTTCGCTGCTCGCGAAGGACTCGATAACCTGACGTTTGTGGTGAACTGTAATCTACAGCGGCTCGACGGTCCGGTTCGCGGCAACGGTAAGATCATCCAGGAGCTTGAATCGGTCTTTCGGGGTGCGGGTTGGAACGTGATCAAAGTCGTCTGGGGAAGGCAATGGGATCCGCTCCTTCAAAACGATGTGAATAGCCTTCTGCTTTCTCAGATGAACGACACCGTCGACGGCCAATTTCAGAAGTACTCGGTAGAATCCGGTGCCTACATCCGGGAGAAGTTCTTTGGTACCGATCCGAGATTACTTGACCTCGTTAGCCACCTCTCGGACGAAGATCTGACCCGGCTCCGACGAGGCGGTCATGACTACCGAAAGGTTTACGCCGCGTACGACTCGGCGACCCGACATCGAGGCCAACCTACGGTTATTCTTGCTCACACGGTGAAAGGGTGGACTCTTGGCGAGGGCTTCGAAGCCAGTAATGTCACCCATCAGATGAAGAAGCTGGATGAGGCGGAGCTTCGAGCGTTCCGGGATCGGCTGCAGCTTCCCATTCCCGACAGCGAGCTTCCCAAGGCGAACTTCTATCACCCAGGAAAAGACAGCGAAGAAGTCGAGTATATGTTAGAGCGAAGGCGGCAGCTCGGCGGCCTCATTCCGAGGCGTCTCGTTCGACCAAAGAGCTTGGATCTTCCCGATCATGAGCTTTACGCCGAGTTTGAGAAGGGCTCGGGTGAACAGCAAGTTTCCACCACGATGGCCACGGTGCGTCTTCTTACGAAGCTGCTCCGGCACAAAGGAATCGGAAAGAGAATCGTTCCGATTGTTCCCGATGAAGCGAGAACGTTCGGGATGGAGCCTCTCTTCCAGGCCATCGGTATTTACTCGTCTCGAGGTCAGCTGTATGAGCCGGTTGATCGAAAGCAGCTCCTTCATTACAAGGAAAGCAAGACCGGGCAGATGCTCGAAGAGGGAATCACCGAATCAGGATCCATGGGATCGTTCCTCGCCGCGGGAACGAGCTACGCTGCTCATGGCGAGCCGATGATCCCCTTCTACTTCTTCTATTCGATGTTTGGCTTCCAACGAACCGGCGATCAGATCTGGGCGTTTGGTGATGCGCGGGGTAAAGGCTTTTTGCTCGGGGCCACGGCGGGTCGTACGACCCTCAATGGCGAGGGGCTCCAGCACCAGGATGGGCACAGCCACGTCCTTGCGGCAACCGTCCCGAAAGTTGTGGCCTACGATCCGGCATTTGCCTTCGAGATAGCAACGATTATTCGAGATGGGTTGCGTCGGATGTACCACAACCATGAAGAGTGCTTCTACTACATAACCGTCCACAACGAAAACTACACCATGCACCCGATGCCGGAAGATAGTTCCGACGGGATTCTCCGCGGGATGTATGTCCTTGAGCGTGGCCAGAAGGGGAAGGGAGGCCATGTCACCCTCCTCGGTAGTGGCTCCATTCTCAAGGAAGTGCTGCGAGCTAAAGAAATCCTGGAGGCTCAGTTCGGGATTGGCGCTTCAGTCTTGAGCGCAACGAGCTACCAGCAGCTTCGAAAAGAGGCTCTCCAGGTGGAGAGGTGGAATCGGTTGAATCCGGAGCAGGCGCCGCGGGAGTCCTACGTTCATCAGCTCCTTTCACAATTCGATGGCCCCTTTGTCGCCGCCAGCGACTTCATGAAGCTTGTCCCCGATCAGATTCGACAGTGGGTTCCGGGCACCTTTGACACCCTCGGCACCGACGGGTTTGGAATGAGCGACACGCGTCAGGCACTCCGGCGACACTTCGAAGTTGATGCCGAGTCGATCGTGATCACAACCTTGTATCGACTTTCCCAGGAAGGCGCTCTTTCACCTGAGGTCGTGACCAAGGCGATCCGGGACTTCGACTACGACCCGGAAAAAATTGACGCCCTCGAGGTCTGATTTTCTTCGGTTTCTGTTTAAGTCGTTGCACCCGTTGAGTTTTTATGAGGTGAATCTCTCGCCGTTTCGGTGACGCGAGGGATTCGCCTTTTCGCTTCCATCTCCCTCAACCGACCCAAATCGTTAGTTCGTCGAGGCTTGGATCCGTCGTTTTGATCGATCGGCCTTGAACAACTTTCCAGGCACTCTATAATGATGCTTTGGTGCAAGAGACGCCAATATCTTGATTCTGATTCTATGCGTCGAACACTGGGATCCGCACTCTGGGGAGGGAACATGCGCGTCATTGCGGTCGCCAATCAAAAGGGTGGTGTGGGAAAGACCACCACTGTTATCAGTCTGGCTGCCTCCTTGGCGGAGTTGAATCGAACGGTTCTCATCGTTGACTTGGACCCCCAAGCCCATGCCTCTATTGGTCTTGGCGTTCAGGTCGATGATCTCCAGAAGAGCACCTACGATCTTCTCCTTCAAGACGAGCCGGTTTCCGTGGAAGACATCGCGATCCCGATTTCAGATCGGCTTTCGATTGCGCCTTCCCAGACGATCCTGGCCACGATCGAGCAAAAACTTTCGTTCGTGGAGAACCGGGAGTCTCGCCTTTTCGAAGCCCTCAGCCGAATGCTGAATTCCTACGACTATCTGATCATCGATTGTCCGCCCAGCCTGGGCCTTCTCTCGGTCAATGCTCTTCGTGCATCTACAGAACTCATCGTTCCTGTTGAAACCTGCGTATTCTCCCTGCACGGGGTCGCCAAGATCAAAGAGACGGTGGGTGCGCTTGCCGAACGGTCCGGCTGGTCGGTTCGAACCTGGGCTCTTGCGACGATGGTCGGTCGAACCCGGTTCTGTCGAGAAGTGCTGCAGAACGTGAGAGACCACTTTGGTCGCCGTTGTTTCACAACGGCGATCCGCTACTCGGTGAAGCTGCGTGAGGCGGCAAGTCACGGCGTGCCCATCTCCAGCTATCATCGTAAATGTGCCGGCTTCAAAGATTATATGGGAGTTGCGGAAGAGGTCCTCGCCCTGGAAACGGAATCTCCTGTCTGGGTTCCTGGCCCGACTCCGCGAAGCTCCTTTGGCCCCCAGCCAACGGAAGAGGGCATGCTCTTTTCTCTCAATGCGCCCGCAGCACGCACTGTTTCCTTGATGGGTGATTTCAACGAATGGGATTCGGAAGGAACTCATCTCTCCAAATCTCGAGTAACCGGTCGCTGGGAGACGGTCATCCGGCTCGGCCCTGGGCGTTATCAGTACCGGTTTGTTGTCGACGGGGTCTGGGGAATCGACCCGGAGAACCCTGTAGTGGTTGACAACCCATTTGGTGAAAAGAACTCCGTCTGTGTCGTTCCTCGCTCGGCGAGAAGGGTGCAACAAGGAGTCATGTAGGACTCTCCCTTGTGATGAAGAGAAAAAAACTCGGCCGTGGCATCGAAGATTTCATCGGTGCGTTTGTCTCACCTGCTCCAACCGCCCCAAGAACCTCGCCCCGTCGTGAAGATGAAAACGGCGGGACAACCGTGGCCGGGATCGAGGCCGCTGCCGGGATTCATGCGCGGCAAAAGCTGGTGACTCCCGAGGCCGGCCGAACGAGACATCCAGATTTGCCGGTTTCTGTTGACTCGAAAGTCGTCCCGGTTGTTTCCGTCCTGGCAGCTGAACGAGGTGAGGATGCCTCGATGGTGGTAGCGGCCCTTGCTGCTGCGAGTACCACCAAGGGGATGCGAGTGGCGACTCTGGATGCAAGCCTTGAAGTGCCATCGGTCGGAGCAAGGCTTGACGTGGAGCATTCTCCGTCCGTCCACGCGATGTGCCTGGGGGAAGAAGACTGTTTTAGCCAGGATGATATTCCATGTTATCGGCTTGACGTCACCCTTCCCTCGGTAAACCGAATTTTTGACGGGAAATGGTCCGGGTCAGGGGCATGGGTTGATGAGGTTGAAACCGGGCTCGATCTTCTGTGGGTGAACTGTTCCTGGGATGCGGCAATCAACGCTCGTCTCCTTCTTTCGTTATCAGACGTGATCGTCGTCCTGGTGCGAGACGATGGGGATCCAGTCACCGAATACGCAGCCCTCAAGACCGTTCGCGGTCTGAATCAGTCGGCATGTCTGGGGATCGTCGGAGAGCCAGCGACGGGCCGGCAGTCTGCCCCGGATAATCGACACCGGTTGATCCGGGTTGCCAGAAAATATCTCCAGGCGTCGGTCCTGGATCTGGGCTCCCTTCCTTCGGGAATACCGGAGGCGATTCCTCTCGATCTTTCGGCCTTGTTGACGGAAGAGCGAATGGTCCTGGAATCTCAGGCACAAGACGTTGCTTCCGTAGCCGCCCGTTGCCTCACGCCCAGACCCTCGCTTCTTCGCCGCGCGTTGTCGAAGGCTTAGGAGTAGGGGCACGATCCGGCCGTAGCTCCTCCTGATTCCCACCGGCGTTGGCACGTTAGTCTGATCATCTATTCCTGTCCCACCCCTAATTCTGCGGCAGGAATGTGGGGTTGAGCGCTCTTGACCGGATCAGTATGAATCGATATCTCGAGAGACGTTGGAGCGGGAGAAACTCCGATCTCAACATGAGAACCATCCGGGACTTCACCCTGAATGATCCGTCGTCCAAGTCTTGTCTCGAGTTCTTTTTGTAGATATCTCTTCAGGGGTCTGGCTCCGTATCGTGGATCGTAAGCCTCTTCTGCCACGAACCTTCTCGCCTCGTCCGTGAGTGACACGGTAATTCGGCGATCGGAGAGGCGTGTCCGAAGCTCAACGAGAAGGAGGTCGACGATCTTCTCGATCGCTCTTACATGAAGTCGAGTGAAGAGAACGATGTCATCGAGCCGGTTCAAGAATTCGGGGCGGAATCCTCTGGATAGGTCCTGCATGACCTGATCCCGGATGGGCTTTGAGATCGTTTCTTCCTGGGAAGTATCCTCAAGAAGGTGAGCGCTTCCGATGTTTGACGTCATGATGATCACGGCGTTCTTGAAGTCAACCGTGCGACCTTGACTATCGGTCAGTCGACCGTCATCCAGCACCTGAAGCAGGACGTTAAAGACGTCCGGGTGAGCTTTTTCAATCTCGTCGAAGAGAATGACGCTGTAGGGACGACGTCGGATGGCCTCGGTGAGCTGTCCCCCTTCCTCAAAACCGACGTATCCCGGAGGAGCGCCGATCAGGCGGGCGACGGCATGCTTTTCCATGTATTCCGACATGTCGATCCGGATCATGCATTCTTCGCTGTCAAAGAGCGACTCGGCAAGAGCCCGCGCAAGCTCGGTTTTTCCCACGCCGGTCGGTCCCATGAAGAGGAAGGAGCCGATGGGGCGGTTGGGATCTTTGAGACCGGACCGGGCTCGAAGAACTGCGTCGGCAACCGCCGTTACGGCTTCGTCCTGGCCGATGACCCGCTGGTGAAGAACCTCGGCGAGGCGCAGTAGTTTCTCCCGTTCTCCTTCTACAAGTCGCGTGACGGGAACCCCCGTCCAGCGTGAGACGATCATGGCGATTTCTTCGTCGGTCACCTCTTCCTTGAGCAGTCGGTTGGCCTCATCTTCGGATGGCTCGATCTCCGCAGCAGCTTCCTGATGGGCTCGCAACTTTTCAAGCTTTGCCGTGAGGTCGGGGATCTGACCGTACCGCAATTTTGCGGCGGTCTCCAGGTCGTGTTCTCGAACAGCTTTTTCAAGCTCATGACGGAGGGTTTCGAGATCTTGGCTGATCTGGGCCTGGTTGCCGATGGTTTCCTTTTCTTTTTCCCACTGAGCTCGAAGAGATTGTTCCGTCTCTCCCAGGTCGGCGACTTCTTTCTTGAGCTTCTTGCGGCGTTCCTTGGAAGCCTTATCTTTTTCTCGCTTGAGAGCTTCTAGCTCGATTTGTTTTTGGGTCCGGCGACGTGTGAGTGCATCCAGCTCTGCCGGCATGCTGTCGATTTCCGTGCGCACCATGGCGGCTGCTTCGTCAACAAGATCGATGGCCTTATCGGGAAGAAAGCGATCCGCAATGTACCGGTTGGAGAGAGTGGCGGCGGCTACAAGAGCGCCATCTTGAATGCGAACTCCATGATGGACCTCGAATCTTTCACGAAGACCGCGGAGGATCGAGATGGTGTCTTCGACGTCGGGTGGATTTACAAGTACGGGCTGAAACCGTCGCTCCAGTGCGGCATCCTTTTCGAGATGCTTACGGTATTCATCCAGAGTCGTGGCTCCGATGCAGTGAAGATCGCCTCGGGCGAGTTTGGGTTTCAGGAGGTTTCCCGCATCCATGGCGCCCTCCCCTTTTCCCGCGGAGACGATGGTGTGAAGCTCGTCGATGAAGAGAATGATCCCGCCGTCAGAAGATTCGATTTCCTGGAGAACCGCTTTCAAGCGTTCTTCGAACTCGCCCCGAAACTTGGCGCCGGCAATGAGGGCACCCATGTCGAGAGCAAAGATCGTCTTGTGCTTCAACCCTTCAGGAACGTCGCCGCGTACGATTCGCTGGGCAAGTCCTTCGACGATTGCGGTCTTCCCAACCCCTGGTTCCCCGATCAAGACCGGGTTGTTCTTGGTGCGCCGGGATAGAATTCGAATGGTGCGGCGAATTTCCTCGTCGCGTCCGATGACCGGATCGAGCTTCCCCTTTCTTGCCTGATCGACAAGGTCGACACCGAACCTCTGGAGAGCTTCGTAGGTCTGTTCCGGATTTTGATTCGTCACCCGCTGATTACCCCGAACTTGCGTGAGGGAAGTGAGGAGTCGATCCTGGGTGACTCCGGCCTCCGTAAGAAACCGGCTGGCCGAAGATTCCTTCCCGAGGGCGACGAAAGCGAGGAGTAAATGTTCGATACTCACGAAGTCATCCTTCAGGTTCTTCGCGAGTTCCTGGGCTTTCCCGAGCACCTTGGAAAGGCCCTGGGTGATCGTGATCTGAGAATCTCCCACACCCGGTCCAGACACGGACGGTCTCTGGGCGAGTTCAGCGGAGAGTTGGTCGGAAACCGTTTTTGGATCGACCTGCATCCGGTCAAGAATCCGGGACGCAAGGCCGTCCTCCTGGGTTAGAAGAGCCAGGAGGAGATGTTCTCCGTCAACCTCTCGATGGCTTCGTTCCTCAGCAATGCCTTGGGCGGCTCGCAGCGCGGATTGTGACTTCTCGGTGAAGCGGTCCATGTTCATGGTTGTTTCTCCTTCCCTTGTGTCCTCGGGTCACGCAGTCACGAGAATAGAGAGCAAAGGAAGGACCAATCAGCTCTGAGATCCGTAGATCCTGAAGGAAAAGGGTTTAGGAGGTTTTGTCGTTTGCAGGTCCCGGATCGAGGCCTGCCATAATGGCAGAAAAACCTTGTTAGAGTGGTTGGAAGCGTCTGCATGGCAGGTAGATCTTCGGATACCGGATCAGGACTCGAAACGGAGTTGAAGAAAGATGAGAGGAGTTCGTCCCTGGATCGGCGCCTTTCTGTGGCTTCTGATTGTCTGGCTTGTTTTCAGCTGGCTTGGCTCGGATGACGAGATTTCCGGGGAAGTGCGCTGGGAGAAATCAGCAAATCTGACCCGGTACCTTTTCGAGGATCCCTTGCCGGTCGAGATCTCTTTTGACTCTCCTATTTCCGCCACCGTCGGAGATACGTTGTACGAACGCACCGGTGGCGACTTTGTTCCGGTGGGCGAGGTTGTTTCTGTTGAGCCGTCAGAGCGACAGGCGAGGCTGGTAAAGGCCGTGATCTATCCTCGAGCGGCAAAGGACATCCGCGCTTCATCTCGGATGACTCATTTCACCGCGACGGGGACGGCGGCGTGGGCAGCAACAACCCTCCTCCCGGCGGAAAAGGTACGAGAGATCACCGAGGACGTTCGGAAGACATTCCGAGAGAAGCAATACTACCTATCATCTCTGATCATTCCCCACTTGCAATCCTTCATGACGACTGCTCTTGAGATCATTCGAGAAGAACTTCCCATTGTCGTCGCCAACCATCGAGATGAAATCCAGCAGGTCCTTCTCCTGCACAATGCGGCCATCGTCGAGGATCAATTGATCCCGCTCGTGAACGACCAGATCTGGCCCATCGTTCGACGAAGGGCCACTCCGCTCGTGCGGACGATCGGAAGAGAGCTCTGGGGTGAACTTCCGAAATGGGGTCTCTCCTGGCGCTGGGCTTACGAGAAAATTCCCGGGATTTCGAATGACAAAGTTCAGGAGAGATTCAATCAGTTCGTGGAATTGCAAGGGGTTCCCATCCTCCTCTCCCATCGTGAAGATCTGATCCGAGTGACTCGTGAAGTTGCGGTGCGGGTGTCTCGGAATATGGAAGTGAATCGATTCCTTGCCGACGCGGTTGTTCAGATCTCGACGGATCCCGAGCTCGAAGATCTGGTTCGAAGGATGCTCAACGAGTTGACGGTTGACAACGAACGAATCCGGAAAGCGCTGGAAGATGCCTGGACCGATGACGCTTTTCAGAATCATCTCGCCAAGGCGGTTCAGACTTTTGATGCTCTCATGAGGCGAAGCGGAAATGCGATCCTTCTGAACAAGGAGGGGGATGGAATCAACCCGGACCTGGCGCGGGTTCTTCGAACCAATATTCTTGGAAAAGACACGAGCTGGTTTTTGGTCACGATCGACCGAGGAGAAAAGGTGGACGGCGGTCGGAGTCTCCCCGCTCTTGAACCAGGTCATCGATTTCGCGGAGATTCCTACGAACCTCCCTGGTAAGGAATGATTCTTGTCCTCAACTGCGACGCATCAGCCCTCAGACGACGACTCCCCCTTTGCGATTGAACTCGAAGATTTCAGTATTCGGGTCGGGGAAACGAGCCTTCTTTCTTCCGTCTCGCTTCAGGTGAAACGAGGTGAGATTGTGTTGCTCGTCGGAGAAAGCGGGAGCGGCAAGACGGTTCTCATCAAGACGCTTTGTGGTCTGATTCGGGCCGAAGATCCGGGTTTTCTGATCGAGGGTCATGCAACGGTTGCGAACCGTCATCTCATACGAGACGGAAAAGGAGCAAAAGGCTCACAGGGGCGGACAGGGATCGTCTTTCAGGACTACGGATTGATCGATGAGCTGTCAGTTCGAGGGAATCTCGACTTTGCCTTTCATCACCGTCAGGGAAGGAAGGCGGGAAGCGACAGGGAGGTCCGGGAGGCGCTTCTTTCCGAATTTGACCTTCCGACGACTGTTCCTGTGGCCCGGCTCTCCGGCGGGCAAAAGCAGCGTGTTGCCATCGCCAGGACCCTGGCATTTGATCCGGAGATCATTTTTTATGATGAACCCACTTCGGGTCTTGATCCCTCCAGGCGAAAGCAAGTTGCCCGGCGAATTCTTGATACGAATCGAGAGCACGCAAAGACTTCGATCGTGGTCACCCATGATTACGCATCGCTTCTCTCGATTGCGGACCGAATCATCGTGCTCGATGAAAAAGGGAAGACCCTGACCGAAGTTGATTCGGAAGAACTCAAGGTCTGGACGGAGGAAGGATTCTCGTCGGGAGAAGAGAAAGTCGAGTCCGTTGAT
>JAJDCM010000344.1 GCA_029260825.1 Planctomycetota bacterium | reverse complement strand
GGAAAGAGCGATGGGCTGCCGAGTACAGTGACGCCCTCGAACAGCTCGCGGTGTCCTCAATCCAGGCAGCAGGCACCAAGTAGAATTTCCCCGCCTCCTCTTTGTCCTCATTTGGGCGATCACCGCCACTTCCGTGCCAATTATCTATAAAATGACCTGCGTGGTTCACACTACGCTTACGTTCGGGCCCTTACCAGGCTCGAGCTTCCTCAATTTCCGGCTCATAACATCCCAACCTTCCACCTCCAGGAGAATAGAGGAAAGTGGGTTCTGTGGCGGGGCGACACCCTAGTTGCTCCGCCACTCTTTTGTTCACGAGGAAACTCCGGCCGCATCCAAGCCGATGAGTCTCACTCCCCTTATCCCGACTGAGCCACCCAGCTATCATCGAAACGAGCGGGCTGAACATGGCTTACCGAGACTACCGCTAATGACCTAATCCATCAATGGGTTGCAGCTCGGCTGAATTTCTGCACCATACGAACTCGGCTGGACCACCGCGCCAGGACCCTACCAGGGCGCTATATATCTAGGAATTTACGTCTCCTTATCGCTCTTCGGATGGCATCTGCCGTGTCGTGCTCTCTTGTTTCGGCAGCCCAATCAGACAACTTCTCTCGGAGCTCCAAGGCATCCTTTTCGGGCAAAGTGTCAGCCAAGAGGAGATACGTGGTTCGAAACCCTGGGTCCTGGATATGCTGCACAAGACGTTCTGGACTGGACGTCATGGCTTGCGAAACAAAAAAGGCTTGAATCTTCTCATGCCTGAAAATCCAAACATCTTTGTGCTTCTGATCGGCTGTTTTCACGTCACGCTTGAGCATGAGTCGGTTCGACGTGAGCGCATCTACTACCTCCGGAAACTCACCAGAGAGTGATTCCCTACCCTCGCAGCGCATTTTGTATATGTACTCACTGAAAGAGCACATCGGGAAGCTCTGTTTGTACTTGTGCTCATAAGTTCGTTCGGCTTTTTGATACAGCTGTTGTTGTAGTCGAAACAAGTCCGGGTCTTCGCCATCTTCAATCAGTTCTCCGATGATCGTGAGATCTAACGGGTTGACTGGTAAGCTATTTTGCAAGGCAAATTTGCGTACACGTGTTTCGTATTCATTTCTGTTAAGTTTTGCCCGTTCCTTTAGGAATATCGTTTTGAGGAATGTGATGACTTCTTCCTGCCTGATTGGTTCAAGCCTAAGCACCCGAATCTGGTCCGGCGGTGTCCAGCCTATTTCTTGTGTAGTTAGTAATATCTTTGCCGTGCGAAAAATGTTGACAAATTGGAATATAGCAATGCGTGTAGACGCGCGCGCCTCGTTGATACCGTCAATGCAGATGGTGAATGCGCCGTTGTGGATGAGAGATTCCAGAAACCCCTCATCGGTAGCAGGCCCAAGGAGGGATGATCGAATCGCCTCAATGGGACTTGCTCCGCAATCCTGCGCTCGAAGATAGACACAGATATCTTTATTGGAGTGGAGATGCCGTGCAAGGAGCATGGTCTTGCCAACGCCAGATTCGCCCTCGATAAGCACAGGGCCTTGCTTTGTTAAAAGTCCTAAGTCTGTGTCGACCTGCGACGCGCGCACCTTATCCACAAGCCTCGGACTCTCATAGTATGGAGTGATGAGATCTCCCCTATGCAGTGATCCGAGGAGAATCTCTCGAAACGGCAGCATGATTCGCTGCCGAAGCGGAGGCACCAGAACAAGAAGGGGCCCAACGTAGAAAAGTCCACCGACGCGGCGAACCCACCTATTCCAAAAGAACAGGGATCGGATCCAGGTCACATGCGGGTAAAGCAGCCATAATCCTAGCCAGAAAATGATGTGGGTAGAAAGAGACACTGCGCCTCCTCGCATCACGCGATGATAGGTTCGATTATCTGCAAGTCGAGCAGCGGTGTCTCCAACTGTCTTCGCGTGGCGAGCGAAGCGGTCAGATGCGCGTTTGCTAGATAAGGTTCTTCTAATCCACAACTCCACCCTCTTTAGCAGTCTATAATGCTCATCGTAGGTCAAGAGGTCGCGGCTTTCAGCAAGGAAAACGATTCTCGCCAGTTTCTCGGAAACATCCATTCGAAACTCTATTGACTGGCGCTCGGAACCGATCGGCATCTGCAGGAAGTGTTCGAGCAATTGGCGAGGATTGACTACCTCGGGCAGAAAGCCTCTATCCTTTTGCGCTTCAGGCCAGGGACTGCACCCCGTCCAGCGCAACCAATCGTTGACCATGCTGCTTCCGTTCCCGACGTAATACGCCGAGAAACGAAGGCCTGCTACGTACCGTCGACCGTATGCGGTCGCGCCATAGTAGTATGTGCGATCGATGAGAGCGACGCATATCTCATAGTCGATGCGGGCAAGATTCGTTATGGCGTCAAGTGCGATGTTCCTAATGCCCTCGCCCTCGTCGGAAAGGTACTCTGCTATGAGCGGCATGGTTGTTGCACTGTCTCCTATTTTTCCGAGGACGTCCAACGCGGTACCCCTAGACATTCCACGCATTGATAAGCGCTTGATGATCTCTGAGGTGTGGCCCTTTGCCTTTTCCCCGGTCTCCCCCAGCGCAGCGATCGCAGCCGCTGGAAGGTGACGCGGTCCAATCCTACTTTTGTTGTTAATCTGGCTAGCGATAGTGTGAACTACGCGGTCATCATACTCGTGAAGTTTGCTCAATGCCCACACTGCTGCAATCGCAATCCTGCTGTCCTGGTTCTCGGCTTGGTCCAAGAGCGCGGGAATATAGGGTATTGATTTTTCTTCGAACGCCCCTACGAATTGGATAGCGACTTCAGCAACTGCCGGGCTAGGGTCTTTGATGAGCGCGGCAATTTTTGTCAGATGCAAACCAACATTCTTGTCGTGCTCTGAGAGCACGGTGATAGCGGCGAGACGAACTGCCGAGTCCTCGTCGCCTAGTGTTTCGGCGATCTTGAAAAGGAAGGGGTTAGTGCTATTGCAAGTGGATTGAAGAGAAAAGATGGCTGCTTCTCTCACCTGTGGTGAGGGGTGCGTCAGTTGCACCGCAATCGTAGGGGCGTACGGAATCGCCCTTTCTCCCTGGGCTCCGAGAGACTCGAGTATCATGATTCGATCGACGATAAGATTGTCTGCGTTCTGTAGAAAGGCCACCACCTGTTCGAGATGCGAGGCCGATAGATCTTTATGGTGTGTCAACAACACGGTCGCTACCAGTCTTAGGTAGATGTTGTCACTAGTCATGAAATGTAGGAGGCTGTCAACTGAAGTATTCCGTGCGATGTGGGGCGGAATGTTACTGATCCGAGTGACTGTTTCTGGTAGCAGACTGAGGTCATCACATCGGCGAAGAACATCGAATATGCACGAAATTAGGCGGTCTTCTAAATGTCTGGTTTTCCCGTCAAGTGAGGTGAGGGATTCGGATAGCAGACAAAGTATGGCAACCTGTTCATAGAGCGAGAGGTTCGTAGGGAGGTTTTCGATTTCGCCGACTACTCGTGATCCGAAGTTGAGAATGGCTTGCTCCGCAGTCGCCCTAATGAGGTTGTCGTCAACGTCGTCGAGGAGGGGAGGGATGAGTGCCAAATGCTCAAAGCTGTCTGGCAGGTTGCCAACATGGAGTTGCGTCTGGAGCTGTTCTAGCGCCGCGGCGAAATGTCTCTTTGACGATTCTCCTAACAGGCGCAGTAGGTCACGTGCCGCGGTCTGTTTCTTGGGCTCTACCAGAAGCGATGCAATTTCTGATAGATGATGGGGTGTCAGGTGATCGCGTAGAGAGGCTAGGGCATCCAATGCTGCGGGATAATTACCAAGGTGCTCAATTATCTCGTCGATATGTGGCCGTGCATTTTTCCCAGACGCTCCCAGAATTTTGAAGAACTGTATGTAAGTCCCGCCAGTAGGTCCACGGCCAAGGGCTCTAGCAATTCTGTCAATGGTGGGAGCGCTTAGATCTCGACACGTAATGAGCGCAGCCACGGCCGATTCCCGAATCTGCCAGTCGTCGCTCTCCAAGAGACTGACAAGAACCGGAACGTATTGTCTTTTACTGCTGCCGAGAGTCGAGACGCTCCTGCAGGCCGTAGTGGAGATAAGAGGATGCGGAGAGAGAAGTGCGGCTTTCCAGTCCTCTTTCGGCAGAGGAAGGTTTTTCCTGAGCAGTGCGTGCCATGCGATCGAACGCGTGTAAATGTCTTGGTCTTGTGCTGCGGCCAGAAGCCCTCTTTCTTCCCATGTAGCTGACTTTGGCAAAGAGGGCGTGGGCTGAGCCTGAGTTGGAGCAATGCTGGCTAGCAGGAGGAAGACTACTATGGCATGGCGGTATGGCTTTCTCGAATGGTGGCGTGCTGCTTCTGTGAAAAAGAGCTCCATTGTTCGCGCGCTGAGGGCGAATCTGAGCCTCGATTGTTTGGCATTTCGTGTACTCAGCGGCGGTCTGGTTCGTCTGATGGCAACTCTCCAAGTTTGTCTGTGCAGGTTGGGGCGTCTCCAACCAGAGGCTGTGCAAAATTCTAGGTGACATCGGAGCTGGAGAGGAAGGAAAAATCCTTCCCTCGATAGACCCCAAGCTCTCGGGCAATACGTCTGTAGGACCAACCCCGGTCCAGCACAACTTGTATCCCCGATTTCCCGTAAAGGTCGACTTCTTCGCGATAAGCTCTCGATGCCACCGAAGGATGGTGTCCGGAAACCTATTCGAAAGCCAGTTGCTGCCCGCCTAAGCTCCTCCGAAGCTGCCATGTCTTGGATTCCGACTCGCTCTTACAACTCTTAATTGACGATACATCAACTCATCAATAAACCGAACGAGGTAGTCCACAACTAGGCTTCTATGAGGCCCACCGTCTACCCTCGAATCGAACAAACTGGCTGGAAAGGTAGCGAGTCTTCGAGCGTCTGGACTTGGGCTTGCGTTATTAATTCCAACACCGCGAAGCGGTCGGGGCACGTGACCGCCGAAGCGACGAAGGAGCGAAGCCTGCGCCAGCGGGATGGTAGGCTTCGCTGTTTGAAGCCGGACATCCCTCTCCAGGCCAGGGCTGTTTTTTCCTTGTCATAATGTTATGTGCTTGCGGTCCCATTCCTTTTGAATCAGAGCATCGCCGATTGCTGGGTTCTCTGGGAAGGCCGACAGCGTCGCAGGCGACCTTTCGTCCCACTTCGGCGCCCAATTGTTTTGCTGCTCTCATGAGTCGTTCTCGTCGAGCTCTGGAGCATTCAGGGGGATCCCCAATAACTCGGAGATTTTTTTTTGAACGTCGATGATTGTCTCAGCAGCCTTGAGTCGATGTTGAAGGCGCACATTCTCACGACGAAGTTTTTCATAGTCTCTCTTCGTCGCCGTGTCGGGATCCGCCTTGCGTCCTCTTTTTTTCGGTGAAAGCCCGCGGAGCTCACCCTTGGTTCTCAGCTTTTTCCATGCAGCGAGGTGAGACGAGTACAAACCCTCCCGTCGAAGAAGAGCGCCGACCTCGCCGGAGTCGGAACATTGATCTGCAGCCTGTAGGATTTTCAACTTGTAGCCAGCTGAGAATCGGCGTCGTTTGGCTTTTGCCGGAACTTCCGGATCTGGTGTGCAAGGATCGGACTTGGAAGTGGCGGAGGTTGTGGGCTCCCCTCCACTCCGTCCAGGCTCGCTACGCTCGCCTGGTCTCCGCTCCGGGGACCCCACAGCCTCCGGGATTCCCTGGGCATTCTCGCCTTGCTGAGTTTCTTGGTCCGGACTGGTTCGCCCGGCTCTCTCTTGCGCGTTGGATTTCATGAGTATCCCTCCCGCCCACTACAGTAATAAATGCAGGGGGAGATGTCTCACTTAGATTGACACAGTGGGCGCACGCATGTTCGAAGACGCGGGAGTCGCCAGAACGGAGAGAAGCATCACCAATTGGTGCAAGCGAAACAAAGATGGCGTCAGCAGGCTCGACTGCTTCTTTGATTCAAACGAACGCAAGTACCTAATAACTCCTCAGAGTGAACCATGCAGCAATAGAAGAAGAGCTGGCGAAACTACCAACTCAATCTTCCGAAGAGAGTAGTGACGTTTCCGAAGTCTCCACGAACTCCGACAGCTCAACCAAGAAATCCAAAAATAGGATTCAAATAGGCGACACACAAACCGACGGGCTAGAGAAGAAAGTTCTTGAACTCGAAAAAGAAAATGAGGAGCTCGAAAGGACGAACCGTGATCTTGAGATCAACAATCGTGCGAAGGATCACATCATTGAGCGCGATGCAAAACGGTACGATGAACTTCTACACGCGGAGCGCAGTCGTTTCGACGTCATACTTCAAAAAGCGTTTGCGCTCGCTGAAAAGCTTCAACTTTCGGGCAGAGGTTACTCAGCTGAAGAAGGCGATCAGTCTTAGGCATACAACAACATCATACTCGACAACGTTCGGTCAAAACCAATGCAAACTAGATCACTATCTTCCTTCTCGCAAGAAAAGGGAAGAGAACCCATTCTTACATTTAGGTGGCAGAGGAAGACTTCCTCTTGGAATGTTTCTTTCCGGAAGTCGCTTCATTCGGTACTGCATACATCCTTCCGCCGACAGGAAATACCCATGACCGGATGTTATGAACCCTCCCATCATCTGGGGCGAGCCCGGCGATCAACATTACCGGGCACCGCGTCAGATAGTTTGGAGCATGAACGATCCCAACAAGTGAACGAACATCAATCGCGCTAGGTTGTGGACTAGCCTCGAGATGTGAATGCCACTCGCCAATGTAGGATCCTCGATCTCCCAACTCCGAAGCGGCCGTGTCCACCTGACTCTGGATGAACTGAACGTCCTTCTCAAAGTGAGAAGCACTTCTTGATGCTTGTGGACCCGGTCCGGTTACCCGCAAAACAACAGCCTGACGGTTGTCGTCGATATAGCCGAGGAGAATACCTCCCGTCTCAGAATCCGGAGACGCTTCTGTAAGTGAGGTGATCTCTTCTCTTACCTTATCCGAGAGAACAACTCTTCGAACATCTGGCTCCTGGCATACCGCACATTCCGATAGGGGAGTGATTGTCCCGATGAGAGTAGAGAGTGGACGAGAAAAACGATCATCGATTTCCCTCGCGTCTGTCCTGCTCCAAATCCAGTGGTTTCCTTCAAGTTTCGCGCTCTCGAGGTAATCGAGGGCGACCCGAGCGATCAGCCCGGAAATGAACGATAAATCGATAGCGCTTCCAGGAATCAGAGGACGTCCACATTCGTGAAGAATGATGTCATTTGGATCCTCGCTAATCTTGATCCAATCCGCAGGTAGCTCATGGCCCTGGTCACTCTCGGCAAGCTTTGCGAGACAAGCCTTGCAGGCGTCGAGAGTAGGCCGAACAAGAAAAACCCTTCCCATCTGGG
This sequence comes from Planctomycetota bacterium, assembly GCA_029260825.1. Classification (GTDB taxonomy): domain Bacteria; phylum Planctomycetota; class JACOTG01; order JACOTG01; family JAJDCM01; genus JAJDCM01. The sequence continues at coordinate 6,285 of JAJDCM010000344.1, read as the reverse complement.
CGCGTCGGAGAGCACGACCATAGAGAACGGGCCTACGACGAACAATAGCCACTTGGTTGACCAAGGCCTCAATGCTCTCATCAGCGGTTGTGCAAACCGTGAGATCAGCTGTTGCCACGACTTGTGACAATCGCACCGGCGAGCTGGAAACGGATCCAAACCACTCGTCGGATTCAGCAAAGTCCAGGTATGGGTTGATTTCCCACAGTCGCTTCATAACAACGTGGGTCTTCCGTGCACCGAAATTTCGGAGGCCACCAACGTGCCGAGCGACGTTTCCTGTTTCGAGACGATCACCATCACACAACACAAAACGTCCAACACCTGCCTTAGCAAGAAGTTCGGCGATGTGCGATCCCAGCGCTCCGAGCCCTATGAGTGCCACGATCTTTCCCGAAAGCGCACTTGGCTCGACAACACTCACATTTCGCCTCGACAGAATCTCGGGACGGACCGAATTGACTCTGAGACCAAAGACGTCACGTTCTTCGAAAGCGGCTCGCTTTGCTCTATCCTCCTGGATGATCACCGCTCCGCTCGGAGTTACCGATGCCTTTCCCACTGCACAGACGCAGAGCCATTCAACCCCGCCACTCCGCGAGGGATACCTCAGCCCAAAGAAGAGCCTCTGCTCGGTAGTGATGCAAGCACCGACAGCATCAGAGACTACCGCCCAAGCATCATGATCCGCATGGGCAAGTCGCAAAGCCTCGACTAAGCCCTCTCCTTTTCGAAAAGGCTTCGGCTCTTCGCGGAGCGACCACCAATACCCGCGAAAGAACCGCCCATCGTTAGCCTCATCTGTATCAAATTCCTCAATCTTTGCAGGATCCCAGAACTGCATGTCGATCCACGGATAGACGCGGACGAGATCGTCTCTCGCGTCAATTGGCTGGATGACACCACCGTCTTGTGTCAACGCCGTAGCGATCATTGGGGTGAGCCGGCCCGACTCATCCGTTGTGCGGCTAAAATCCTGCACAAGGTAGAATCTCCCGGATCCGCTTAAGTCCGAGTCAAAAAAAGCCGCACCCATCAGGACGTCACCTACGGGGAGAAAATGCTGCTCTAACTCACTTTGGGCGCAGTCAGGGGGCCAGTGACCCGTCTTGAGGCCAAGAAACCATTTCTCGGCCCGGCTCAGGACATCGAGAACTCCGACGATGTCACCTCCAGGAAAGGCTCTCGTTTCTCGCTGAAAAAGGCACAGCTCACCAGTAAACATCTGGTGCCTATGATCGAAGTGCTTCGGCTTCGGTGTTGACTTTGGCGATCCGTTCTCATCAAACTCGGGAAGCGATACCAAAGGCGTTACGATCGGCTTTTCATAGGGCGTGCTCTCTGGATATCGAATTTCTACAGGAAATGCGACAGTGCCTCCTGGCGGCCGCGCCTGGATCTCTCCGTAAAGGATGAGCCTTCCGTTTCTCAGAGCTGATTCATCAACACAAAAGCGCGGATAGTGTCGAGCAAGCTGGGAACGCTCGCTGACATACCATCCTGGATGCATCGCTATCCAAGAAGTCACGTCTCATTGCCTCCCCATTGGTCGCTGATCGACACGCGTTCTTATTGCTGGAGCGACCAACGCAGCCTTCTCCTTCTCCGAATCGCCGCTATCAGAAGAGTAGTTCTCGCACAACTCTCCTTTATCGTCGTAGACGCTGTATTTCCCATCTCTGAAGATGTCGCAGATGAAGGAGTATCTATTCTCTCCTGTGTGGAGCACGTTGTCGGCACCAGTCTTGTCCTCGTAGAGTTCTACTGCATCCTCATGCGGATGGTTATGAGGACTTTCATCCGCTGTTGGAGCAGAGATCACCACATACGTCGGATCAATCGCGTCCAGAGCATCGCGGTAGGGCTCGTCCTTCTCGTCGTACGTGAAGAAAGTACGCGAGCCATGGTGGGCCGCAGCCAAAACGACCGACGGCAACCGCTTCTTGTGATACTTCGTAATATGTTTTTCCCAAGCGTCCCGATCAGCATCACCGGGAATCATGATCCAAGTCTTATCCAATCCGATTCTGAGTACGGCACATTGCTCATGGATCCTTCGGTATCTTTCTTCGGGCTTCTCATTCTCAATTTCGTCTACCACGTATTCCGCGGGAGACAAGACATATACCTCGGCATCACCCACCAACTGGGGACTCTTGCTCGCTTCTAGCTCCACCTCAGTGCCGCCCTCTTTCTTCACCTTCTTGATGACCTTTTGTAGATCCTTGTAGGCTTCGTCGTGGTCTTTTCCTGGTTTGTGGCCCGAATGCCAAATGGACTGGATAGAGACCTTTTTCGAAAGTTCGACAACCCCACGAAGATGGTCGCTATGTGGATGGCTGTTGACAAATGCGTCTAGACTGGTTGCGTCATCGAGTAGATCAGACACAAGTTCTGGAACATCAATCCCGCCTCGCTCGTGGTCGATGTTTATGTCGATGAGTAGAACACGGTAGTTGGCTCCGTCCCCAATCAGGGCAAGAGTGCTTGAACCCTGCCCAACATGGAGAAAGGCGACTCGAACTAGAACACTGGGATCCGAGGGCCACAAGAGATCACGGGCAGGGGTTGACATGAGCTACGACCCTTCTTTCCGAACCGAAGTAGTAGTTGTCTTTGCCTCATCGATCCTAGATTCAGCGGCAAGCAAGACCTCTCGAACATAGTAGAAAGCTCGCTGCTTGGTTCGATGCCACGCAAGCAGACAGAGTAATGCCATACTCCCAAAGACAACGAGGCGTGTGAGACCACCCCAAGAGGCCGCGCATCCCCAAAAAATCGAGCCAAGCAACATAAGAGTCGCAACCACCAAAAGAACAAAAAGCCCTCGATGGTAGGCGTAAAGACTGTTGAAACGAGACACACGACCCTGGGAAGCCCCCTCCGCCCGGTGCATTGCGAACAGAAACATCGAACTCGCAGTGGCCTCTGGGCCGACGGCCGGTTCAAGTTTTTCCCTAATACGACGCGCAGTCTCTGGCGGAAAATATCGGCTGCCGAGTCCATCGCGAAGCGCACGATCCGAAGGTCGCCCGCACCACGTCCAATACAAGATGGGCTCCGCCATGCTGGCACAGGCCTGTACTACGTGCCCCACAAACACCGCAAGCGCGGTCAGAGCCAACACGTCAAACCCGTTTGGCAAACTGGGGAACTCGACTAAACAGATGGTGCCCGGAAAACAAACAGGGATCCAGCACATCAGCAAGATCCCCGGCACAAGAATGCCTAGAATGTCGTAATAGTCGAGTTTCGTCGTCATTTACCGACTCAATTATGCCTCGCGCGGCAATGCCTGATGAGTCACCACTTCCCTTGCCGCCGCAAGAAAAACAAGGCCACCGAGTGCACCAAAAATGACTCTATCAACCTGGTAACTGCGTCTTCTCCCAAAGAGAATATGGCGAGCAAAATGCTCACAGTTGCATTCGAGAGGATCGTACCGCCAAAGCTCGCGTTGCAGCTGATACGCAATCTGGAGTCTCTTCCAAGCAGCTGCCAACTGATACCATGTCTCCGTCGCTGCTCGAACGTAGATCGGCATACCCCGCCCAAAGTCAACAACCGATGTTCGTCGTAACCCACAACGCGGGAGAAGTTCATAGACCGAGAAACAACTCCTACGATCAACCACGAGCACGCCGTGATGAACAAGAAGTCCGCCCCCCGCTCGACGAGTCACGTGAAGAATGGCCGTGGGTGGATCTCCGCGGCTCGCGAAACCAATCGCAGCAACGCGAGAATTGGGCCAGCCCCGTTCGGTATGGTGGCGAATGTTAGGTACTTGAGCTCGAAACATGATTTCCCTCCCCAAAATGCTGGGGCCGTGGCCCAGAATTGTCCATATCTTGTGGAGGATGACAAGTCTTCTCCGAACGCACCCCAAACAAAACCGTCCGTCAGCACCTATCATTATGCCAACACACGACTTGCGGATCGTTTTCCGCATCCCGCGGATTTCGGTTTCGAACCTCTCTTCGGTCGCACGTCAATCCTTCGATTGCAGGCATCCGACGAGGCCCGCCCAGATTTGACGGGTACCTGGGAGAGGGAAGATTGCTGCCCCCGCGCGAGGGAGGTGGCGAGTCATGGCGGTCCCGACAGGACATCGGCGGCGCCACCACGAATTGCAGTTGTTTCCGGTCAAGGAGGAGGGGAGTTTAGTAGTTGGCAAAAAAGCTCGCGGACTTCTCTGGGTTGTATCCCCGGCGGTCGTAGAGCTTGGTAGTTGTTGGGTCAACGTGCCCGACGTCCCGTTGAACATCCTCGAGGCTCGCTCCGTTATCGAGTGCGGTGGTAATGAAGGTCGCCCGCATCGAGTGAGCAGAGAAGCCGTGCTTGAGGCCAACGCGCTTCGCGTACTTCCGGAGGATGCGGTCGATTGATCCGGCGTCCAAGGATCGATTCGTATCTCGCACATGACCTCGCCGGCGCAAGGGTCGGAAGAGGGGACCCTCCATGTCATCCCCGTGGCCGACCGCCTCCAGGTACTCAGCGATGCGCTGCTCGACCTGGGGATGGATTGACACAACGAGCTCCTCACCGCCCTTCTTGATGAATCGAAGGCAAGTGAAGCCCTGGTTCTGGTGAAGCTGCCCGACGGTGAGCCCGGCGATTTCCGAGCGCCGTGATCCCACCTGAAGCCCCACGGCTAGAATGGCCCGGTCCCGAAGCCCCTCGAGCGTCTCCGGATGAGGAGCGTCGAGAATCCTCCTGGCCTGCTTGACCGAGAAAGAGGAGGTCGTCCCCGTGCGTCGGTTCACCCTAGGACGTTTGATCGTTTGATCTCACGGACGGGGTTTATGTTCGCGGCCCGGTGCTCGACCAAGTGCTTGAAGAGACTCGATAGTGCGGAGAGCCGCCGGCGGATCGTCCGAGGCATAGCGTCCTCGGTCTCCATCGATCTCACCCAGACCACGACGGCGGCTCGGTTCACCTTCCGGAGCTCGGTCCGGTTCCGGATGCCGAGCGTCTTGATGAAGTGGGCGACGTCGAGCTTGTAGGCTCGGCGCGTCTGCTCACTCCGTTGACCCTGGAGCCAGACCTCCTCCTCGGGCACGGACTGAAGAAGCTCCACGGACGGGAGGCTTGACTGCTGGGCCTTCACGACGTCCTGTGATAAGTTTTTCCGTCGCCTTTTCATAAGTGGAGTCGTGGCATAAATTAAGCCTGATAATCCAGTTTATCAGGCTTAAGACAGGAGGGCTAGGGGGGGTGTGGAGGGCCGACTGCCCGACAACGAGGCGTATCATAACCCTTGCCAAGAAAGGCGATCGGGTACACCCTGTCTATGTGACAAACACCAAGGACTTTTTGGCAACCCCCTCTCGTCCGAGGAGGCGAATTGGCTCGATGAGTTCTGCATTTGGGATGTGCGAGCCGCCAAGCGAGGGGAGCGTTATTTCTTGCGACGTACAATAAAATCCGAGATCTTGTCCGCGATTCGCGCACCGGACAGTAAAGGAATAGAGAGGACGGCTACCGAAGGGATCGGATACGTTCTCTTGGGCGCAGCCAGTGCTGGATTTCAATGCGCGCATCTCTTCGATGAGTACCACACATGGCTCAAGAAGAATCCGAAAATCCCTCGAGACTGCCCTCTTTCGAGTGTTCAATCAACTTTCGAAGACTCTCTTCTTAAAGATGCGTTTCCGAATTGGGGCGCTACTCCTGAAATGCTCGTCTGGTCGATCGGTTTCTTCATGAACAGAATGTTTCACAATATTGCTGCTGCAATCGACAGATGCACTAACGCCTGGCTCACCTATGCCTTTCGGCTTGACGCAAGCGACCCTACTAGCGAAGACGTGTGGAGTAGCACTTGGCCCACGAGTCGCTTGTATCTCCTGATGCGAAGACTGCGCGAACACGATCCACACCTACAACAAGAACCTACGCTCATTGTTGAAAACCTTCGGCGAGCCTTTCTGGGCACACTCGCTAACACGGAAGAGGCCAACGGCTGGCTGATTACGCGGACAAAGGAAATCGGCGGACTGCAAGACAGCCTACTCCTGATGTATGACAAAGCCCTCGATGATGAATTCATGCGGGCCCCCCTGCACGACGACTATCAGAAACCCCGCCAACTCCAGGCGAGCGATACTTCCAGAGGCGCCCATTGTACTGTATTTACCATTGCAAGAGTAATGATCCCCCGGCAAAGCCGGGGGCCTTGTAATTTGTGAGCCGCTCAAAGCGGCCAGACGGGCTGCTGCGCAGCCCTTGCGCCACCTAAAGGTGGCTAACGATCAATCGAACTTCAGTCGTTCCTGCCGTTGATCT
>JAJDCM010000343.1 GCA_029260825.1 Planctomycetota bacterium | reverse complement strand
TTTCTTTGATGATTGAGGCTCTCCGAACGCAGGTCCGGAAAATAGCTGAAGTAGACCGATTCCCCGTCAAACGAAATGAAGGGATCGGTCACCGATCCGGTTCCCCCTTCGAAGAGCACTTCCTCACTTCCATCCGGGTGAAGCAACATGAGATCTGCCCCAAGGTCAATTCGGGCGGGATGGAAAACCTCAGGCCAGCTGGTATTGATTTCGTCGCCGTAACGGGGTTGTCGGACATAGACAATGTCATAGGTTACCGGGCCCGTTGGAACCGGACCGCCCCCACCCACTCCGTCTCGCGACGTGACCGAGCCCCCCGCCTCCGCGGAATGCCCCTCGGAGTTCCTGGCTTCGAAGGATCCGTTCTCGGTGCTCGAACTCGCTCCCGTGCTGGAGGCATCTTCACTTCCACCGCCACCACCACCGCTTCCGCAACCTGCAAGAGTCAACAGCAAGGACGCGCCAACAACCTGAAGCATCGAGCGGGAGGACAGAAAATCTAACATTCACAAACCTCACAGTTGTCATGAGAGAGGCCTACCTCCAGGAACAACTGATGAAGGATCCCCAGGGGAGTGGTCAGGAGTACGATTTCTGGAGAAGACTACCCCACTCCACTAGCAAAGGTCGGGCCCTGGCCCTCTCAGATCGGGAGGATTTTCCGGTGGGAAGCGGGAGCTCGGTCACAACAATGACTTGCGACCGGAAGAAAAATACGCATCCCCGATGCAGCTCAAAGCCAGAGCCCAGGCCTCCTTGCATGGAAGCCTGTATGACCTCTTGAAAACAACGAGAATAGGCACAACCGTCAGGCCCCCCAGGAGAAACGAACGAAGTGCTAGCCCGGGCTAGAACCAATCCGTTCTCACTTCCTCATTCTGCCGCCTGGCACCGGACCTCCGGGAGGCCTCTTATTGCTCGTTCAAGGACCAGTCGTAGGGAAGATATTTGATGGTGAATTTGCCGGACGCCAGTTCTTTTCTTGAAGATTCTGAAACGTACCTGGACACGTAGCGCAGTACCGCCGCATTCTTCTCCGAATACCCGGAGAACCCGCTTTTCTTGCCATAGGTAGGAACAAAATCATCCTTGAACCAGTCGTAGATCGAGGAAAGATAGACGGTCTTCGTGCCACGATCGAGCTTGAACCCGGCAGATGAAGCGAAGTACCTTCGAGCCTGATCCTCAAGCTGAGACGAAAGCGCATCGGCCGTGTACGGCTTGTTCAAAAGAAGTGGGCATCCCTTCGCCGCACAAACAAGCGCCACGTGAACACCGGGCTCGTCAAACTGCTTGCGGATGGTTCCATGCTCCATGTCGTTCAACGTCATCTTTTTCCCCATCACCTTGAACTGCACCTTATCCCAGTTCCCCGGAATCTGTTTGATGCTGTTCTTGGGTCCATCCGACCCGGTTGACTGGATGGGATGGTGATTGAGGATAAGCTTCAAGGTCGCTGCGTTGTAGGTGTTGATCCAGAACGCTAACTTCTGCTTCTTTGAAAAGCTCTCGAAACTTGACGGAGAAAAGCTCCCTGCCCAACCAAGATAGTGATCGAGATCATCAGGGTTCGACTTGATCCCACGATAGTTGACGAGCCCTTGCTCATTCACGTACTTCGCAAGAACCCTTGCGTAGCCGTTGACCGCCGCTTCCTGAGTATTATCCATTGCGACTGAGGGGACGGCCCAGAGGAGCGCTATTCCCAGAGCGAGCGCGGCTTTTTGTATCGACTTCATGCTACGTACCTCACCTTTCGTATTTTCCTGCTACCGAATCAGACGTTTCACGCCTTTGATCCCACAACACCCTTGGCATCAAAAGAGAGAGTATCCATGGGACAGACCGTCACACAGATCCCACACCCGATACACGCAGAAGTTTCGTTGTCGAGAACCTCCTGCTTGAGCGCATAGCTCATCACGTCAATTCCGACCTGACAGTTCCTCGAACACTCATTGCATGCAATACACTTGTCATTGGGAACGATATGAAAGCGGGAAATCTTCATCTTACTGTACAACTTGGAAAGAATTCCCATGAACTTGGCCATCGGACACCAGTAGCGGCACCACACTTTTCCCCCGAGGAAAGGGTAGAGGGTCACCGGCAAAATACCCACCAGCCAGACGTCCACATACACCCGGTAGATGTTGATCCCCCATTCGGACGGCCGGCTAAGCAGAGCCACGCTATCCTTCAACAAGATGATCACCGTTACCAGAACGGCAAAGATCAAGATGTAGAGGTTCATCGCTTCCCATTGCTGCGAGGTCTTTCCCTTGGCCGCCAGATGCCGCCACCTGTCTCCGAGAGTCTCTGCAAGGCCACCGCAACCACAGATCCAGGAGCAGTATCGCTTCCCATTGAAGAGCACAAAAACAGGGACGATGATAAACGTCAGAAAGACTCCCCAGTAGATCCAGATCTGATGAGGATCATAGAAGAAAGTGTAGAAGAAGAGGGGCCAGGCATACACAATCCCGTACGACCGCCAGCTTTGCTCGGCAAACTGAGGATCGCTCGCGAGCGCCTCACCGACCCACTGGTATTTTACTGCCCAGCTGAAGAGGAATTCGGGGATGATGAAGAAGAAGATCCACTGAAACGAAATGAGACTGACGAACCGCCAGATCTGCATCTTGTCTCTCTTGTTGAATCCCCACCTCTTCATGGCTTGAATGCCGAAAAAGGTCATCAACCCTGTGTAAAGAACCGTGTACCAGAACGACCAGGGCCTGTTCAAGAAGGATAGAGCCTTATATCCCCACCCTTGATACGGCCAGAACTCGGCCCCCTTCCCCACCTTGACCCCGTAGATGGTGAACCAGATGAGGAAGGAAACTCCAAGCCAGGACCATCGATCCCCCTTGATACCCGTCGCGAGGAGACCACCCAGGGCAACGGTGGCGAGAGCGCCACCGAGCCACGAAGGGATAAACCCGAGGTCCGCCCCAAAAAGGCTGACTCCCGCCGCCCCAAGGGCCGGGCCCAGAAACCAAAGCCCCAGCAACGTTGCGATCGTCAGCAACGTCGAGCGCAGGAGAGATCCGTCCCATTCATTCTCGAGCTTGATTCCGAGCTTCTTCAAGAACTTGACAGGAAGCTCGGCTCCGATGAGGACAAACGCATGGTTGTAGGGAAGAGACTTCTCCTCTCCCGAGACCTTGATCTTGACCTCGCTCTCGCCAAAATCCTGGACTTCCGAGTTGAAAAGAACCTCGATGCGTCCCGCGGCCACGGCTTGATCCAGGTTGGCCCGATTGTCCTTGAAAATTCGAGCAAACTCGGCTTTTCGATAGGACAAGTAGACCTTGTTCTGCTTCGAGAGAACCAGGGCGGCTTCAATCGCACTGTTTCCTCCTCCCACCACAAGAACGTTCTCATCCTTGTATTTGCGGGGAGAATAGAGTCGATGATAGACCTTTTCCCGATCCTGGCCCGAAACTCCCAGCTTTCTGGGGTTCCCTCTCTGTCCGGTTGCCAGAACAATCTTCTTGGCTCGGTAGGTTCCCTTGGTCGCAACGGCAACAAAAGTCCCGTCCTTCTCCTTGGAGATTTCCGTCAGGCTCTCCTCGGTGCGAACATCCAGGTTGTGGTCCTGAACGATTTGCCCCCAGCGCTTTACGAGGTCTTCTTTTTGCGCACCATCAAGCCAGAGCTTCCCTTTTGGAGGAGACTGGTCCGGCTCGGCGTAGACCCACTTCTTCTCCGGGAAGTTCTCGATGGTGTTGGCGATCTTTCCTTTCTCAAGGACAACCGAGGAAAAGCCCTTATCCTCGCAGGCAAGAGCCGCATTCAGACCCGAGGCTCCGGCCCCCACGATGAGGACATCGAGAAGCTCTGGATCGGCAGACTTCTTCTGCATGTCCGGAAGACTGGAAATGTAATCGATCACCTCGAAGCCCTGGGCCATCGCAAGCTTGATCACCGGTGCCCCGGCAAGATCCCCCACGATGTAAAGGCCTTTGATGTTCGACTCGTTCCCCTTTCCCAGAACGGGACGCCGGTTATCCGTCGATCCACTGGCGACGATCGTCTCGATCTTTTCTCGAATATTGAACACGGATGATCTCCGAAAAGTTGGTCTCTTATTTTCAGTCAGCTTGATTCAGCTCGGGTCTGGCTATCTAGCCCGTCCAACTTCACTCTTCACTCGGGCCACCAGATCCCTCCCACAGGCCGGGCAACGGGTTGATGAGGGATGATTCGTTTCCCCACAGGAACACCGATGGGGAGAGTGAGTCAAGGGCACCTTGCGAAGTCCAGCCGGGATCCCTTCCGGCGAGGAGCTCTGCTCCACCGAAGGAAGTGCAAACACGATCGCGACCCCCACGACGTTAAGAAATAGGCCGGCAAAAAAACCAATGGATGGCGACCGCCCCCGATGAACCGACATGTATCCCCCCACACCACCCAGCAGCAGACCGGAAAGGACATACAAACCAAGAAAGAGCCAGCCATCGCCAAGAGGCGTGGGAATGCTCTGAGTCTCGTCAAAAAGAGCGCCTCTTGGCTGCAACTGAGAGAAGTAGAAATCCGGCTGAGCTTCGAACTCGCCCATCAAGGGTTCACCGACGGCAAACTCTCGCCCTCGGTAGCGAAGCGAAACGGCGTTGATGTCCTCGTTCAAGATTTTGCGGCACACGAGGCACTTCTGACCCGTTCCCGGCGCGATCCCAAGAACCTCCCAGGAGGAAGGACCCTCGATTTTCTCGGTTGCGGGAAGCGACTCCTGGGCCTGGAGGCTTGCCAGTGATAGGAGCCAAAAAACCAGAAGGGCGGCCGCAATAGAGCGCCAACGACCACGGATGAGACGCAACGTTGATTTGTCCACAGGTGTTTCTTTCCATTCCAGGGTTTCGAGCCGATCAGCGCCGGAGATTCGTCCAGGTGTTCGAGCCCGTGGATGGTACGCCCTTTTTCCGGGCCGAGCCAGTTGGTTCACAGAGGAGAACATTGAGAACCGACAACTTGCTCGCCGTTGATTGCTTCTTCCCGAATCCATCATCTTGCCCCCGTAGACCTTGTGAAAATACGGGGTCAGCGCCCACTCGTCTTCAACATTTCTTGTCGAAAGAAGATCACCGCCCCGTATCAAACCCTGGGATGCCGGAGAGAAACAAAGGTTACTGACAATTCCCAAAAAAATTCCGATCAGATCATCCATCTCCCTTTCCTCGGCTCATCCTGCGGGCTAGACTTTGCTCATGGCCACCGCACCTCTTCTCGTTCTTGCCGTGCTCGCCCTCAATGTCGCCGCAAGCGAGTGGCTGGCGCGGAACACGCCGCTTCGCCATATCGGCTCGGCTCTTCTGGTGATTCTCCTCACCGCCATCGTTGCCAATATCGGTCTGATTCCTACTTACTCAGAGCCCGTGTCCCCCGTCTACGAAGGAATCTTCCGGGACATCGCCCCCCTTTCCATTTTCTTGCTCCTGCTTCAGGTTCACCTCCGTGGCATCCTTCGGGCCGGCCTTCCCATGCTGATCCTCTTCCTGGTGGGCTCCCTTGGAACTTGTCTGGGAGTCATCGTAGGCATGACTATTGTGGGGGGAGAATCGGCGTTCGGGGAGAGTCATTTCGCCCTGGGGGGAATGTTCGTTGGGACATACACAGGAGGAAGCATCAACTTCAACGCCATCGCTCTCGAATACGGAGTGGTCCAGAACGGAACACTGTACGCCGGTGCCGCCGCCGTCGACAGCGCCATGACAACGATCTGGATGGCGGCGACCGTGATCCTCCCTCGGCTATTCGGAAAGAAGCCCGCAGATTCAATCCCGAAAGAGAGCAAGATCTGCTCACAGGCAGAGGCGGACGACCCAGACCGAGAAACCACCAATCCCTTCCATCTTGCCGTCCTGCTGGCGATGGGCTGCTCGACGGTTTTCTTTTCTCGCTTCATGAGTCAGTGGACGGAGGATTCCCTGGGTTGGTCGATTCCCTCGATCTTGATCCTGACCACCTTGGCTCTGATCTTTGCCCAGCTCAGGCCCATCCGACATCTGCAGGGAATGAGAGTTTGCGGCTGGCTTTCTGTCATGCTCTTTCTCTCGGTCATCGGGGCTCTCTGCGATGTCTCCGCCCTGAAACAACTGGGAGATCTCGGCCCTCAGCTCATGCTCTTCGTGGCGATTACAGTTTGTGTCCACGGACTCATTGTTTTTCTGGCGGCAACTCTCTTTCGCCTGGATTCCGGCATGGCCGCGGTAGCCTCGCAAGCCAACATCGGCGGCGGAACAAGTGCTCTTGCCGTTTCCCGCAGCCTGAAACGTCCCGATCTCGTTCTCCCCTCCATCTTGATCGGCTCTCTTGGAAACGCCATCGGAACCTATCTTGGCTTCCTCACAGCAGCCTTCCTTCGATAGGCACCAAGAAATCATTCCATATAAAGCCAAGGGACACAGGAACTAAAGGCGCCACTTCGTCAACCGTCTTTTCCTCTCTTTGAATCAAGGGATAGCACCTCCTCCTCCCGTCTCCGTTTTGGTAACCTTGCCACCCGATTGGAGAACGATATCTCACCACCGTTTCACACCAAATCGGGTTCAGCAAGCACAGGAACGAAAGGGTCAATCCATGTTCAGAATCCAGGGGATTAACTTGCGGTTGCTTCGCGCGACTGCCCTCCTAGCACTCATGAGCCCGGTAACCATCGGCCTCACCGGGTGCGGTAGTGGAACAGGAGCCATCGGAGCTGCCATAGGCGGCGGAGGAGGCGGCGGGAGCACGGTGAATCGCACTCCGACCGCCATGCAAGTCCTGACCCCGTCCGACGGTCAATCCGGCAGAACCCCTCTTATCATCAACATCCAGTTCGATCCGGCCGAGACGGTCACGCTGCTTTCGGTGGAATACTCTCTGAAAGGGGACGTTGACGAGGAGTTCTTCCCGGCGACCCCCGCCCTTGGCTTTCCAACCGAGATCCTCGGGGGCCAGACCGTGCCATCGAAGTCAGCTACCGGCGAGATCTCGAGCTATCGCTTCGACTGGAATTCTCATTTCGACGTGGACTCCCGGAGAAGCGAGTCGCTGCCTTCCGTCGATCGACCCGCATCGGCCCGCACGCTCCTTCGCGTCAGACTGCGAAACGAGTCAACGCTCGAAGACTTCGTCCAGACAACTCGGGAGTTCTTTCTTGATCACAGCCTGGTCAAGACCGTGGCCGGCGGAGGAGTTGGCGATGGAAATGATCCGAGCGTCTCAAGCATGCTGGACCCCACGGGAATCACCATCGACGAGGAAGGAAACCTCATCATTTCCGATTCGGGAAACAACCGGATCCGGAAGATCACCCTGCTTCCCACCGATCCGACCAACCCGACCCGGATGGAGACCATGGTCGGAAACGGCTTCTTTGGCATTCTCACCGGTTTCAAGCCCGCGCTGGCGACCGGCATGCATTCTCCGGTAGCAACGGCACGCACCGGGCAAAACCTCTTTACTGCCGAAGTCAACTTCATCGCCAAGAACGACCCGGACGACCCCGATCCCGCAAGGCAGGGAGTCGTGCGGTATCTGGACCATGAAACCAATCTGGTCAGCACGGCGATTGGCAATCTTGTTGGCTGCCCGGCAGATCTGGAGATTGACCCGGATCGATCTCTCTTCGTCAGTGACGAAGGACTGCCCTCCATCGGCAGGCTGCCCGGCATCCTCGAATTCAACCTTGTCGACGTGGATCCGGTGAGCAGTGCTCTGGAGCTGACCGCCGCCTTTGACGGAAGCACCCTTCTCGACGACGATCTCGACGGGACACCGGATCGTGGCTTCGACACCCCATCGGGAATCGCTCTGGCAGGAAATCGCATCCTCTTCGTCGCCGATCGAGGAGTGGGCCGAGTGTACGCCCTTGACCTGACAAAGGGAGAAGGGACCCGGGTGGCCGGCGGTGGATCGATCGACCCCACGAATCCACTTGATGCAATTGGTGAGCCTGCAACCGACATCACCCTCGTTGATCCGAGAGGAGTTTCGATTGATGTCAATCATCTCGCCATCGTGGACAAGGCGGCAGAGATCATCGTCGTCATCAAGCGATCCGACGGCACGGTCGCCAACGTCATCACCGATCTCACTCAACCAACCGGTCTTGAGACTTTCAAAGGATTCCTTTTCGTTTGTGAAGCAAGCGACGGATCCGTTACTGCATCCGACGCCGGACACCGTATCACCGCCATCGCCAACCCATCAGAGCCAAGCGTGGCAAGAACCATCAATCTCGCCGCCCACGACACGACAAAACTCGTCTCCCAGGACTTGCCTTCCCTCGTTGTCGGCTCCCTCAGCTTTGACCCGGATCAAATCAACATCGACTGCACCGATGGTGGTTCTTCCACCGCCGGCGACGAAGCAACGATTGATCAAGCCGCCCCGACGGTTGGACAGTCCAGCAATCAAACGACAGCCGCCACCGAAGCACCCCTTGCCCGTCCCGAAGATATTGTTCTCGATCGAGATCGTCATGTCTATTATGTCGCCGATACGGGGAACTCGACGGTCTCCAGGGTCGATGAAGTCCATGGGCTCATGACCGTCGTTGCCGGAAGTTTCGATCCCGCAGCACCAACACCCACCGAAACAGATCAAGGCGCAAAAGATGTCAAACTGAACCGTCCGGTCGGACTTGCGATCGATGCCGGCGGTCAAACGGTTTTCGTGGCAAACGCTTACGACCCTGCTAACTCTCCGGGAAACGGAGGAACGGGCGGGAACGTCCTTGCGATCTCTCTGGGTGATCCGGGCAACGAAGAAGATAACCGGGTAAGAGTTCTCGTTCCCAATCAGGCCAATGCGGCTTCGGGTATTCTTGAACAACCCAAAGCACTCGCGTTTCATCAGTTCGCAAGCGGAGATTCGGCTCTATTCGTGGCTGACGCAGGAAGGCTCGATAACGTCACGGGATCCGAAAAACCTCGCCCTGGCCTCTATCGACTCGACCCGAGCGATGCGACGAACTTGGAAGTCCTCGATTTCCAGCAAGAGGTGCTCAGCTTCAGCTGCGCAGGTAGCAACACCACCAGGATGGCACCTTTTGCTGTTCGATTCATCACCGACATCCACCCGATTTCACGACCGGACGGGAGCCTCGACCTTCTCGTTGCCGTCGATATCGTTGACAACATTCTCGAGGGGGGTGCCACGCAGGATCCAACCGTCGGTTTTGAAGCCGATTGCTATGACGGAGTCGACGCGGATGGAGACGGGCAGGACTGCACTCGCCCCATGAAGGTCGCTGTCCTTCTCTTCCCCTTTGATTCGACCGGAAACCTCGGTCAAGTGCGATCCGTGCTCTACGGCTTCAAACGATTCATCCTCGACCCGGTCACGAACTGCGGGTGTGATCCGGATCGGGCCGCCCTACCGTCTGTGATCGACGTGGATGGACTGGTGATCAACTCCATCAGCACCACACCGGACGGTCGCTACCTCTTTGCCATGGATCCATGCGCGGGAAGAGTCACCTTCGTTGAATTCGGAAACGATTTCGAGATCACCAACTTTGGCACTGCGGCCGGGGCCGACCTGACTTCATCCAATTCCTTTGACGGGAATGCACCGGCAGAAACATCGTTCAATCGTCCCCGATCTCTTGCGGTCGATGACCTCCTGAACCTTTATCTTGTGGATACTCTCAACAACCGAGTTCGACGATCCTGGGTCGGAGACCAGGTTCGTTTCTGATGAACCCATCTGAATTGAGCCGTGGAGAATATCGGTGAAATCAACGCCGATCGAACAACTATTGATCCGCCAGATCGAAGAGCATTTCGAGCTCAAGGCGGGTGGTCTGTCCCAGGACTCCCATGTCACCGCGGCTCTTCGGAAAGTGATCAGCACCTCGGTGCTTTTCCCGGACGAGGAGGAGGCGCTGAAGAAGACTCCTTCGCCGGATCGAGTTTCCGATCTGCTTCTTTCTCTACGGCTCGATCGCGCCCTTGCCCGAGGAACGGCTGCTGCTGGAGAAGTTCTCAAGACTCCCTCCATCGAGCCATGCCCCCAGGTGGTGGTTCTCGGAACAAAAACGCCCGGAAACGGGAACAAAGGCACGGACAAGAACTGGGGTGAGACCCTCCTCCACACCCTGGAAGCCGCGTCGGACGCAAAACGCGCGACTCTTACTTCGGACGACACGATTCTGCCTTCCGGAAACACCAGGCGCGGAACCCTTCTCCTGGCCAGCCAGGAAACGTTGACTGGCCTCGATGCGACTCCGGAGGCGGATCTTCCTGAGGCTCTGAGGCCAGATAACGGAAAGATCACCCTGCTCCAGCTCCCCAAGGACTTGAAGAATCTTCAGAGTCAACTTGAAAGCTTTGCGGCCAAGAGAATCAAGCAAATGTCCTCCGGCCTCAACGTCGGAGACATGCTCGGTGACAAGTATCAAATCGACCAGGAAATTGGTCGAGGAGGTTTTGGAGCGGTCTACAAGGCAACGGATACGACTCTGGGCACCCAGGTAGCGATCAAGGTGCTGAACGCGAAAGCAGCCGATCCGGCCCAGAGGGAGGCTTTCAAGGAAGAGGCAAGACGGGTCACCCGACTCAAACACCCCAACATCGTGGATTGGAAGGTCTTTGAAGAGAGACCGGATGGCTCCTATTACTTTGTGATGGAATTCCTGGAAGGCGAAGAGCTCGCCAGCCTTCTCGAGCGGGAGAAGACTCTCGAACCAAAGCGCGCAGCCAGGATTCTCCTTCAGGTGCTTTCTGCACTTCGTCATGCCCACCACAACTCCGAGAATGAGTCCATCCTCCACCTCGACCTCAAACCCCAGAACGTGTTCATGGTCTCCGGAACTGCCGAAGGGGAGGAAGAAACGGCAAAAGTCATCGACTTTGGCATCGGCCTCATTGCCGGCTCGGGAGGAGATGACACCTCCCTGGCAAACGGGGGCGAAGACAGGAGTGAAACCCTCATTCCAGGCGAAATGCCCGGGGAAACCCAGGATCCGGGAATCAAGAAATGCGTCTCCTGCACTCCCATGTACGCCTCACCGGAACAGGCAGTACACTTCCATGAGCACCTTGCCCGAAACGGAATTCACCTCTCAAACGCCGAGATCCAGAACCTTGACGGAAGGTCCGACCTGTATTCGTTCGGCGTCATGGCTTTTCAGCTCTTGACCGGGGAGTACCCCTTCAAGAAAAAAGTAAAGAGCGCCTGGGACTGGCTTCGCCTGCATGTTGAGGAGCCACCAACAAAGGTCCAATCTCTGCGAATCAAGGGAGTCTCCCGCAATCTCGCCGGATTCGTGGATCGCTGTCTCCAAAAAAATCGAGATGAGCGATGGACAACAACCATTGAAGCGCACGCGGCTCTGACTCGAATCGTCCATCCGCCTGTCGCTCGCACCGTGGCCAAGGTGACAGTTCCCCTTGCACTCATTGCGATCATTGCGATCGTTCTCGTGGTCATCTTCAAAAAAGAAGGACTCCCTGATTTTGATGTTGTCGCAAAAGCCAGGGCAACGCGAGATGAAGTGCCAAAGTCCCTCGATGGCGCGGCCCTTTTTCTCGGTGAGAATCGAAGATACGCGTCGATCACGCTGAAGGCCCAGGAGGAAATGAAGGACGGATCCTACCCGGTCCTCGTGCCGGGAAAAGAAGAGGATGCCCTTCCCCTTCCTGGCTTTCGCTTCGAAGAAAAAGGCGACAACTTCCAGCTCTTTGTTGAAGAGGCCCCGCCGGAGAGAATGAAAAAGCAGGTGCGAATCCGCATCGATACGAAAGACGGAAGAAAGCAGTTCTCTTCTCCCTTCGACCTCGTGTATCTGGCAAAAGATTCCTGGTCGATTTCCGAGGTTCGGCTTGGCCGGGACGTGGTGATCAACCCCGGCGAAACGGTAAAGATCGACCCTTTCGGACTTCCTTTGCAAGTAGACCTTACCGGATGCGAAAAGTCCGACATCGAGAAAACGGTTTTCAACATCGAAATCCAGGGCGGAAAGAAGCCGCTCGGGGCCAACGATGTCAGCGGAAAAACGGCCTACCGGATCGACTCCCTCTCTGATCGAGAGGAGTTTCCTTCCTCGGGGAAAGTCTCGATGACAGCGACGGTCCTCGATTATTCGGGCAACGAAAAAACCTTCCCCTTCGAGCTAGAGATCGTCGAACCTCTGAAGTTTTCCCGGCAGGCGACTCTTGAAAACGCCACTCCGGACGGAAAGCTTACCTATACGGTTTACGTGGACTCAAAAGTTGAGCTCAAGGTTGAACTCAACCGGAAGGGACTCGTTGATTGGACGCTGATGGGGTCGACCGAAGAAGGGAAGAACCCGGCATCCGAGCACACGATCAAGCTCCCGGACTTCTCGACCTTCGACAGTCAGAAGGGCTTTTCCGGGCAGCTTCAGATCAAAGTGCGCGAAACAGATGGAGTTGTCCGAAGCAAACTGAGCATTGCGAACTCGGAGCTCGAACAATCCATCAAGGTGACCTACTCTCTGCTCCGGCCTGATTTTGACCGGGGCCTTGTCTCCACCGACCCCGGCAGTTTGAACAAGAGGATCGTCTTCAAGGAACTCCCTCACTACTCGAGCTCCCCGAACTGGGATGCCTGCGTCACCGTTTCAAGACCCGTTCTTCTTGAAATCAACTGTCGTTATCGAGAAGAAAATGGCGACTGGACATCGTTTGAACCCCAGGTAGTTCGAGAGGGCGCGGCACGGTTCCCTCTGCGCCTCGAGCATCCCGGAGCTTACGAGATCGAAATGACGGTCTATCGATTCGATGAAGTGAGCGAAACTCGGTTGCCAACCCCGGAGGGTCTTGTCGACGGAGTCAATCCAACCCACTTTCTCATCGTTGATACGACTCCCCCCTCTCTTTCGATCGACCTTGGAGACCAGCTACCCGAGGATCGAGTTCTTAGAGATCGAACAGCCTCACCCGGATTCAAGATCAGAGTCACCGATACAAATACCTGGACACAACCAACTCCGGTCGATCTTCGCTATGAGGTTCGATCGAATCACGGCGACTCCTTCTCCGGATCGATGAAACTCCCGAACGCAAAGCCAATCGTTCCCGGCGCCACCACTTCATGGGTGCTTGACACCTGGAAGACCGATACCGATCGAAAAGACGGCATCTACACCATTACTTTCCTGGGAAACGATCTAGCAGGAAACAAGATCGAGCCCGTGCAACAAGATTGGGAATTAGCCCTCACCGGACCGGAAGTCGCCCTCAACAATCCAAGAGTCGGTGCAACCTGGGCCCCTAGCCCCACCGGCAACACCCCCTGGAACATCCTCCTTGAGTCAACCGATGGAAATGGGACGGAGTCGGTTCGCTTCCGGATCACATCTTCTGGACTGAATCCTCTTCAGGGCAACCTGACTCGAACGGGATCCAAGAACGAGAAGGGGCTTAACTCAAGATGGGAAGGCCCGGTGCCGTTCAAGCCCGAATGGTCCGAGAAACAGGTTGAGCTCGAAATCATCGCCGTTGACCTTCACGGCATTCAGAAGAAACGAATAGAGAGATTTGACCTCGAGCTTGTCGAGGACAAGCACGAACCGAGCATCTCGTTTTCTCTTCAAGATCGAGATCATCCAGTCTCAAGAATGCGCCTCGTCCTGGGCAACCACAAGGCCGCTTATCACCTCGGGGGTCAGAGCAAAGGAGAAGAGGACGCAAGATTCGCAAAATTCAAAGGCCTCCCCGATTGGATGGAACAGGTGCCGGGGATCATCTGGGCTCTTCCTTATCAGGCGAATGAAATCCAGGATTACTATCTCGATCAACACGAAGTCACCTGTGCCGAGTTCATCGGCTTTCTGAATCATGAAAAGGGATACTCCAATCCTGACAACTGGCCAACGGGTTTTGGAGATCCATTCGCCTCCGGCCCGAGCCCCGAGCTAAGGGCCTGGCTCCGTGAACAAGATGGCAACCAGCCAGCTACAGGAATGAGCTGGGCGGAAGCATTTGCCTATGCGACCTGGGTAGGAAAACGACTCCCCTCTCTTGTTGAGTGGGAATACGCGGTGCGAGGAGGCCCACAATACCGTCCATACTCGGGCCTTCGAGACGAGCAGGGAACCACGATTTCTCTGAACGCCCTCAACATCAAACACACTGCACCATGGCCCGAGGGAAAAGGCGCAGATGTCACTCATGACACGAGGATCTGGAACCTTGGCACGAATGTAGCCGAATGGACTGCATCTCCGGCACGAAACGGGGCGACCAAGTCCTGGGCGGAAAAGAACAAGGTGGATCTCCTTGCCCCGTATAAATCACGTTCACTGGCCGACTGGAGCGGAATCCTTAAGGTCTGGATCGTCGGGGCGGGAACCAAGGATCAAATCCTTTTCGGCTACTCGGCTCGAGCAGCCTGTAGTCCTCAAGAGAAACAACCGAACAAGCCCGGCAAAAAATCATTCCTTGGATTTCGATGCGCTCTGGACGCATCCAAAGTCAAGGAGTGCCTGGCAAGTGGAAAACTGCTAGGAAACCGACTCAAAATCACAACACCATAGAATAGAAGATGGAATTCGAAGAAATAGAATCCAAGGGAAGGGATACCATGAGATTCACAACGATCGTTCTGCTGACCTGCCTCGCCACGGGATGCGCTTCGCAGCAAAGACTGAGGGACTCCGGTCCACTCCCCTTTCATGTCGCCGTCATTCCGGTAGACGTCAAGCCGGATACAGGAATGACTCCCCAGGAGATTGAAGAATCCGGAGATCCCCTCGAGATCGAACTCGTTATCGATGGACAGGGTCTATCTCAACAAATCGTCGATTCTCTCAACGGCTCCGCCTTTATCAAAGCGACCCTCCTTCCCCCTCTTGAAGGCCCGCCATCCGAGGACTATTTCGCTCAGGCAAAGAAGAACGGAGCCGACCTGATTCTCTCGTGCAACTTGAGCCACCAGGGAAAAGTCTATGGTCGCCCCAATGACTGGTTCTGGTTCAACCATGCAATTTTCCTTTTTGGTGGCCCCCTGACATGGCTCCCGAACGATCGCAGCTTCGACACGGTAGGGAGTCTCGCCGTCCGGCTTCATGACCCGACGAAACTGGAACAGAATCCCCGTTTCTGGGCCAATCCTGCCGAGGCAATCTCGGCGTTTCAGGTCCCCTTTTCGGAAGTCACCATGGACTTCATTGATCGCGCCCCGAACCTGGGAACCTATGCCCTTTCGATCGTCTGGCCGTCGGGAAGGCTGGCCAACGATAACGAGCTGGTCAAGGAAGAGCTCCAGACGATCCTGGCGGAAACCTTGACCGGTGAGGTTAATGCAAGCTTTCAAGATCAATCGCCAGGAATCAACCAGTCGATCTTGCACTACAAGAACCACCTGGACCTGAAAAGCATTCGAATCATTCAAGATCAAACAAACAGCGTCTCGATCGCTCTTGATGTGATCCTCATGGCAACCCGTGGAGTCACCGGCCTGACTCGCTACACGATCGAAGTGGAAGGGCTTGACCCGCTCGTCGCCGAGCTTGATGATGATGAAGATCGGATCGAAGACCCCGCCCTCAGCACCACTCTGGGAGGATCAAACTTCAGTGTGTACCGGTATCACCTGGAGAAAACTCTCACCCCGCCCGGGCCGGTCAAGACGATCAGAATCAGGATCGAGGAGGCGGGGACCGATCCCAAAAGCCGCTCCTTTACTCTTCCGGTCACCCGGGCCATCCCGACGTCCTGATTCTTCAAACCGGATAAAGGGCCTCTACTGAACGACCGGAACAGCCAGAATGCCGTTCGTAAGACTCGCCGGGATCGATGCGGCGGAACCGGGGTCGAAGATGATGCCCTGGATGAAAAACACTCCAGCTCTTCTCAAGCCCTCCGGCCTGGTTAAGAAGGAACCTGGGGCCGGCTCGGAGGAACGGGTCGGAAAACCGAGCCTGTTAAATCGACCCACGTTGTTCCAGATCACGGGCGGGTCGGGTCCCCCTCCGATAGGCATGGGCATTGCCGAGCGACCGAGCTGCAAGGGGAGAATTGCGGTCTGGTTGTCCGTTGGATTTCCTGGCCAGGCATAAACCGCATAGGGGGCAACCGCCGGTGCAACAACCGCGGGGGGCCTTCGCATCCGGAGCTCAAAAGAGCTAAGGATATTGTATTCAACTCTTCTGTCGTCTCCTGTCCCTGCCTCACCGTTGAGGAAAAGAACGTCCACAACCCCACCAGCCCCCCCATTGACGGCTCCTTCCCGGGTCCCTGTGGCTTCATAGGTCTCATTGATCAGAACCATCATGCTGCGATCGATCGAATTGACGAGAGCAAGATCGGGAACCTCGTCATTGTCGAAATCAGCCGCAATCACACGAAACGGAGAGCGCCCGGTTGCAATCTCGCCGCCTCGAAAGAATCGACCATCCCCTTGACCAAGATAATAATATAGTCTACCCGGAGTGGTGGTATAGCCCCGAGTAATATCAAGGACGACAAGATCCATCCGACCGTCGCCGTTGAGCTCGATCGGAGTCACGGCGGTGATCCACTCCCCGGCAACAAACTCGTCCACAAGCAGAAAACCACCCCGGCCATCTCCCGCATAGACCATCACGGTTTGACGATCATAGTTCCCGGTGATAATGTCCAGATGCTGGTCCCCGTTGATGTCTCCCGTGGAAATCGCATAGGGTCGAGGCGACGCCAGGGTTGTCATCGGAACAAAGTCTCCACTGAACGAACCGCCCAGGACGGTGACGCTGGCCGACCCCAGATTGGCGACGGCTAGATCTTGTAGACCGTCCTCGTCAAAATCGCCCTGAACCAGGTTGTAGGGCTCGCTTCCCGTTCCGTAGGTCCTGCTTGACCCCAAGACACCTCCCGGCTCTCCCAGGATTCGAGTAACGCCTCGTGTCAATCCATCGCTCACCATCAGATCAAGGACCCCATCTCGGTTGTAGTCGCCGGTAACGATTCCCCAGGGACTCCGGTTCGCGTAGACGGTGGTCAAGCTAAAGGATGCGGCGGAGTTTCCTCCCGAGCCACGGAGCATTGAAACGGTTCCCGTCCTTTGATTCGAGACGATGATGTCCTGGAACCCATCACGGTCGAAATCTGTGATCACAATATCCCGGGGGCTGAGCCCAGCGACCAGCGTTTCAGCAGAAGCGAAGGTTCCGTCACCCCTTGCGATAAAGAGAGAGATGACGTTGCCCAGGTAGTCGGCCGAGCAGATATCGAGAAAGCCATCGTTATTGACATCTCCGGCAGAGACGGAAAATGGAAACTCCCGGGTTTCATATTCGCGAAGAGAGAAAGAAACCTCTTGTGCAAGAGAGGGATAGGCGAAAAGGCAAAGCGCAGACACCAGGATCGAGAGCAGACGAGAGATCGGCCAGGATCGGAATAAACAGGATCGGGAAAAAAAGGGCCGGACCTCGTGCATTTCTGGCATGGCAATACCTCCTGCTTCAAAGGGGGGCGGGCTTGCATGTCAATAGTAACACGAGCAATGCAATCGATCACCTCTATCTTCACAAGCCTCTGAGAAAGCCAGCTTCCGAGGCTGAAACCTCTCCACTCGTGCGGTGATTCAGGAGGTGGAGCGTTCCGTATCGGATGAATGACGTTCCATGACCTTCTCACAGAGTTCATCCCCGCTCCATCGGAATGCCGCGTCGTGGGGGCAGGCGTACACGCAACTGACTTCCGCGTCTTCCTGGTTCTTCACCGCAGGAACGCTCTGACAGAGGTCACACGTCGTTGCTCGCTGACGAACCACCGCGCGCTCGGACAGATGATCATCCTCAACGGCGGGGAAGCCAACCATGTTGATGTTCCCGTAAGGGCAGTTCTTCGCGCATTGACCGCAACCGATGCAATGATCTTCGATCGCAATGTGGAGGGCCCCCTCTCGATGAATCGCATCGACCGGACAGCCCACGAGACAGTAGGGATCCGTACAACTTCGACAGGCACTCGCGATCAGGTACTGATCAAAACGCAAGCCCTCTCTGACCAGGCGGGTGATCCCACCATGGGTATCCGCACATGCCTTGCTGCACTCATCACACCGGGTACAGGCTTCAAGATCGAGAACCAGGAGCTTCTGACCGTTGAAAAGACCCTGATCCAGTAGTTCGGGAAGCGGAGCCATGGCGGGTCGTAGAAGCCGACCCTGATCCTGATACAAGCGCTCCTTTGAGATCTCGATCACTTTTTTCTTCAGGGACGGATTCATGGAGGTCAGCTTCTCGAATACATTGGCCGAGATCTTGACCACTTCAACATCATCCAGCGCCACACAGGTTGCGGTTCGTCGCCCCAGTACCTTCTGGGGCAACCCGGTGATGCTCTCGCTGACAAGACCGATCTCGCCAAAGTAAGAATTGGGTCGGAGATAGTTGAGGATGCGCTCTTGATTGCGAATCGTGCGGAAAACCTTCACATGACCGATGCGAATCATATAGAAAGCGTCCGCCCGTTCGCCTTCGTGGAAAATCGCTTGCCCCGGATCGAGACGAACCAATGACACCTTGTTCTTCAAGAACTCAACGCTTGCTTCTCGTTCCTCATCGGTGAGATCTTCAAAGAATGCAACGGAAGAAAGATGAGCCTGGAGGGCCCGCTCCCGATAAACCCGGTCCAACACCTTTCTAGACACCGCATTTCTCTGCAACATGTAGAGGACATTACGACGAACCTCGAGAACCTCCCCGTCCTCTCTTGCTACCAGCGTGGCATTGCGAGGATAGAAGCTCATACAGGTCATCTCGCCAAGGATCAAGTCTTCCGGTCCTCGCGTAGCTACCAGCTCCCCGAAGGGCCCGGGGGAAATATCGTATCCGGGGTCATTCCTGTCCGTATCCCCGGAAAAGCGGGCGAGGATGTTGCCGAAGATCCCCTTTGATTTCAGACTCCGTTTTCGGAGCTTTCCGATATAGATGTCGATATCACCCTGAACGAGGATGAATGCGGTCGCCCCGTAGTCCCCCTGACGACAGAGCACGTCTCCCTTTTTCAACATCCGCCGAACAACAGCTCCCGAGTTCCACTGGAGGAACTTGTAAGAAACCGCCTGAAAAAGAGGGATGCCCGCCAGTTCCTCGGCCGACACGGGTAGACTTCCCCCCTCCACCTTCTCATTCCACCAGTCTGAATGAACTTGCTCCCGAAAAGTGAGGGCATCGGTCGGGCAGTTGATCATGCACTCGCCGCAGGAGACACAACTCGAATCCCCCATCTGTGTGTCGAAATCAAAAGCAATCCGGGTGGTGTAGCCCTTCCCCATCCGACCGATCACGAAGTTCTCTTTCACATCAGAGCAGGAGCGAACACAACGATCGCACAGGATGCAGGAGTCATGATCAACTCGAATCAGGGTGGAGCTATGATCCTGGTTGCGCTGAACCGGCCGCTCGCTCGAGAACGAAAGAGAAGGAGCCGGAAAACGCTCGGTGAGGGTCGCAAGCTCATTGGGGACAGATCGGTCGAAATCATCCCGAAGATGATCAACTCGCAACATCTCTCCCAGAAGCGAGATCGATTTCTTGACTCTGTCTGCGATCTCGGTAGAAGGCGAAGCAACCGTGTGCACTTCCATATCGAGTTCACAGGGTTGAAAACAGGCGGGAAGCAGTTTTCCGTATGCGGAACGAATTCCGTGGTTTACCCGAAACGTCTGGACGGTACAGATCCGACAAACCGCCGCCGGCTTCAGATGCTCCTGATGACACAATGTGGGGATCGGGTTGATGCCGCCAAGCTCCCGAACGTAACGCTTTTGAGCCGCATCCCAGATCGTGGTCCGGCGAAAGAGAGTGTTTCCTTCTTCATCGACAAGGTTGACGCCCTGGGAATCCGTCGCCGGAACCGCTTTTCGAACTTCAATGGGTTCCCCATCGATGATGACCTCGAACTTCTTCTCGTAATCGGCATCGGAGACCTTGGCCACCCGCATGAGCTGACCCTCGCTGTCACGGGCGAAGAGCTCTTCGTCTCCATACAGCTGACTGATGTCGTCAAAGAAAATATCGTCGGCCATGAGCCCTCCCGCTCTACCGGTTCCAGATCCCGCTCATTCGAGACCTTTGGGTTCATCAGCTGAAATCGCGTAACGAATCAAGGTGGGCCCACCTTTCTCGGGACGAATCCCGAGAGAAATCAGACCCTCTCCCTCGATCTGAGTCATCTCACGACGAAGAAGGACCCGTTCACCGTCCGCCGGTTCGATCCAGGTTCCGGTCGAGCTGACATCGGCAATCAAGACTTTTCCCCGGCGCACGATGACCGAGGCGTGCTCTCGAGAGACACACGACTCGATGAACACAATGTCACATTTATCTGCACGACCCAGTGTGGTTGTGGTTCCCTCTTTTCCTCGGGCAACAATCTCACCCCCAAGAGAAAGTGCAACTTCCACCCTCGAAACTTTGGGCCGTTCTACTTTACCTTGGCTGACGAGACTCTCCCTGTCCCCGACCCGGGTTGTTCCTTCGCCATCGTCTCGAAACAGGCCATAGATATTCATCAATTCCGACTTTCCCCTGACCGTCTGTTGATCGAGGAGCCGCATTCGATCCCTCTCCTCCCGGGGAAGCGCCTGAACGAATGCCTCGGTTGCGATGATTTCACCCGGCTTGGCAAGAGACCTCATGCGAGCGGCGACGTTGACCACATCACCAAAGATACTTCCCCGGGCAAAGATCACTTCTCCGAAATGGATTCCGAGCTGGATGTCAATGTCTGGTGCCCTCTCCATCTCAAGCATCTGAAGTCCGGCAAATAAGGCTTCCCTGGCACCAGAAAAGGCGCAGAGTAGATCGTCCCCTTTTTCCCGGATCAGCTCGCCTCCGAAAGACTCCGCGACCTCGGAGACATTGTCGAGACACTGGCTGATGATGTCGATAGCGCCGGTGGGTGTCCGCTCAAAAAACGGCGTGTGACCGAATGCCTCCACGAAGAGCACGGCGACGATCCTTTTTTTTTCCTCCATGGCCTTCTCTTGCGCCCCTCGACCGATATTTGACTTGAACTGGCTGACCCCGCGGGCAATCCTCCGCCCCCGACCGACATTATCCCTTTTCCCAATGCAACTTACTCAATGAAATCTAGTGGTACCATGATAACCGGACGCGGTGAGTAGATCCGCTTCGTCAACCGTTATGATAAAGGCGTCCAGCTGGAACTGATTCACAACCTGTTGAAAGGCTCGGGTCATGGGCTACGAAGAATTCGACGCGCTCGGCCGAAAACTGATGCTCCGAATGTCCCGGTTGCCCGAAGCGGAACTTCTGGCTCTTCTCTCCCAGGCCGGGATCCCGGCTCCCCTCGCGGAAAAGATCCGGGAAATGCTTCACAACCCGGATCTCACCACGAGTGCGGACGGTCCGTTGGATGTACCTACCCTCTCCCCGAATCCTCAAGACCCGGACCTTTCGCTTGAAGCCAAGAAAGAGGCTTTCGCGCTTTTCTATCGAAGCTTCGTGAAAGGGGAGCCTCCCGATCTTGCCTCTCTCCTCGAACAGAGGCCGGATCTCGTGAAGGAGCTTTCCGAGATCGAGAGTGAATGGCACGACCTTGATCACTCCAAGGATGCTAATGCGAGCCTTGCCAGGAGGATCACCGATCGATATGGAGATATTGACACCAGTCCCCTTCTTTCTGACTCCTGGATCAGCAATTCAAAAAAGCCACGATCTTCGCCCTCGAGCCGGGTGCTCGATCAGCTTGCCATTCGAAGTCCGCGAGAAACTCGTTACCAGTTGCAAAAAGAAATCGGACGGGGTGGCATGGGAGCAGTCCTTCGGGTTCTGGACACCAATTTACAGCGCCATCTCGCCATGAAGGTCATGCTCGGGAACGCCGCGGGAAAAGACGACACAGAAAAGCTCCGACCGGAGGTTTCTCGATTCCTGGAGGAGGCCCAGATCACCGGGCAGATGGAGCACCCCGGAATCGTTCCGGTTCACGATCTTGGCATGGACCGGGAAGGAAAGCTGTACTACACAATGCCTCTCGTCAAGGGCCGACATTTTGGCGAAATTCTCTACATGCTTCGTGAGGGAAAGGAATCCTGGACCATACCTCGCGCCGTCGGTGTCCTGCTCAAAGTCTGCCAGACGATGGCCTACGCCCATGAAAAGGGAGTGATTCATCGGGACTTGAAACCAGCGAACATCATGGTGGGCCGGTTTGGCGAGGTGTATGTGATGGATTGGGGAATCGCCAAGCTCCTTCACACGAGCGAAAAACCAGAGACTTCACCGGCAGAAGAAGATTCAATCCACCCTCAGGAAATTTTTCGAGCATCCGACCTGACGACCCAGGGTCAGGTTGTCGGGACACCTTCTTACATGGCTCCGGAGCAGGCCCTTGGCAGGCTCGACCAGCACGGTCCTCACTCCGACATCTATTCCGCCGGCGCCATGCTCTATCACGTTCTTTCGGGACACCGCCCCTACGAGAACCCATCGGGAAATCGGTCAACGACTCCTCTTGCGCCGGACAGACAGGATCCTCCATCGAAGCTTTCCGAGGTAGCGCCCGAGGCATCGGTAGAACTGGTGGCAATCTGCGAAAAGGCGATGGAGCAGGAGCCCGAACATCGCTTCTCCAGCATAAGCGCTCTTGCGGGTGACCTGGAGGCCTGGCTCGAAGGGCGAGTGGTCAAGGCCTACGAAACTGGAGCGGTTGCCGAGCTCAAGAAGTGGATCCAGAGAAATGGAAAACTCGCGGCAACAATCATGATTGCTATCTTCCTCGCGATCGCCGGCCTCTCCGGAATGATCTATCTCGAGAAGAGAGCACAGGAGGTCGAGAAGGAACAACGTCAAGCCGCGGAAGAAGCCAGAAAGAGAGCGGAGAAAGCGACGATCCTTGCCAAAGAAAAGGAAGCCGAGGCGAGGAGCCTTCTGTCGGATTTTGTCCGGATGGCTGACGTGAGGCGGCTCTCCGATCGGGAGTCTGAAGCCCAGGCGCTCTGGCCGGCCCATCCCGAAAACATCCCAAAACTCGATATGTGGCTCACGAAATCTCTTGAACTGGCCAAAAGACTTCCAGGTCATGAATTGAGCCTCGCCAAGCTTCGAGAGCGAGCACGCCCCTTTGACCCGGAGGCTCAAGAGAAGGAAGATCGGAGCCGGGTAGAAGCGTTCCGTGTCACCGAGCTTCGACGGGAGCAGGCGGAGCTCTCTGCCATCCCCCAGAAGACCGCAAGCGAGAAGAATCGGCTTCAAACCATCGCGAGGGAAATCGCAAAGTTGCGGGCAAAAGAGGAGGGACGAACCTCCTGGGAATTCGAGAACGATGAGGATCAGTGGCGTCACGATACGTTGGCTGGCCTGGTGAGAGAACTGACCGTGTTCTCGGGGGATGATCCCCGGGAATCTACAATCGCAGATGTCCGGCGACGCCTGGCCTTTGCGTACACCGTCGAGGAGAACACTCTTGGCACATTTGACGTGGAGTGGGAAGAGGCCATCAGCTCCATCGGGAGCCGGGTGGAATGCCCGTCCTATGAGGGCCTTTCGATCCAGCCCCAGCTCGGCCTCATTCCTGTTGGCCGTGATCCGGATTCAGGCCTTTGGGAGTTCCTCCATTTCCAGACGCACCGGGGAGAGATCCCGGACCGAGACGAAGATGGAAAACTCATTCTTACCGAGGACATTGGTCTGATCCTGGTTCTCATTCCCGGAGGAAACTTCGTGATGGGCGGGCAGAAGAATGATCCGGATCAATCCAACTATGATCCGGATGCAACTCCCAGTTGCTCCCCTCTCCTGGAGGTCCAGCTCGACCCCTATTTCTTCTCGAAGTTCGAGATGACCCAGGCTCAGTGGCAACGATTTACCGGTACGAATCCCAGCCGCTATCTTTCGTCGTCCACCCTCTTTCGGATGACTCAACCCGGTCTCCACCCGGTCGAGCAAGTGAGCTGGGATCTTTGTCAACAGACGATGAGGAACCTGGGACTCTCCCTTCCCACCGAGGCTCAGTGGGAATACGCCGCGAGAGCCGGAACAACAACTCGTTGGTGGACGGGCAACGACCGGGAATCACTGCGGGGAGCCGTCAATCTTGCCGATCGATCGGCAAGAAAGATGGGAGCATCCTGGGCAGGAATCGAAGATTGGCCGGATCTCGACGATGGCTACGGAATTCACGCACCGATCGGAACCTATCGTCCCAATCCCTTTGGTTTACATGAAATTCACGGGAACGTATGGGAATGGGCGCAGGAGGGCTATGCAAGCTATCTGCAAAGGCTCATTCGAAAAGGCGATGGTCTTCGGATCGAATCGGGAACCCGATCGCGAGTGAATCGTGGGGGAAGTTTTGCAAGCCCGGCAACGTCAAGTCGTCTCTGTCATCGAAGCAGCTTTGCCCACGCATTTCGGGTGTCCAGCGGGGGCGTCAGGCCGGCTCGAATGTTGGAGTAAGATCGCCAGCCTTCAATCACTCCTAAGGATCGGTTGGACCCAGGCACTTTCCATGTCCCCCGTGGCGAATGGGTTCGGGTGAGGCCGGGACGAAACGACTCGGGCTCGGACATAGAGCTCATTTCCTTCGAACCGATACTCCGCTCTGACCCCGGCTTCAACTTTGAAGATCTCGCCGATCTCCCCCACTCCTCCCTCCTGCAAGCGAGTTCCGATGAATTCCGTCTTGTAGGTCACTCCTGGCTCCGGTTTCATCGAAAGCCAAAGAGAGTTCTTCGTCCTTCCAAAATCCTCAAGCACGACCCCATTCGAGGCGTAGAAATCTCCCTTTCGCATGGCCTGGATCAGAGCGTTTGGTTCAAGCTTTTCGGAGCGGACAAAGATCCATCCACGCCCGGGAGTGGATGTTTCCTTCAATCCGTGATGATCGTGAGAATCATCCGTGGCAAGGCCATAGAGCAAACCGTATTGAAGACGCGTCAAACGGAGGGTCAGAGCAACATCCCAGATCACCTCGGTTGAAGCAACTTCACCATCTCCGTGATTGAGAACACTGCGATGGCCGTTGTACACCTCGAAAAATCGATCGTTCTCGATCGACGCCACGTCCTCGGGGGTCAACGACTTCCTGAAATTGGGATGATTGAGGTGGGCAAGAACCGGTCTCCCCGTTCGCTTCCCCTGGTCCACAACAGCATCAACGTTGCGCTGAATCACCTCCCTCACCGAATCCCCATGCTGGGGCTCGATCAATTCGGTCAGGTTGAGGCCGTTAATATGAACTTCCTTCTTCTTCCAGCGGTCCGTGATCTCTTCCCCCTGGATGAACAAGAACTCACCAGGAAGCTCGAAGAAGGCCCTCAACTCATCGAGTGTCTTGAGGCGCATCTCTCGCTTCCCCGAGACCTCCCGAAGGGAAAGCCAGTCTTCTCCGAAGCGATCTCGAAGAGATTCAACACCTGCTGACGTGAGGCGACTCCTCTCCATCTCCCCGATCGGAAACCATTTCTCGCCTGTCGATAAGATGTTGTGGTCGGACAAGACAAGGAAGTGATACCCGTTCTTTCGATACCAATCAGCCACCTGTTCGGGGGCAGCATTGCCATCGCTCCACAGGGTGTGGGTATGGGTGTTTCCCTTCCACCACCTGGCCTCTTGGCCAGTTACGACAGACGGACAGGCCAAAAGGACTACGAACAGGAGAAGTAGATGCATTCTTGAATCCACGAGCATGCCTCCTGAAGAAAGGGTTCCTGGGCGCCTAAGGACTCCATCAGTCTACTATGGAATACAAATGGGATGACAGAGGGCAATCTCCCGGCTTCACTTCCCCGGAGAGCTCGTTCCGAGGAAAGGCCGGGGTCGAACGTCAATCCACAAGGCCAACTCCTTCACTCTTGGTCCATCCCTCCCCCTCTTGACTCCGAATCCGCATCCATCGATCCGACATTTCCTCGACCCGCAGAGGCTGGCCAACCGTAAGCCTGCCGGTCACGGGGAAATCTCCGTGAGGTTCGGAGTGAAGCTTGATCTCCCGGCTGCGCACCATTCCCTCCCACGGCCCCGGAGACCAGCGGGTGCGAAGCGTGTAAAAAGACAGGATCAAACCAACCCCGACAAGACTCATCGAAGCAAACCGAAGCCGGGTCATCTTCGTCAGAAACACGCCTCCGGCAAGCCCGACACTTTGGAGGCAAAAGATCCACCACAGGATCTCACCCGTCGTGAGTTCATTCACGAAGAGAAGAACGGATGTGCTGAGCGGAACTGGTTCTGACTCCGAAAGACCGATCTCCTTTTCCGCAAGCCTCAAGTTGAATCCCACCTGGGCATCATCGGGAAGACGATGCCGGGCTCGCCTGTAATAGAGAACCGCATCACTGAAATCACCCAGCCGGTAAGAACAATTCCCGGCGTTGAAAAGAACCTTCCCTTCGTCGATCCCCGGAACAGAAAGCATCGACTCGTACAACGTAAGTGCCTCGGCGAATTTCTCGTCCTGATAAGCAGCTTCCGCCTGGTCCAGCCCAGGAAAAGAAAGCACGAGGAGTAAGAGGGGTAGCGTCATGATTTGCTTACCTCCTCCTCTTCCATCGTCTGGAAGGCAAGCTCAAGCTCCTTGACGAGAGACTCCACCTCGGGAGCTGCCGCAGGCGAGATGCCGCTGCCGTAGCGACATCCGACCAGTGTCTCCATCATCGAAGCGGCTCGATTCGAAAGCTCAGTCGAGATTCCCACGGCGCTCAGCCGCTCTCGAAGATTCGGGTCAATCACGGCGGGGGCACGGAACCGAAGCCGGGCCGAAAGAAACTCAGCAAACCCATCGCACAGGTCAAAACCAGAACGGTGAACGCGAGCTCGAAAGGCGGCAATCGCCCTCCGTGCCCGAACACTCTCCGGATCCCCCCTGTAATGCCCAAAGGCCCGGCGCCCCGAGAGAAAACCCAGCCAAAGGAGCCAGGGCGTGAACACAACGAATGCAAGGAAGAAACCAGAGAGCTCTTCGTCGGCTTCAACAACTCCACGTTTCACACGATCCTGTCCAGGCCCCATGGCAACGGCCTTTAAACCGAAGATGTCGGTCTCCCCTGGCACCAAACTCTTCAATTCGACCGGGGGAAGAGTTTCAACCTCGTCGGCCGACGTTGGCCCCTGAACGAGAAGGGGGAGTGGAAGAGAGTTCACGACACGATAGGTTCCCGGAGGATCCGGATCGAAATAGTAAAACGGGATGGATGGAATCTCCTCAACATCTCCGGAGAGCGGCGCCAGGTCATACGTGACCTGAAGCTCATTCTGCCCGTACTCTTCGATCTTGCCGTAGACATGAAAGCCTCGAAGATCGGAAAGGTCTGGAGCCTGAAAATGCCCGAAGTTTCCGGTCCCGGAGAATGTCACCTGGAGTTTCAGGCTCTCTCCAGCGATCACCTCCGCTTTTCCGACGCGGGCCTCCACCGAAAACTGCCCCACGGCACCGGAAAAGTCTACGGGTCTTCCCCGAATCGGCAACTCCTGAACTCGAACCGAATGAGGAGCCCCCTCAACGTTACGATCGTGTCGATCGACGGGAACTCGATCGCTGAGAAAATCCTCTTCGAAGCTCGTTGCAAAAGCAAAACGAAGAGACGAACCGGGGACTTCCAGGACACCCGCCTCATCCACAAGGTAGGTCCGTTCAACCTCAAAGACATGATAAATATTATTATCTTTTTGCTGATCGCCAATCCGGAGAGCCAACGACTGGCCATCATTAAGAACCATTCCCAGGACGGAGGGATCGGAGGAGGAAAGTTTCTTCTGATTCATGGCAAGAACAGCACCCGAAAGCTCCTCAACCCAAGGGGCAGTCACCTGCACCGGGAGGTCGAGCCTGCGACGAAATAGCTGGATCAACCCGGTCTTTGACACCTCGACCTCGATTCCAAACCGAATCCGCACCCGGATCGGCTCCAGAACGAAGTAGGTCTCCTTGTCGGTCGAAACGGTGAGAAACGCGAGGTCGTCAGCCCGCGCTTTCCTGCTCCCGAAAGCCAGGATCCCCAGGATCAACATGGAAAAAAGAAGTCTCACCAGTCTTTCTCCACCTTTCCCTTGGACGCACGCCTCTCTGTCTGACGAAGCTTCAACTTCTCCTGTTCCTTTTCCTTCAGTCGATCAAAGAGGAGTTTCACCCGATCCCGGGAAAGCTCTCGCGCCATCGGCTCCATCGCCGGGGGCTTGGGCTTCTTCTCCTCCTCGGGTTTCTTTTCCGTCTTGTCGTCCTTCTTCTCGTCCGGTGGCGGTATCTTTTTTTCTTCCTTCTTTTCCTTGCGACGCTTGCTACTCGCCTCTTCCTTCTTCTTCTTCAGTTCTTCCAGCTTGAGAAGAGCCCGCATGACATTGCGACGCGCTTCTGGCCAGTCGTCCCGACTCATGGCAGCAAGCTGCCAGGACCGAAACGCCGAGCGAGCATGCCCCACTGCACGATCAAGAGATGTTGGATCCGCATCAGTCATGCTTGCTTCTGCCTCCGCCCACTCGCATCGAGTAAACGATGAACACCCGAGAAGAAAATCTCGGATCGGTTCTCTTTCCTTGCCTCCTCGGACGGCAAGTTTTTCCGCCGCGGCTTCGGCTCGTCTCAGCTCTCCCGCTCGCAAGGCGGCAAGGGTCTGATTGAAGAGGAGTTCCCAGGAAGCGCCGCTTCCGGCATCCAGTTCTGCCCGGGCAAACGAAGAGAGTGATTCTCGATAGTCTCCCCCGCGGTAAGCATCGACACCCGCCGAGAAATCTCCCGTGGGTAGCAAGAAGAACGCGGCAATGAGAGGGGCGAGTTTCACGAATTCCTCCGATCTGTGAGGCAAAGCTCAAACATCCAGAACAAGACGGCAACAAGGAGGGGCCACTGGAAGAAATTCGTGCGATCCCGACGCTCCTCCGTTTCAAACGCCTTTTGGGCCATCGGAACAACTCGACTCTTGTAGAGTTCCAGAAGAGGAAGAGGCCGCTCACTGGCGTCGATGAAGTCACCTCCCGTTTCTTCAGCAATCCGGCTCAGGCTTGCTGGATCCATCGCCGAAATGACATCATTTCCACTCTCATCCCGAAGAAACATCTCCTGCTCTCCGTCGGAAACCACGATCTTGCTACCGCCGACGCCCCCGATCCCCATGCAATGAACGGTGACGTTTCTCTCCCGGCAAGCCTTTGCTGCAAGAAGCCCCTCGCCCGAAAGATCCTCTCCGTCGGTGATCAAGATGACAACCTCGTGCTCTCCTGTCTTTCCGGAGAAGGCATCAAGAGCCGTGCGAAGCGCCGCTCCAAGATCGGTGCCTCCCCGCTCGATGCTCAACGGATCGGCCAGATCCACAAGCTCCACGAACGAATCCATGTCCTGGGTCAAGGGAACGAAGAGCCGGGCCTCTCCGGCAAACACGACGAGTCCCAGTCGATCACCATGAATGCGCTGGACAAGCTCCCGAATTTCTCGTCGCGCTCGAAGAAGTCGACTCGGATGGACGTCTTTTGCAAGCATGGATTGAGAAACGTCAAGACAGATGAGGAGATCAACCCCTCTTTGCTCGATCCTCCCCATTCCTTCCCGCCCGAGAGGCTGAAGAAGTGCCACGATCGAAAAAAGAACTCCGATCCAGGTGAGAGTTCCGCCCAGGTTGCGCTGCCGCAGGGAAAGATCGGTGACAAGACGACCCACTCGACGACCGACCAGCTTCTCGAGATTCTTCGACCGGCGACGATTCAGAATCCGCGCGAGGAACCAACCCGCCGGAACGACAAGGAGCCAGGGCAAAAAAGACGGGAACAGGATGTAGTCGTCAAGGGTCATGGCAACACCTCAAAGACGGTAAATCGAAGGAACAGGCTGGCAGCAAGCAGGCCGACCGATAGCAATAGAAAGGGAAGGAATCGCTCTTCGATTCGAAAACGAGGTTCGGAAAGAGAGGCCTTTTCCAGCTCATCGATCGACGCATAAACTCCCTCGACGGCACCGGCGTCCTTCGCCTCGAAGAAGACACCTCCGGTTCGTTCAGCAAGCACTTTTACCTGACGAACATCGAGTTTGATCCAGCTTCCGCTCGGACCTCTCCGCCCAATACCCGCGGCAATCGTGTAGACCTTGATCCCAAGTTCCTCACAAAGCTGGGCTGCATGTAGAGGGGCAATCTCGGTGAGAGCCTCGCTGTTCGCAACATTCTCTTCCCCATCTGTCAACAGGATGAGAACCTTGGACTTGGAGGAACTTCCTCGTAGCAACTGAGCTCCCCGTGCAACCGCCGTTCCCACACCGGTCGCGTCTTCCGGACCCTCGACCTGAACCAGAGCGACATCGGAAAGGAGTCCCTTCAGTGCTCCATGGTCCAGGGTCAACGGACATTTCAGATCCGGATAACGAGCAAAAGTAACCAGACCCATTCGATCATCGGATCGTCCCGAGATGAAGTTCTTTGCCGCATCCTTGGCGACGTCCAATCGAGTCCGATCCCGATCCATGTCATTGGCCAGCATCGAGGATGAAACGTCGAGGCAAAGAACAATGTCAATCCCTTCGGTTTCGATGGGAAGACGGCTGCGCTGGATGGGGCGTGCAAGGGCTACCACCGCCAGAAGTAGACTCAGGGTTCTCAAGATCATCGGCAGATGACGGAGCCGGACTCGGAGCGAGATGGGAAGCCCCTCTCCCAGAAACATGGAAGGAGCAAACACGACTCCGGGAGCCCCCCGGCGGACCCGCAATCGAAGCAGAAATGGCACCAAGAGCCCGAACAAAAGAAACCACGGATCAAGAAACGACAGTTCCCGGAGCGAGGAGAATTCAATCATGCCTGAAGATTCTCCTCTTCGCCCGGGGGCTTCGTCTCCATCAGGAATGCCTCGGCTGCCTCCAGTAGGCTCCTCCGGTCGGAGGGAGCGGATGGATGCCGGCCAAACTTCACCCGATCGCAGAGAGTCAAGAACTCACTCAGCATGGATTCCTTCCAGGCCGCAAGAGCCTGATCAACTTCTTCCGAATGCAAGAACTCCTCGGTCGTCATCTGGGGGCCGGAAACCAGGAAACGATCTTCGATGTAGTCTCGTACGAGCGACGTAGCTTCGAGATAGAAGACTCCCACATCCTCAATCGTCTCTGGATCAGACGCACCAAGCGTGGCAAGCCGGGTGATGGCACGGTGGTGAGGGTCGGGAGGCGGCGGTTCAACCTCTCCTCGCTTTTTGCTTTCGCGCAAACGCCACAGTCCGATGATCACAATGGCCAGGACCAGAAGACCTACAGTGGAGAGTCCGATCGCTTGTCCCCAGGAAAAGGGTGCGGGCAGGAGATCAGACGGGAGTTCAAAGGCGCCGGGGGCAGTTGGATCCACCGATGGCGTTATCTTGAAGACAACTTCATCTCCGAAGACCTCGAGTTCGTCGGCTGACCCCGCAGTCTTTCCCCGGAATCGAGGAACAACGGAAATGTCCTCGAGGCTAAAGGCGTAGCATTGAAACTCAAGGGTCTCTTCGATCCGGCCCTCATTTCGCCCACGAGTGAGGGACCCACTCTGCAAGAGGAGTGGAAAAAGAGACTCTTCCAGGAACTCATCCGGGGAGAACCCCTCCGGAAAGGAGCGAATCACCGTGATGGTAAATGCCTTCCCGAACTCGACGGTCGTCGACTCCACCTCAAGCCGCACGGAAAGATCGGCCTCCGGGGTCGACCAGGACGGTGGGCACCAGATGGCAAGGAAGAGGGAGAGGAAGGCAAACTTCATCGATGAGCTCCGCGAAGCTCGCGCATTCGAAAGAAGTTCAGAATCGGGCGGGAGACTGCATCCGGGTCCTTCTCTCGTGGCACCTTCACATCCATGAGATCGACTCTGGCCCGGCGGAACTCGGCCTCGGTTCTGGCATGAAACTCGTTGACCCGATTCGCATAGGCGTTTCGAACCCGGCGGCTCCCAAAGTCCACAAGCTGCTCTTTTCCGGTTTCCGGATCGCGCAGGCGAACAAGCCCGGTTTTCGGCGGGACCAGCTCAGGATTCAGGAGCCGAACCGCGGTGAGATCGTGTCTCTTTGCACACAACCGAAGCGACTCGACCCATCCTGGACTCAGAAAGTCGGAGACCAGAAAAAGAATCGCTCGGCGCCGAATCACACTGGCGGCAAACTCGAGCGCCGGTTCAATGGCGGTCTTCTCGCTAGCTCCTGGAAGAATCAGACAGTCCCGCACGATCCGAAGGACATGTTCGACTCCGCTGCTCGGGGGAATGTACTTGTCGACGGTATGACTGAATGCAATGAAACCCACCTTGTCGTTGTTTCGGACCGCCGACAACCCAAGACAAGCACAGACCCGGGCTGCCATTTGACGAGCAGACCAGTAACCAAAGCCTCCTCCCATGGATGCAGAAACATCCAGAAGAAACACCATGGTCAGATCCCGTTCATCCACGTACTTCTTGACGTACGGACGCCCCATCCTGGCGGTGACATTCCAGTCCACCGTCCGGGGGTCGTCCCCATCCACGTATTCTC
Organism: Planctomycetota bacterium; assembly: GCA_029260825.1. Taxonomy (GTDB): domain Bacteria; phylum Planctomycetota; class JACOTG01; order JACOTG01; family JAJDCM01; genus JAJDCM01. The sequence continues at coordinate 30,907 of JAJDCM010000343.1, read as the reverse complement.
GGACCTCGTCGAACTCGATTCCAGATCCGCGGAAAACAGAGCTGTATCCACCCGCCATCATATCGGTGACGAGTCGGTTGCTCTGCACCTCGATGCGCCGGACCTCATTGAGGACCTCGGCGAGCTCAACTTCATGATCCTCAACCATGCCACATCCTCAAAGTCTCAGGGTACGGGTACGGTATCGAAGACTCTTTGGATCACATCAACCGAGGTCAGGCCCTCGGCCTCCGCTTCAAACGTCGTGATGACTCGATGGCGCAACACATCCATCCCCACGAGCTTGATGTCTTGAGGAGTCACGAAACCCCGGCCGTCGAGAAATGCGCGTGCTCGGGAGGCCTGGGTCAAAGCAATGGAGGCCCGGGGTGAGGCGCCATAGAGGATCAGAGGTTTTAAATCTTGTAGGCCGCAATCTTCTGGCGAGCGAGTGGCGAACACCAGGTTGACGATATAAGTAACGATCTTGTCGTCCACGTAAACCGTGTCGAGGATCTCTCTCGCCGCCATGATCTGCTCGGGTGTGGCGACCTCAGAAACCGTGGGACGATCTCTGGTCATGGCCATCCGGCGAATGATCAGTGCTTCCTCATCCTTCTTTGGATACCCGACGAGGACTTTCAGCATGAACCGATCGATCTGAGCTTCGGGGAGATGATAGGTGCCCTCTTGCTCGACCGGGTTCTGGGTGGCGAGAACCAGAAATGGCGCGGGTAGAGGGCGGGTCTCTCCTGCCAGAGTGACTTGCCGCTCCTGCATCGCTTCCAGGAGGGCGGATTGCACCTTCGCCGGCGATCGGTTGATCTCATCGGCAAGAACGAAGTTCCCAAAAACAGGCCCTTCTCTTACCGTCCACTCTCCGGTCTTCGGGTTGTAAACCTGGGTCCCGAGGAGATCCGACGGCAGAAGATCAGGCGTGAATTGAATGCGGTGAAACGTTCCTCCTAGAGCCCTGGCAAGAGACTCGACAGCCAGGGTCTTGGCGAGGCCGGGGACACCCTCAAGAAGTACGTGTCCGTTCGCCAAAAGTCCGATCAACATGCCATCGAGGAGGGACTTCTGGCCGACGATCACTCTCTCTACTTCGCGGACCACGTCCCGAAGGAAGGCACTTTCTTGCTCAACACGCTTGGCGACAGCTTGAACGTCGGTCACGAGGTTTCAAGGCTCCTCTAATCGGGTGAAAGCGCAAGATCATACGGATTGGCCCGGGGCGGGATCAAGGCCAGACTTTCTTCCCTCGATTGTAGTGTTGCCACATCCAGGTTTGGGGACTATACTGGTCCGATACCCCGACAACCTACTTTATGAGGCCGATCGTGTACACACTCTCCATTTCTCCTCGTCGCTGTGGATTCCGCAGCATTTCTACCCTTCTCGCGGCCCTTTTGATGTTTGTCATGCTTCAGGGCGAGGGAATGGCTCAACCCGGCGTAAATCGGGAAAAAATGTGGCCGGCTCCCACCGCGGACGACTGGGCAAAGCCCTGCCTCATCACGTGGCAGCGAACCTGGGCAGACGCCCAGGCCGTTTCGAAAGAAACTGAAAAGCCCATCCTGATCTGCGTGAACATGGACGGGGAGATCGCCAGCGAACACTACGCCGGAATCCGCTATCGGATGCCCGAGATCACCAAGCTGTACGAGCCATACATCACCGTGATCGCCTCGGTCTATCGTCACACTCCCCGAGATTTCGACGAGGAGGGCAAGAGAATCGAGTGCCCCCGTTTCGGTCAGGTCACCTGCGGAGAACACATCGCCATCGAACCCGGTCTCTACGAGAAGTACTTCGACGGAGAGAGGGTCGCACCGCGCCACGTGATGGTCGAACTTGACGGCAACGAGACCTATGATGTCTATTACGCCTTTGACACGGACTCCGTCTTTCAGGCGATCGCCGATGGAATCACGAACAGGGGAATCACCCCTCCCATCGTTGTTCGAGGCGATCGACCGATCCTGGAGCGGGTTGCCAGCCACGACAGCCGTGACCGTACCGCGGTAGAAAAGGCATATCTGGAAGGTGACCAGGAACTTCGGAAGGCTCTTCTTGACGCCGCGCTCAAGCATGGTGATATCGCATCCGTCGACCTCCTCCGCCTTGGAATTTTTGGCTTCGATGCGGAACTCAGCAAGCTCTCCCGAAAGGCATTGGCCCGATCGAAATCCGATGCGGCCATCGACTTGATTCCCGACGCCCTCGCCGTTCCCATGCCGGATTCGGAACGAGAGGAACTCCTGGCCGCCCTGAAGAAACTCGGGGAGTCAAGCACGGCGTCCGAGCGGGCCCAGTGGCTTTCCGTCGTGCACCAGGGACTGTCAACGAGTTCTGAGGCGGTCAACACCCAGGGGTGGTCTGCAGCCTTGAAGGGAGCCACCTATCCGTCTCCCGAAGACACCAACTGGATGACCATCGAGTCGAAGCTAAAGAATAAATCCGAGGCATCGGGCTCGAGTCCGAAAGATCCAAAGGCCCTCCTCGAACTGGCGGAAGCATCTCTCGCCTACGCTCTGGAGGCAGATCACGCTCTGGGAGTGACACCAAAAACCGATCAGCTTCTCACCGCCGACCCGGCGACGGCCAAGCGGCTGGCACGGTCCAAGTACCACGAAGCGCGCCAGGCCGCCCTGGAAGCGAAGTCTCTCGGTGAAAACAGCTGGCGCCTCGATGCGGTCCTGTCCCTGATCGATTACTACCAGGGAAACAACCTCACCGAAGCCTACGCTCTCGCGGAAAAAGCGATGAAAGCCATGCCCACCGGAGTGACCGAGTGGAATTCGATGGCCGTTCTCACCGTGTTTGCAGAAGGTCGGTTCCGAGGCATCAAGAAGGCAATTTCCGAGAAACGAAAATGGCCACCGGAGTGGTTGACCGATGTTCACTCCGCTTACTCGGTCCTGCTGCATCATCCTCTTGGAACTGATAATCAGGTCCAGTGGCACTATGATTTCCTGATGTGGCTTGGGGCTCACCGCAGGGCAACCCGTTTCCTCGACGAAGGCATCAAACGCTTCCCGAACTCGTGGATCCTTCATGACCGGCTTCGGGGTCGACTTCTCCAGGTTCGAAAAATCGAAGATCTGGAAACCACCTATGCCTCGATGTTGAGGAGGAGCGATGATCCGTCCACGATTCGCTGGTTTGCCGGCCTCGCCTCCTTCGTCGCCGCCGAGTTCCATCGAAAGATTGGAAGCAGAGAAAAGGCATTCGACGCTTATGGCCGGTCGATCAACTACTACGAAAAAGTGATCGAGGAGAGTCCGGACACCCGGGAGACCGCAGATCCGTACATCGCCCTGGCGCTTGCAGGTCGAAGTCGCATCCGGTTCGAAGCCCAGGATTACGAGACAGCACTTGAAGCCCTTCTTCTCTCGTTTGATCGGGGCCCGGATGTTGCCGCGACTCTGGACGGCTTGAACATCTCACCCGTAGATACGGCAAAGATGTTGCGAGCCAGGCTTTCCGAGATGAAGCGAGACGATCTGGTCGCACAGCTACAAACGGCTCTCGACAATCTCGATCCCTCGATGCTGGAGCTTCCAGCGTACGAACAGAGAGTGCCGCGACGAGGACAGTAGGAAGCGACAACAAGGGCTGGCGAGGATTGTCATGTCGAAACAGCGCCCCGGTGATCTTTGAGACCAGCCCCCTCTCGTCAGGACAAGAAACCAACAGATGTTGGCTCAGTCCGGAACTCCTCCACATTCTGATCGCTCAAACATCAATACACTTGAAAAGGGTGATCGGTTCGAGCGAAAGGCCCCTGGAACCCGTCGCAGAGACTCATGAGAGAAATCCACCGAAGCTGTGACAAAAGCGTTACACATCGAAGGCTCGAACTCGTATAGAATCCTTAACTTGTGATCTCAGTAACCTGGATGCCCTTCAGAGGGCCAAGAAGAGGTGATTATCATGAATCCAACGCTCTTTGCTAGCGCGTGCCTCCTGGCGAGCACAACCCTGCTAGGCTGTGGAGCTCCCACGAAAACTACGGTATCCATTCCGGACGTGGGAACCAAGGAAGCGGCGGCAAAAACCACCGCAAGTAAGCCCAAGGAAGAAAAGATCACCGTATATGTGGTCGAAGCTTCCGGAGGTGGCTGAAGCGCCACCAAGAGGGTCCGTGAGGCTCTCACAAGTCTAAAGGTGACGGATCGCATGTTGCTGAGCGGCCTTCGAGCAACGTTCGTCCCCAAGAAGGACGCGCTCGTCACCAAGGAAGCGGTCAGTGCAGCCCTCACCAAGAAGGGCATGAAGTTCGTCAGCCTCGTCAAGGAAGAACGAGCTCGCGCCAATGTTGGCTACGTCCTCCAGGTCAAGGGGCTTGGCTGAGCGACTCGAGCAGCCAAGGTCCGTGCGGCCTTGAACTCGGATCCGCAAATTGTGGACAGTTTCATCACCAACAAGATCATTCTCCACCTCAAGGAGGGTACGGTCGATGAAGAAAAGCTCAAAAAGACCCTGAAGGAACACGAAGTCACTCTCCAGAAAGTCGAGAAGGATCAAACCGTTCTTCTCTAGTGAGACACAAGCATTCAACTGATTTAAGCGACGCAATCCGGCATTCTCGCCGGGTTGCGTTTTTTTTTGACGCTCCAGCTCATGCATCCTGAGCGCTTGGCAAGTAACATGGGGTCTTCTTCAACGAATCAGGAGCTTTGATCCCCAGGAGCTTTGATCCCCATGAAAAGCCAACTCTTTTCTGTATCCATCATGAAGCCCCCTCGACCAAGAGCCCTCCTGGCAGGGCTCATGGTTGTCATCCTCGCCGTATGCTCCGCACTCTCAGCGGAGGAAGCGACCCAGGCTACCTCGACGGACTGGCCCTGGTTTCGAGGAACAAATCGGGATGGAACCTTTGAAGGATCAAAACTTCTCGGCCAGGACGTCTTTGGAATCGAGAAGGTCTTCAGCCAACCTCTCGGTTCCGGCTATTCCGGGTTTTCCGTGGCTGGCGATCGATGCGTCACTCTTTTCTCCGATGGAACCCATGATGTGATTGGCGCCTTCGATGTTGCGAGCGGAAAAGAACTCTGGCGCCACCCGTTTGCTCCCACCTACAAGGGGCACAGCGGCTCCTCTGATGGACCAACAAGCACCCCCGCTATTGCGAGGGGAACTGTCTTTGGATTCGGCGCAAGTGGACACCTCTTTGCCGTTAGCCTCGCCGACGGAAAATGTTTGTGGAGTCGAGATCTTGGCACCGAGAAAAGCGCCAGACCACCTCACTACGGCTATGCAACATCACCCTTGATTGTCGGTGACCTCGTTGTCATCCAGCCAGGAGGAAAAGACGGGAACTCCATCGCTGCCTTCGATCGTCGCACGGGAGAACCCAGGTGGTCCGTGGGAGACGATACCGTAAGCTATCAATCCCCGACCCTCATGACTTTCTCTGGAAAGAAGCAGATCGTTGCTCTCACCGACACCCTGCTCCTTGGAATCAACCCGGATACGGGCAAGATTCTCTGGCAACACGAGCACAAATCCAGAGCTTTCGAGGCCTTTTCCCAGCCTCTACAAATCGAAAACCACCGGATTCTCATGAACTCGTTTGAAGATGTCGTCCTCTTCGATGTCAAGAAGAACGAGGAGGGAGGCCTGCTCCTAGAGGAAGCCTGGCGGACTCGCCTGCTCCAGCAGTCCTATGCGATTCCAGTGGTCCATGACGGCCATATCTTTGGTTTCAATCGGAAGATCATGGTTTGCCTTGACCTCGAAACCGGAAAACCGGCCTGGCGATCCAGGGAAGCCGGCGCTCGGGGGGCCATCCTCGTTGATGGGCGTCTGGTGCTGATGAACGCCAAAGGCGACCTGGTCATCGCCAAGGCTTCCAAAGATGGATACGAAGAACTCTCTCGAACTTCCCTTCTTGGCGAGGACACATTCACTCCGCCAACTTTTGCGCACGGAAGAATTTTCGTGAGGGGGATCAAGAGTTACGCTTGCGCACGGGTGACCGCGCATTCCACGTTGCAGGCAGAGAAAGAAAAGGAGGAACCCTACCTTCTTGGCTCCCTTGCCGACGAGATGACCCGGATTGAAGAATCCACCGATCCCGGGTCCGCCGTTTCTTCCTTCCTCGAAAAGACCCGGGCTTTTCCAATTCTAGAAGGCGATGACCTGGTTCATTTCGTCTACCAGGGAACTGCCGAAGATGTGGCATTAGCCGGTAACTTCCATGATCCGGAGTCCGAACTCCCTCTTCGCCGGATCGGGAAGACCGATCTCTTTGCCCGAAGTCTGACCCTCGACACGGAAGCGGTCTGGGAATACAACTTCATCCTCGACTTCGGCGAAAAGAGGATCACCGACCCGATGAATCCACTTTCAGTTCTCTCCATGTTTGGGCCTCCGGCATCCGAACTCCGGATGAAGGGCTTCAAGGTTCCGGTGTATGATCGAGAAGCCACGGGAAAGAAGGGAAGAATCGACTCCTTTCAAATCAGGAGCAAACATCGGGAGGGTGAGCGCCGGGTCCGGCTCTATGTTCCACCCGGATATGATGAATCGGGTGACCACCGCTATCCACTCCTCGTCGTAGCTCACGGCGACAAAGCTCTCGACGTCGGTCACATGGACTGGGCCCTTGATCATCTCATCAAAGCCAAGGCCATCAACCCTCCTCTCGTAGTGTTTCTCAGCGCGACCTTTGATGAATACGGAGGGGAAGGACTGAATGGTCTTCTCCAGTTGATCGCTACCGAACTCATGCCCTTTGTAGACACGAACTACCGGACAAGGTCCGAGCTCTCCCATCGAGGCATTTATGGTCCCCTTGATGGAGCTACCGTAGCGGCTCTGGCCCCATTTGACATCCCCGGTTCCTTCGGGAAGGTTGCCATTCAATCTCCCTACTTCAATCCCCTCATGCTGAGCCGGATGCTGGAGAAGATTCAAGCATCCCAGAAAACCGATCATTGGTTCTGGGTAGAAAAACGGCGCTTTGACATGTGGTACGGAGCAGAAATCTCCACCACCAAGGATGCAAATCGCCTTCTAGAAGCTCTCGATGAAGCCGGAATTCCTGCCCAGAGACCGGAAGTAGCGGGAAGCTGGGGATGGTCAAGCTGGCGAGCGAGCTTTGGACCCATGCTCAAAGAAATGTTTCCCCCGTCCCTGGACGGCTGAAGAACGGGATTTTCAGGGTTCTGAAAGTTCAGGGCGTAACGGTGAAGACGATCGCGTTTGTGATTCCGATTCGCCCTCGGTGGGCTCGTCGGTCGGGAACGATGGAAAATACGGTCACTGTTCTTCCCACGTGCCCCATGGCAAGCCTTGGCGCCTGAAAGATTGCCCCGGGCCCGCTTGGGGTTCCCGCCACCATGGGAGTACCGATCAGGGGTTCCATCCCAAGGGTGTTGAATACGGTGACTGCATTACCACCTGTAACCGGAGTCTTGAAGCAGGTCATCCCCGCGTTTCTTGGAAAGGGTGCCCGGTCGAAGTCCTGGTTCTCACCGATCATGGCGTACGTTACGTAGAGAAGATTACCCGGAGTCGGATTTCCGGGAGGATCGAGCAGACCAAAAGAAAAGGGACTCGAAGCAGAAACGGAGAGTCGGCGCTCCCGATCTCCTGCGCTACCGTTGAGAAGAAAGATGGAGGCGGGAAAACCGTTCTGCATGTCGACGGTTCCCTTTCGACAAGCAACGGCCGGGGAAACCGGGTAGAACGAGAGACCCCGTCCGTTTTGCACGGAAGGAAGAGTCATGGTGGTCAACTTGTTCCCGGCTTCGTCAAGAATGGTGATCTTGCCGTCGGAGAAGTTACTCACATGGAGACGGCCTCGGTCATCGATGGCAATGCTCTGAACAAAATTAAAGCCGGGCACCGAATAGGAAGCGACGAACTGGGTCGCCGCATCGAATTCCACCACATTATTCGAGAGTCCCCCACTCACGAAGAAATGGCCGTTGGTCGCAAAAGCCACACTCATCGGGCTATCGAGACCACCCCCCGTGAAGGTTGACAGGTGATTGTCGGCCCCATCGAACCGAACGACCTGATCGTTTTCTCCGCAGGCAATCAAGAACGTACCGTCAGCAGCAAACGCGACACAGTTCGGCCCGTCCAGGTCAGGATGACTCAAGGTCGTGACGTAGTTGCCATCGGTTTCGAAAACAACAACCTTGTCATTGGAAAAGGAAGACACATAGAGACGCCCGGAAGGGCTCAATGCAGAGCCTGTCGGCCCGAGCAAATCTCCGTGGGAAAACTGGCGAAGATAGCCCGCATTGCCGTCGAACACCAGGATGGAATCGTTCGCCTGGCTGGAGACGAAGAGATCGCCGGACGGACCGATGGTGATCCCTCGTGGCTCGATGAGATCGGGATGGGTCACGGTTTCAACCATGCTTCCGTCACTTCTCACATGAACCAGGGCATCTCCAGAGAAGTCAGAGAGGAACAGGTCGCCGGTCGCCGAAGGGGGGAGCTCGGCCTGAATTGGCGAACAGAACATCGAAAGAAAAACGAATAGGGCCAGGAGCAGACTTCGATCAGCTCCTCGTCTCAAACACAGGTCACTCACGAGATTCCCTCAACCTTGATCGTCGAAATTACGGTGGACTTCCTCTTATTTTACCTTGAGATCAACCCTCACGCCAGATGGCGGTTGACCGCTCCCGATTCAATCGCCAGGTCCTCATCCTCAGTCCGCTTTTCGCATCACGAAAAAGGCATATCCGTAGCAATCCGAGTACTTGCGAAAAAGCTCGATCTCCCGGTACTCACCGCTCAAAACAGATAACGCTCCCGAGTCGTTGCGATACTTCTCCCGGAGCTCCGTGATTCTTTGCTCCATGGGATTGTAGTACTCATCCCACCAGGCCGCCTCGGGAAGGGGAAAATGGGCGACCTCCGTGTAGCCCAAACGAGTCAGAATCGCCAGATTCTCCTCCACCGTCCGAATCGCCGGATAAGCTTCCTCCCAGAACTTTCGTGGCTCATCCGGGGGATTCTCGTCAAACCAGGAAATATGAGTGACCGCCAGGTAGCCTCCTGGGGCAAGAAGAGGCTTCCACGCCTTGAGGCCCTCTTCAAAGCCCATCACGTAGATTGCCCCTTCAGACCAGATGAGATCGAAACTCCCGTCCGGAAAACGAAGCTCAGACATCGACTGGTTTTCCGTCTGGATTTGATCCCCAAGCCCGACTCGATCCGCCTTCTCCTTCAACACTTCCAGAAACGGATCGTGAGTGTCCACAGCCACGACCCTCCCTCCCGTCTTTTCGGCAAGAAGCAGGGTCTGTTCTCCCGGCCCACACCCCACATCAAGAATGCGAGGAGAAGGAGGTAAGTCGGTCAATGCCTCCAGTGCCTTGATCGAGGAGGCAGCATTCCCAGGGCCTTCACGAGGCAAGTTCGAGTGAATCTCAAAGAAGATCTTTTCCGGCTCCATTAGTTCATCTCCGATCCTGCTCCTGGGACGAATCTCCAAACGCAGGATTTTACATCAGCGGAGGTGACAACGCCATCGATCCCAAGCAAGCCTTCACGAATGCTAAAGTACCGCGGTGACACCATGACTTTTTGTCGATCGGGGAGATTCCTTCATGAGCGGAATAGTCGGTATCTACAGCCCACACCAACCATCCCTGGCACAAGCCGAGATGCTGGAACCGATGATGGAGGCGATCTCGCACCGGGGAACTTCCGGAAAAAGCCTCTATCTGGATCCGGACCATGGCCTGGCACTTGGCAGCCTATTTGGCCCCTCCGCTGTAAAGAACAACGGGGAAAACCCTGCCTTTCACGAGGACGAGCGATGTGTCGTTTCACTCGATGGAACGATCTTCAATGCAATGGATCTCGTCTCGATCCCCCCCGATCGATCCGCAGCCGCTCTCGCCGCTTGCTGGCATCAGCATGGACGGGAGGCCGCCGTGCATCTCGACGGTCCCTGTGTTTTTGCGGTGTGGGAAAAGAAGAAACGCGCACTCTCCATCGTGCGGGACCCGCTCGGCGTCAAGCCCTTGTACTGGTCTTATGAGTCGAATCAAGGTCTACTGACCTTTTCCTCCGAGCTCAAGGGAATCCTGGCTCATCCGTGCGTTCCACGCGAATTGGATCAACGAGGGCTGACCTGCTTCCTCACATTCGGTTACATTCCGGCCCCCTACTCGATCATTCAGAGCTGCCAGAAGCTCTTCCCGGGGACCATCCTGACTCAGGAGGAAGGCCTCGCTCCGACAACATCTCGTTACTGGAGCATGCCTGACCTCAATCCCGATCCCGATGATCTTCCCGTCCAGTCCGCCGCGTCGCGGCAAAATATTCTCGCCCGATTCGAAGCACATGTCGGGAGTGCAAAGAAGGTCGGGGTCTTTTTGAGTGGAGGCCTCGACTCGACGATTGCTCTGGCTGCCCTGACGACTCTCGGTGTTCCGGACATCCACACATTCTCTCTGGGATTGGCAAAGCGCCACCCCAGGATAAATCTGGCGGCAGACCTCCCTTTCGCCTCGATGGCTGCCAGGCATTTTGGAAGCAGTCATCATGAAATCCTTCTTGCAGAAAACCACGACCCCAAAGAGCTTCTCGATCAAGTCTGGCGCCAGTTTGACGAGCCCATCTTGACTCCGAATACCTACTCCAAATACTTTCTTTCCAGGGAAGCAAAGCGACACGGATGCGATCTATGCTTCTCCGGCCTCGGAGGTGAAGATCTCTTTTACGGAATCTCTCCCGGCATCAAGAAAAGAATGGCCAGGCGTTTCCGGCCAGGAGATTCCGAGTTGGATGGGATGATTCGCAGATACGGTCGCGCTTTTTCCATCGACCTCCAGCAAAGACTCCTCGTCGAACCGGTTGATGACCCCTGGGAAATCGCCCTGACCACTTTGACCCGCTACAACAAGGACGTTCAATCCACCTGCCCTCTGGACAGGTTTCTCCTCACCGTTCTGCGTGTCATGGGGTCGGAAAAATCCATCGCCGTTCAGGATCGCACCTCGGTTCTCAACCAGGTTGAAGTCCGGCACCCCTTCCAGGATCCGAAACTCCTCAAGTTCTCTCGAACTCTTTCTCCCGATCGAAAATACAACTCCGAGACAGACGAAAACCGGTTCTTCCTCGTGGACGCATTTCGAAGGGACCTTCCCCGGGAGATCTTGGAACGAGAAAAGGCCGGGTATCCTTCCTACTACTGGAATCAAGGCGAGGTCGATTTCCTGACAGACCTCTACCTCAGCCCGGCGGGTGTCGAGTCATCGGGGATCTTCCGAACAGAGACCGTCGACGAGATCCTGAAAGATGATCTCCAGAGCAACAACAAGAGCGCGGGCAAGCGCACCTGGGCGCTTCTGGTCCTTCAAGCGTGGTATGAGAACTACATGAGAAAAGTTCCGAACTGAGCACCCTGGTTATTCAAACCAAGGCCGACGACCCCTTGAAAGCCAAAAGAAATCGGGATTTGCCAGAACCGACCGACGGTCCCGGCGTATTGCGAGTCAAAAGGTCGGTTCCAATGCCGGCGTAAGGACCATGAGAAGTCAAAGCCAAGAAGCAAGGAAGAACGAATGATGACCCGGATCATCCTCCTCACCCTACTGCTCTTCACCCTCGCCAGCACCCGCATTGAGGCAGATGAGGGACTTTCTCGAGAGAAGGAAACTCGTCATCTCGCGATTCAACAGACAAAAGAAAAGTTGCTGACGATTCTTTCAGACGCCGGAGGATCTTCCAGAATCAGGGAGGCACTTTCGCCGTTTCGCAAGGAAGTCCAGGACGCAATGGCTGCAAAGAGCAGTCAAGAAGCCCAGATCTTCAAGGTCGGGAAATACGACTTCAACAAATACATCACCGCATCCGCATTGAAAGGTAAGTGGCTTCACGAGAGCAACGAGAAGGATGGCCTCTTTGATCCCGTGGATGTCATCATCGATTTTGATCGAATGCTGAAGGACCTCAACATCGACCTCATCGTCGTCCCCGTGCCTTCGAAGATCGAAGCTTACCCCGGCGTCTTTGATTCGTCGCCAGGAGGATCGATCCCCATCTGTCCCGCTCGAGTTGCCAAGATGCTAGACCTCCTCAATGCCGATGTGGAAGTGATCGATGTCCTTCCAACCTTGCATTCATTGATCACCGAGGAAGACGATATCCCGGTCTATGAGAAAGTCGGCCATCACATCTCCGGGATCGGGGTCAAACATTGCGGAGACCTGGTGGCAGAACGTCTTTCTCGCCATGAGCTGAAGGGGAGTGATACGAGCCGGTTCAGCGACAAGAAAAGGCGGTCCACGGAAAGGATCGACCGAGGCGTCCGGATGTTTGCCTGGCCGGTAAGAATGGATGGCAAGAAATACAAACATGTCGACGACTCGGAGGTCGTCATCATCGGTGACAGCAATGCGTTCGCCTATGAGAGTTCTAGCTGGGCCAGCCACATTGCTCGAGCTACCGGGATCCCGATCACGGATCTCTCCTTCTCGAATGGCGGGGCAACTGCACACACACGTCTCGTCGCCCAGGGCCTTGACTCGTTGAAGAAGAGAAAAGTCGTGGTCTGGATCGTCGCCAGCGCTCACTTCGACCTGGAGCCCTGGAAGAAGGCACCATTTCCCGCGGGGGCGACGGTGATCGGATTGGCAGCAAGCGGGAAAGTTGATGAGGCGGTGAAGAAATATCACGAACTCGTGAAAGCGGGCACGCCCCCCGAACTCGATGAAGAGGAAGTTACGCGCATCGCCTTTGGGTTCATCCAAAACCGAGACTACGCAACCGCCCACACACTGCTTGAGATCAATGCCGAGGCTTTCCCCCGGTCACCCGATGCTCTTACCCATCTTGCGAACGTGTCGTATCGGGTGGGAAAAAAAGACCAGGCACGCAGTTGCTTCGAAAAAGCCCTCACCCTCGATCCAGCTCCCCATGTCAAAGAGCGCATCCTCGACATTCTGAAGAAGCTTGACGAGGAAGATCAAAAGTAAGTCCTATTCGGTAAAAAGAGCAGCCTCGACAGCAAGCCCGGGGCCAAATCCCACGGCAACACAGGGAAGAGGCGCGTGATCCTTCATCAGGTGACTGAGGATGAAGAACACCGTGGCGGACGACATGTTCCCCAGTTTCTCGAGCACACGATGAGAGACCCCGGTTTGCTCTCTTGAGAGTTGAAGGCTTTTTTCCACCGAACGCAGAATCCGGGGCCCTCCCGGATGCACAGCCCAGGAGGGAATCTCGTCCAGGCGATAGCCGCTTTTCTCGAGCCAACTTGACATCCACGGGGCCAGCCCCTCTTCGATCAACTCAGGAACCCGAGGGGAGAGAGTCATGCTGAACCCGTGGTCTCCGACTTTCCAGCTCATGGCATCCACCGAATCCGGAAAGATCATGGAACCGCTTGAGGCGAGTTTCCAGGGAATGGGTATTTCGGAAGGAGACTTTCCTTCATCCGACCTCCTCCTTCCGAGAACAACCGCTCCCGCGCCATCGGAAAACAAAGCGTTCGCCACGACCTTGTCTCGATCCCAGCCATACTGAAGATGCAGGCTGCAGAGCTCGACGGAACAGACAAGAACCCGGGACCCCGGATCAGCTTCGCAAAAAGCGCGGGCGACACGCAGTCCGTTGAGAGAGCCGTGGCATCCCATGAAGCCGATGTGAGTCCGGCCGATCAAAGGGGATAGACCCAGCAGCCCGGGAAGAGCTGCGTCCACCCCGGGAGCATCGAAACCGCTACAGGAAACGGTCACGAGTTGATCGATCTCCGAAAGCGGGATCCGGCTCTCCTGGAGACATCGAGACGCAGCTTCTAACGCGAGCGATTTTGCCTCCCTGGCATAGATGGCCATGCGCTCCCGGGTGGTGGGACCTTGATCGGAACTCTGGTTCCGCTCGGGATAGAAGGCCTTGTATTCGGCTAGATCGCGGGTAGCCCCGTCCTCGCCGAGAATAACGCTCCGTCGTGATTTCACCCCGCTCCGACGAAAAAGAGCCGAAAGAGCGCGCCTCTCTTCGTCGCTGTTGCAGCACCGCCCTTGAACGACGTCAGCCGCCGCAGTCTGGTCGATGGCGCGGGAAGGAACCGCAGTGCCGATACCGAATATTTCTACGGCCATACCAGCGCTCCGAACCTGAGAAAACCCGCGTGAGGTCCCGACCCGGGACCGGAATAACGAAAACTGATCAAGGGGATCTGGGCCAAGGAACGGGTCTGTGACATAATGTTCAGCACCTGGCGTTCGACCCCTCAACAAGGAATAGCACCCGATGACTCAATCTAACACCCCTTGGTTCCGCAACCTTCAACCCGGTCGAAGCGGAATGTTTATCTTCGCCGTCTTTCTTATTGCCCTCCTTTGCTCCCCGGCGTACGCCGGGTCGGTGAACGCAGGACGAGGCCCGGTGGATGTCCATGTTCCCCCCTCTTATGACGGGTCGGTTCCAGCGCCCCTTGTCGTGAATCTTCACGGTTACAGCGTCACTGGCCCCGAGCAGGAGGCGTATTTCCAGCTGACTCCCCTCGCCGATGAATTCGGATTCTTGTACGTCTATCCCACGGGAAACACGGATTTCCTCGGCAACCCCTTCTGGAATGCAACCGACGCATGCTGCGACATTTTCGGCGGTACTCCGAATGATTCGGCCTATCTCTTGAACCTGGTCAACACGATCAAGGCCAATTATTCCGTCGATCCGAGAAGAGTTTACTTCACGGGCCATTCCAACGGTGGGTTCATGAGCTACAGGTTTGCCTGTGATCACGCAGATACGGTGGCGGCCATCGCAAGTCTTGCCGGCGCAACGTGGGAAAATCCGAACCTTTGTGGTCCGGCAAATAACGTTGATGTGCTTCAGATTCACGGAACCGATGACGGGGTCATTGGCTACAACGGCGGGTTTACCACCGCAAACTACCCGGGTGCAATCGAGACCGTTGAACAGTGGGCTACGTTCAATGGATGCTCCCTCGTTCCCGATTTTTCTCCTCCCAACCTCAACCTGGATTCAGGGCTGGCCGGAGCCGAATCGACGGTACGGCGCTACAACACGGACTGCGGTGCTGGAGGATCGACCGAGCTCTGGACAATCGTAAACGGAGTCCACTCCCCGAGCCTTACCCCAGCATTCAGTCGAGGGATCATCGAGTTCTTCATGGCCCATCCCAAACCCGCTGAATTCGGAACGGTGAACGGGGGTTCCGGCGCCGTCCAGCCCGTCTTGTTCATCGACGGAAATACCGGCGCAACAACAATCCCCACCGGCCAGACTTTCTCGATTTCCCTGGCCGCAGCAACCCTGGGGCCCGCAAATCCCAGGTACTCCCTGTGGATCTGGACCGGAAGCTCAAGCTCCCCGGTGGAGATGACTGCATCCGGGACGTCACTCGGATGCACCGTCAACCCAACCCCAGTCACGGGAGGAAGCCCCCAGCCGTTCCGTTGTCTTCGAAGTCCGAGCTTGCCAAATGCCCTTTGCCAGGGCGTCACAGAACGGACAGGCCCGGTGAATGCTCCCTTTGCCATCACCGTAAACAACGGGCTCCAGTCACCGAGAGAATTCTGGTTCCAGGCTCTGATCCAGGATGACGGCGCCGCGAATCCATTCGGATATTCGCTTTCCAATGCAGTCTTTCTGAATATTACCCCCTGAGATCTAGTTCCTGAAGAACTTCAAGACGGAATAAACTTGTCTATTCCTTCCCCGATTCCAGGAACGCAAGAAGATCAAGAATCTCCTCCTTCGTCAAAGTCACCAGAAGACCGGTTGGCATGGAGGAAACTTCCGACAGGGATTGCTCCTTGATCCGATCCTTGGGAAGGATGATCAGGTCTTCCGGCTCAAGAAGCTTCTGCGCCACGTAGAAAGCCTCGCCGTCATCCTTCATGATCCGACCATGAATGCCTTTGTCATCATCCAGGGTGAAGTGATAGAAGAGATAATCCTCATGAATCTCACTTGAAGGCTCGATCATCTGTTGAAGGAGTTTGGCTCCCTGGAACTTCTCGGTGATCTTGGTCAGCTCCGGCCCGCCCTCTACGCCCTCCCCATTGACCACGTGACATTTCACGCAACCAGCGACCGTGAACATCTCTTTGCCCCGCTTCAACGAGCGATTCGAGCCAGAATTCACGACGGAATCGGCAAGGTCCGACAGCTTCCAGGATTGCACGTAGCTCCTCACCGCTACTTCCTCAACAACTTCTTTTGTGCGGGCAAGGATCGGATCCCCGTTGACTTTGTCTACCACCTTCATGGTTCCATTCATCCGGGTCCAGTGTCCCGGGAACGTACAGACATAGGGATAGTCACCGACCTCGGAGGGAGCAACAAAGGAGAGTCGTTCTGATTGACCGGGCATCAAAAGACCGGAATAAACGAGAACATCCTCCGTCTCGGGGATGAAGTTGGAAAGATCGGCTCCACCCGGTCTAGTGGCGAGCTTCTCGGCGGCTTGTCCCACCACAGCAAGTCTTCCCTGCTGGGTGATCACGAAATTGTGAGGCATCACGTCATTGTTCTGGAGCACAATTGCAACCGGCTTCCCGGCTTCCACCTGAAATGCTTTTACGTCATAGAGCATCTCGTGCGGAACCGTGCGGATCAAGATGACCGTACCGGAAAGATCCTTGAGATCGGAGCGAACCTGAGCGCCCTCCTCATCGGGGAGTGCATCCGCAAGTCGCCCTCCGAGATCCAGCGCCGACAACACGTGCGGCAAGGTTCTTTGCTCGGCGGGAAGTCCCCGAGCATAAGCATCAATACTGTCAATGAGAGGTCGAATCTTCGACTCGGGCCAGCCATCAGCCGGAACACGGTCAACCAGGGCAACGGCCGCATCCAACACGGATCCGGCGCCGATGAGGAGCATCGCATCCTGAAACTTCTCTTCTGCGTGACCCGGGACATGACTCATGGCTCGAACCGCTCCATCCCGAAGAGCGCTTGCTGCATCCCTTTCCAGCACCGAGTCCGGAATCTGTTGTTTCTCGATGCCAGGCCCCTTCCAGGAGACAAGAAGTCCTTCCGCCCCACCGGCCTCATAGTACGTCAGAGTGATCCGATGAGGACCCTCGGAGAGGTGGACATCCCCTTCCATCTCCAGCATGCCGTGAGGCCCGTCGTTGCTCACGACCTCCAGGTCATCGATGAAAAGACGCGAACCATCATCCGAGTTCGTATAGAAAGTGTAGTGCCCCTCTCTGGGTGCCCGAAGAGTCCCGGTGAATTTGAGCGCGTAACCGTCATGGGTGACGATCTGGGGGATATTCAGGGAGAAATTGGGTACGACACCGGTCGAGGTCGGCGTCAGGTCATCAAAAGAAGCAAGAGCAACGTCTTCTGGATTCGGAAGATAATAGGCAACTCGAACTCCTGGAAGCCGGTTCGTCGGGGCCTCCTTGGTCGGAGCCAGTTGCCTCGGAGTCTGGAACATCATCGGTCGAAGAATAGAAAAAAGAGAGGCCCGAAGATTCTCGTCCGGCAGCATGGAAATCGCGCCAAAGAAATCCATCAATCGGTCGGGCTCGAACAGGGCTCCCTGAAGCACGTTGTCTGCCGAACCATCAAGGGTCATGAGGAGCGCATAGCCAAGCTGACGAGGCGCCCCTCCCGAAGCCTCATCCATCAAATCGAGAACTTCCTTTCGATCCGGCCGCTCACCCTCGCCCAACATGGAAATCACCACCTGCCCAAGGTCATGAATGATATGAGCCGCATGGGCCGTCGTTGAATCGTGGTTTTTTACCGCATCAAGCAGGATGGAGACCGGTGTTCTTCCATTCTCTCGTCCTAGAACCTCGGCGGCCTCACGACGACTTGCGGGGTCGATCCCGTGTCGGGTCAGGAGCGCTTGATGGACTGCCGAACTTCTCGGCACCGTCATCAGCTCCTCGCTCGTTACCCGCTCCAGAAGAAACTCCACTGCCGCCGGATGATCAGCCGAAAGGAGTTTTCCCTCCTGAATGGCCGCCTTCCAGACCGGCTCCAATGCCCTCATCGTCTCGCCCAAGGCGTAGTCGATCACCTTGTCTCCTGGATGGCGCAAGGTCTCGAGGGCCACCGAGGCTGCTTGCGGATCGGTAAAGAAGCTCGCCGCGACGATCGCCTCCAGTCGAACTCGAGGGTGAACATCCGCTGCCTGAACGAGGAGCAGCGTAAGAGCATCAGGAACCTGATGACGCATCGACCGGAGCACGCGAGTGGCCGCCGAACGGGCCCGATGATCCTTGCCTCTCAACAATCGCAAGAGAGTCGCCCGATCGATCGTGTTGTGCTGCTGATGGACCCAGAGTCCTTCCAGTAACTGATGCTCATGGTTCGCATCCGCCTCATCAAGGCCAGCGATCCACTTCTTGGCGGCCACCACCACCGCATCGGAATCACGACCACTCAGCTCGATCCGAACGAGATATCGAACCCGATCCTCCGGACTCTTCAGGAGCTCCAGCAGGTGCTCGATCGGCTCCCCGGCAATCTTGGCAGGTTCAAGCGGCGAGCTGCCCTCCATCGAAATTCGATAAATGCGCCCATGATCGTGATCCCGGCTCGGATCCCGAAGATGATGTTGCATGTGACCGATAATCGGGTTCGTCCAGTCCAGGAAGTAGATCGCTCCGTCCGGGCCCATTTCGATGTCAGTGGGTCGAAACGTCGGATGGGGGCTTCGAACGATGGGTTCTGCCTCTTGCGCACCAAACCCGGATCCGCTGTCGACAAACCGGTAGTTCAAGATTCCCTGAAACTGAATCACGTCCGCAATCAACAGGTTGCCTTGGTGCTCCGGCGGAAAATGGCGACTCGATAGAATCTCCGTGGCCGCCGCGGGACGACTTCGTTGCTGGAAGTAGGTGAAGTAACTCTGGTGCTTGTCTGGATGAGGAATGAAGCCGGAGAAACCAAGGGCAAAGTAATTCTGGTTTCCGGTACCATCGGTCACGAAATCCTGTCCCCATCGATCAAACACATGGCCATGGGGATTCGCAAAGTTATAGGGCGCGTAGCGCTCGACCCGGAACGTTCGTGGTTCGAAGCGCCAGACCGCCCCATTATGATTTCTCACCGGGCCGTAGATCGACTCCACCTGGGATTGATGAAACGTACCTTCTTGAAAGTAAAGCGCGCCACCCGGCCCCAGCACAAAGCTGTTGGCACTGTGATGGGTGTCGGCGGAGCTCAGTCCGTGGAGCAAGCGCTCTCGAACATCC
Source organism: Planctomycetota bacterium (assembly GCA_029260825.1). GTDB lineage: Bacteria > Planctomycetota > JACOTG01 > JACOTG01 > JAJDCM01 > JAJDCM01. The sequence continues at coordinate 11,753 of JAJDCM010000343.1, read as the reverse complement.
GCCACGTCGTCGCCATCTGTATCCTTCAGAAAAAGTAGATCCGGTGTCTGTGCCAGCAAAACTCCGCCGTTCCAGAATTCGAACCCGGTCGGATTGTGAAGATCTCCGGCAAATGTTTTGCATTCATCAGCCCGTCCATCCCCGTCAGTATCTTCAAAAATCACCAGCTTATCGTTCATCGGCTGGTGCGGTTCCCAATGAGGATAGGTGGGCCAAACCGCAACCCAGAGCCGCCCCCTGGTATCCCAGGCCATCTGGCAAGGATTCTCAAGCTCGGGGAATTTCTCTTCATCCGCAAACAAGTTGACTTTCATGCCTTCGGCCACTTCCATGTGCGCAATGGCTTCTTCTCCCGTGGGAAAAGCGTGCAGTCCTCCGTCGAGCTCACCGGGTTTATTGGTTTTTACCGGAAGAAGAGGTGGAAGATTTCCGTCATCGACGACAGCATCTTCCCCTCTTGCAAGAGCCCAGATCTGGATGTCTCGATTTGCACACATGGCATCAAGGACTTCGAGCTCACGCTGAAGGACGCTGTAGTTGCTGACCTCATCCGTGTATTCCAGGGAAGATCGCCCCCCGTAGACGTTGTAGCCATCGGTCGCCCGGTACCGGTTGAACCAGAGCATGTTCTTCGCGAGGATGGCCTCTCGGAGCTTTCCGGTCTGCTCGTCGCTCACCTTCGTGTCAGGTTCGCCGGGAACAAGCATCGAAACGATCCGGGCCGCCAGCCGACGATTCCCCTCTTCCGTCAAATGGATCCCGTTGATGGTTAACGGGACGACACTCTTTTCATAGAGGCTCTGACTCACCCCGAAGAGATCAACGAACGGTACTTCATGAGCCCTCGCCACCTGGGACATGGCCTTCGTGTATGCAGCAATCCGTCGGTTGGCTTTGACGCCACTGGGCAGGTTGGGCGAGCCCAGATCCTCGTGAGCGATGGAAGAGAAGAGGACAAGACGAGGAGAGCTTTTCCCGTTGTATTCTTGTCCCCTGGTGTGCTCAATAAAATCCCCCAACTCCTTCTTGAAGTTCTCCGCTCCCTGCTCCCCGTCAAAGGATTCGTTGTAGCCAAAGAACGCAAACACAACATCGGTCTGACAGCGAGTCAAGTAATCGTCAGCACTGCCAAACCCGGCGGTTCGCTGGCGAATGGTCAAGGTATCGGCCCCAAAGCCAAGGTTTCGGAGGGACAGGTCGAAGCCGGGTAACCGAGCCTGAAGAGTCGCCTCGAGCCAACCGTGATGCTGCATCCGCTAGGCAAGAGCGTTCCCAAGAAGAGAGATCCTGTCTCCCTTTTCAAGCTCGACTCGAAGCGCCGGAGGTTCGGGTGCCTTATCCGACGGACCTGCCACCTTCGAGTCCGATTCGACCGCTCTGTCGATTGGAGCCTGTTCGGATTCCGGGGAGTCCTTGGAATCACAGCCGATGGCAACGAAGGCGCCGGCCACCGCCAAGAAAGAAAAAAAGAGAGATAACTTCATACTCAAATGACTCCGAATCTTGGTCTCATTCAGGCTGACGGAGGAGGACTTGAAACAATTTCTCGGGCATTGTGGATGCAACCCGGCTCGGGGTCCTCGCCGCAAAGTACCTTCAGCACATTCTTCGCGGTCCGGACACACATCCGTGCATAGGTCGATCGAGTCAAGGCACCTGAATGCGGCGTAATCAAAGAGCAAGGATGATGCACGAGTGGATCGCCGTCCATCGGTGGCTCTGGATCAACTCCATCGGCCGCATAGCCTCCAAGAGCTCCTGATTCCAAGGAGGCACAGATCGCCTCCGGATCAACCAGAGCTCCTCGAGCCGTGTTCACCAGAGATGCGCCCTTTTTCATGCGACCAAGTTCTGCAGCCCCGAGGATTCCCCGAGTCTCCTTGGTAAGAGCAACATGGAGGCTGACGATGTCGGATCCCTCGAGAACCTCATGAAATGAACAAGCCTTGAACGGAACATTCATTTTAGCCGTTCGGTTCCAGTACAAGACCTCCATGTCAAACGCGGCTGCCAGGCGAGCAACCCGCTCCCCGATCGCCCCGAGCCCCACGATGCCAAGGGTCTTTCCCGCACATTCATCACCTTGATAGGATCCTCGAGCCGACCACCGATCCTCCTTGACCGAGCAAACAGAATCATGAAGTTGTCGCTGAAGAGCAAGGACGAGTAATAGAGTGTGTTCGGCAAGTGTAACCGTAGTGCTTCCCGGAGCGTTCACTACGGGCAAATTGCGCCTGCTCGCCGCGGCAACATCAACGTTGTCAAGCCCCACACCACACCGAGCCACCACCCGCATTTCTGGGCAACGCTCAAGAAACTCCGAAGTAATCTGGCCTCGCCCTCGGGTAATGATTGCCTCGATTTTGGCAAGCTGGTCATCGGAATGGACGGCATCCGGTGAAGAAGCAACCGTCACGTCCGCCCGCTCGTTCAGGAGGTCAAAAGCCTCCTCGTGCACACTCTCCAGAAGGAGGATTCTGTGCATCAACTCGGCTCCTGACCGTCAGGCTTCTTTCCGTGATAGAGAGTGGCCGCGTCGGATTTGTACCCTCGATCATCGTCCCGGTTCGAGACATAGATTCCGGGTTTCCTCTCGACAAGATCGTCCTCAAAAATGCTTTCATCGACCGGTGTATCCGCAGGGCAACTGATCTCAACCAGGTTCTGGGATGGATCCCGGACAAACATCTGCATCCCTCCGTCAGGAAGTCGGCGCACCTTGCCCCAAGGAGTGATATCGATGGCGGAAAGCTCCTTCATTCGCCAAAAGACGGCATTGAAGTCGTCAACTTGAATACACACATGACCCCGAAAGCTCGGTTTATCTTTCCATTCGGTGAGATGGAGCTGCTGGTCTTCGTTGATCTTGTAGAACTGGGCCGGATAATCAAACTTATAGGCGGGAAGAGGCGACAGATTGAATTCCTTCTCATAGAAGTCGCAGGCTCGTTCAAGGTTATCCACGACGAGGGCAACGTGGTTGATCCGGATCATCGTGGCCATGGCGACTTCTCCTTTTCATCTCTTAAGGGCCCGCCTATGCGGGAACCGTGTATTCGTCAATAAACTCTTGCCTCGGCGTCACTCCAAGACCTGGTTTCTCCGGTGACGATATCAAGCCCTCTGGAGCACTGATCGTCTCCTCGACCATCTCGTGAAGAAGTGGATTTCCACCGAGGGAGAATTCAAGAATGACAGCGGAAGGACTGGCAAAGGCAAGATGCACCCCGGCCATGAATGAAAATGCAGATCCCCAGAGATGGGGAGCCAGCTCGAGTTGATGAGTGTGGGCAAGCTGGGCAATTCGATGAGACTCGGTCAAACCACCGATAATGGCTGCATCCGGCTGAAGCACGTCAACGGCCTGGAGTCGGATGAGCTCCTGAATGTCAAAGCGAGTGAACTCGCTCTCCCCCATGGCAATGGGAATGGAGGTAACGGCCCGAACTTCGGATAGCCTTTCCCGTTGATCGCTATTGATCGGCTCTTCAAACCAACGAAGAGCGCAATCCTCGACTCCCCGGGCAAAACGCTTTGCTTCCGGCACACTGAAAGTACCGTGAGCATCCACCATGATATCGATCTTGGGCCCCAGCTCTTTTCTGGCATTCCGCACCCGAAGAATACTCCGTTCGACGGTGCCATCCATGACACCAACACGCATTTTGACCGCCTGAAAACCTTTTTCTACGTAGCCTCTCAACTGCTCGCCGATCTCATCGGGTCCGGCCCACCCACCACTCGCGTAGGCTTTCATCTTGTCCCGACATCGCCCGCCAAGCAACTGGACGATCGGTACATCAAGGTGCTTCCCGAGAAGATCCCAGAGAGCCATATCAATCGCGCCCACCGCAGCTATGGTCAGGCCTCGTCGTCCCAGAACCGGAAACCCACGGCCTCTTTCCAGGGCGTAGTGGGCGCGGGGCCCGTTGTAAAGGGTTTCAAATGCGCGGGTGATCTCCCTGGCATCACTTCCGACGACACGGGGCGCAAGCTCTTTTTCAACGCACGAGACAAGAGCTGCGCATTCTCCGGAACTCCCCACCGCACCTTTTGCCTCCCCGAATCCCTGCAGACCGCTTCGGGTGGTCACGGTAACGAGAGCCATGTCAAAGCTCGTCATCCGACCAAAATCGGAAACGTGCTGCTTTTCCTCGGGGATCGGACATTGAATCCACCGAGCTTCTATTCTTTCAATCTTCATCGTTTCTTCAGGCCAAAGGAAGAAGGGTGTTGGCTGACATCTCCACCAGACGGGAATAAAATGTCTCACTGATCAAGCTACTGCCATGGTCTTCAATGAACTTCCTTTGCTCGTCGCTGATATCGACGGGCTTCGTCTCCAGGGCATCCGGATAAGGATTGGCCGGAGTACGGTCGATGAAGGAGCAAAATTCAACCGTCAAGGGACCGCTGTATCCAACTTCCTTCAAGGTTCCGGTCATCAGGCTCCAATCGATGCTGCCCATTCCGGGAGCCATTCGATTGTTGTCGGCGACATGGAAGTCTGCCAGACGACTCCCTGCGTCTCGAATCGCCTGGACCATATCGACTTCTTCGATGTTCATGTGGAACGTGTCAAGACACACCTGGCATTCAGGCCCCACCGCCTCGGCAAGGGCTAACGCCTGGGAACCTCGATTGATGAAATAGGTTTCAAACCGATTGATCGGCTCGATGGCCATCCGCACCCCGCTTGCCTTGGCGTGATCGGCGATCTCTTTCAGGCCCTCCACGGCCCATTTCCATTCCGAGTCAGGGTCCGCGTCAGGAACGATCTTTCCCACGGTCGCCGGAACGATCGTGATCAACTCACCTTCCAACTCCTTCACCATGGTGATGCAGTCATTCACGTACTCGATGGAACTTGCCCTTTGGGCCTCATTTTTAGCCACAAGGTTACGTTCCCCCAGCATCAATGTCACTGCTCCAAAACACCGGATGCGGTGCTCTCGCAGGATCCTTCTGACTTCCGCGGTATCGTGGACGTCCGGCTCTCCGCTGATCTCAAGAGCCTTGTAGCCGAACCGAGCTATGCGTTCGATGGTCGCCTTGACGGGTTCTGCCCGCATCCAGTTGTGAATCGCCAGGTCCACGATCTTGATCTCCTTCTTCGTGACGCACACCGAACCTCCGGGAGTTCCCAACCCTCTTTCCGGACGATCCGGTGGGACCTCGATCGGCCCCCATGTTGCCCGGGTCAACCTTTGTGGTCAAGGGGCTGGAGTCTCGCCACCTGGCGAGTCATGGAGTATGATCGGAAAAAGTCGTCCCCTACTCGCTTGGCCCGGTTGTTGGAAAGGAATCTTGCCTTGAACTCTCCCTTGAATTTTTGCCTGTTCTGCACGGTCACTCTGTTCTTCTGCTCATGCATGGCGAGCGCCGTTGAATCTGACTCCTGGATGGTGTACGAGGGAGGAGAAGGACGGGGAAAGGGTAAGCACATCGTGTTCGTCACCGGCGACGAAGAGTATCGCTCCGAGGAGGGCATGCCCCAGCTTGCCAAGATCCTGGCCACCCGGCACGGCTTTCACTGCACGGTGTTGTTCGCGATCCATCCGGAGACCGGCGAAATCGATCCTGAGGTATCGGACAACATCCCCGGCCTCGAAGCCCTCCACTCAGCCGACCTGATGGTCATCTTCACCCGGTTCAGGGATCTCCCCGACGATCAGATGCAACACATTGTTTCTTATGTCGATTCCGGTCGGCCCATCGTCGGATTGCGAACCGCCACCCATGCATTTCACACGAAGAAGCACAAGACTTACCAACACTATGATTTTCGCGCCAAGACCTGGAAGGACGGATTTGGCCGACAAATCCTTGGCGAAACCTGGGTCAATCATCACGGAGGCCATGGCACCGAAAGCTGCCGGGGGATTCTTGCCCAGGGAGCGGCGGCCCATCCAATACTGCGCGGAATCAAGGACGGAGATGTCTGGGATCCATCAGATGTGTATGGAGTAAGACTCCCCATGCTGAAGGGAATCCGCCCCCTGGTCATGGGCCAGGTTCTTGCGGGAATGACCCCCGATTCCAGGCCTCTTGCCGCCAGCGTTACCAAGGAGGGCAAGATCAAGGATAAGAACGACCCCATGATGCCAGTTGCCTGGGTCCGATCCTACACCTCGAAGTCGGGTAAGAAGGGACGGGTGTTTGCGACCACGATGGGAGCGTCTCAGTCCTTTCTTCAGGAGGGAACGAGGCGACTGCTCGTCAACGCCTGTTACTGGGCCACCGGCCTTGAAGACCAGATCCGGTCCGACTCGAATGTGGACATCGTCGGAGAATACGAACCCACTGGATTTGGTTTCAAGACCCACACAAAAGGCGTCAGGCCCAAGGATCACCGGATCCAGTCCGAGTAGCACAAACTACTTTTTCTCTTCGCCTCTTTGTAAGAGCGAAACGACCCGATAGCCACCCTTGGACCGGAAGTAAAGAAAAAGCAGCAAGTAGCCAAGAAACATCACGGCGGGAACGGACGCTGTCCATCGGAGTGCCATCCGGCCCCCGTGGACGCTGGCCGAATTGACGGGATTCAGATCTTCTTGGGCGTGAATCGCCGCACCGGATTCGGGCTCGGACCACCAATCCCTTAGCTTCTCAAGACCTGGCCTGCTTTCGGCGCCTTCTTTCATGTTGGAGAGGGTCTGGGCGAGATCCTCGGGAGCGCCCGTATCTTTGCCAAGCAAGAGGGCTACTTTCTTGGGATCCAGGCCCTGGACATGGGGGAACATCAGAAACCGACTGCTCTCGGCTGCGGCGTACCGCTCATAGGAAGAGGGTGCCTCTTCCCGAAGTTGCTGGGACGCGAAATAGTCCTGCTTGTAGCCGATCCCCGGACCGCCGAGGAGGCCCGCCGATAGCATCCCTGCAGCACCAAGGGCCCCCATGGTAAGAGCTCCGCCCCTTGGGAATCGCTCCCCCACAACACCAAGCATCGTGGGCCAAAGGAAGGTCTTTCCAACTCCATAGATTGTAACCGCGATCCACACCATCCCCGCACTCTCGCCCTGACTGATGAGTACCAGGCCAATGCATCCCAGAACCGCGCTCAAACAAAGGAGCCCAACCGGATTGATTCTCTCCACGATCGGTCCGGCAAAGAAGCGCAGGACGAACATGATCGCCGAGGCGTAAATGAACAGCATGAACCCCTGCTGAGTAATTCCGTTCGTGATGCTGGTGATCCAGCTATCGGTCCCGAGTTCCACGTACCCCACGCAAACGTGCAGCACGAGAAGAAAAAGAAGCACGGGCTGGGCAAACTCCTTCAACATCGTCAGGAATCCGATGCCTGCCGACTGCACCGAAGACACGGGGAGACGCTCTTTCAGGATGATCCAGCCATACCAGAGCGCGGGAAAGAGGTAGAGACAAAGAGAGATTTCCCAGCGAATCTCGGTGATCGCCGCATTTTCTCCGAGGAAGCAAAAACCGACGAGGCCGCCAAGAATGAGGCCAGCCGGCCAGCCCGCGTGCAGGAGATTGAGATAGTGAGTCTTGTTCTCTGGATAGAGCTGAGCAACAAGGGGGTTGATCACAGCTTCACAAAGGCCGTTGGCGACGGCAAAAATGAAGACTCCCGAATAGAGACACCAATAGGCGGCTTCTTTTCCCAGCGAACCGTAGACCGTGGTCGCGGCCAAGGTCAGAACGACCGAAACAACATGCAGCGCCACTGCCCCGAGAAAGATCGCCTTGTAGCCAATTCGGTCGGTAATTGCCGAAGCAAGAAGAATGACGATGCCGAATCCAAGCAGTCCGCCTCCGGTGATTGTCCCCAGTTCAAACTTGGTAAAGCCAAAGACCTCACCCCACTCGGTCAGAACACCGGTGCGAACACCAAACCCCATGCCCGCGGCAATCAGGGTCAGGAAGCTGGCCCACAGAATCACACTTCGTCGAGGTTCATTCGTCACTCTGTCTCTCCCATTGCTCATCAGGACATCGACGCGGTCCGGATTGTACTCGGCACCCGACCCTGAGGAAGAGAACATTCTTCACGGAACACACTGCAAAGAATGAATCAGTAGAGCTTTGGAATTCGGTTGAGGGTGTACCAGACTTCGCCAGACCAGATCGGCTGCCCGGCATCGTTCCCTGGGTCGGTTCTCAAGTGGACAACATGACCAACCTTCAGGCCTGGGACAATCAAATTGACCCCTCGCCGATCTCTTGACGGAACGGCTCTTTCAACCGAAAGATCGGCAACATCAATCTTTGCCCCGCCGTAAGCGATGGAAGCCCGATAGGTCCACTGGGAAAACTTGAAGTTCCCGGCATGACTCAAGAATGCAAGGGGAACCGGCTGGGTGAAGGTCAAAGAGAAACCGTTTGAGGTTGCCCGCAAATGCTCGATCTCAAAGACATCCTTACCGGTCGGAGTCAGTCGCTCCAGCCCCTGGAAGGTCGGCTCTCCTTCCGGGTTCACCCAGTACCAGGTCGATGCATGACTCCCTCCGATGCCCCCGACATAGAGGGAACCATCCGGGCCAAACAGGATGCGATTGGGCCCGGCTTCGAGCCCCTGGGTAAATCGCATGGCGCAGCCCTGCCAGACTCCCTCTACCCTTTCTAGAAACACTCGATTGATCCCGCCATACCGCATATCAGGCAGGGCAAGTTGCCCGGCAAATCGATGACCACCAGGAAATGCCAGGGGTTGTGTGGGCGAGTTTCCAATTTCATCTTGAGGTAGAAGAATCGCCGGTTGGGTCACGATTCCATTCTCTTGATCATCGGGTTGGAAAGGAGTCCTGTACGCATTCGGTGGATCGTGGGGATGATAGAAACCGTAGAAAGAACCCTCTTGAACATGATTGAGCTCACTCGCCGGAGTCCACTCCCCTTGATTGTCGACCACAAAGATCTGCTTTTTTGGACCGTAGCCAAGACCATTTGGAGTCCGGTGCCCCCCGGTGAGAGGGGTCACGTTCTCCCCTGCCGGCTTCGAAAGATCAACCCGCCAGATCGAGCCGTGATCCGGAGGGTTTTTCATGAGTCCCAGACCGGGAGAACGCGCCATGTAGAAAAAGCCGGGGTGCCGGTCGCCTGGACCCGGTTCGAACAGGAGCCCGGCGGATAACTGATGAAAATCGTTCGTCTCCCATCCCGAAGCAACCACGCTCTTCTTCCATTCCTTGGTTGACTCGTTCAATTCGAACCGGGAGATCTCCTCTCGCTGGGACACATAGATCACATCCTGCAAGACACAGATCCCGGACGGCTCAAAGAGACCATCAGCAATTTTCTCCCCTTGAAAAAGTTCTGGATCGTCTTGATCCAATTCACGCAAGAGCCAGAGTTCGCCGTTTGCAGATCCAGTGGGCCGTGGAGCCTTCAACGTTGCCGCATCAAAGCGAGCAACCACCAGCGTTCCGTCAGACAGCATCCCAAGAGCCCCCACCGGCATTTCCATTCCTTCCGGACGGATATTCGTGAGTCGGTATCCAGGGTGCACTCCCCCGAGCTTCATTCCGAGACCCGGTCGATTGGCTCCGCTTTTGAGCAACTTCTTTCCCGGCTGGGTGGGTCGAAAATGGAAGGCAGGGGCACGCATCCTATCGACACCAATCGGCGCAAACCTCTCCTCACCCGGAGTCTTCCATGTGTGATCCATGAACCGCTCCGCCGGCTCGTTGACATACTGAAAAATCTCGACCGTATGCCACCCGACATCAAGGCCAAGCGACTCCTTTTGCCAGGTTGGGGCACCTGTCACATCGATAACTTTCTTCCCATCGATGAGGACCCGGACAGCCGCGGCGGAGGCAACGTTCCACTCGTATTCGCCTGACCTTCGGGCATGGACCCACCCGGTGACATGCAAGACGTATTGACGATCAATCGACCTTCCGTCGCCGTCAGCAAAGGGATCCTGATCTGGACCCTGAACGATCTCCGTGATGGTCTCATCGACGTTCGGAGATTGGCCTTCTGCAAGGGGCCTCAGAAACTCCATCGGTCGGCCAATCCAGTAAAGCCTGATCCGCAATCCCGGCTCAGTATCGATTCCTATTTCTTTTGGGTCTCCCGGAGAAGCGGCTGGCATCGTTTCCTGCGGGGCAACCGGTTGCGCTTCACAGGGTAGAGACATCGGGAACAGGAAAACGGAAAACACAACACCCAATCCCAGGCCTCGCATTTCAGCTGTTCTCCCTCGAACAATCGTGAGAACCCCGAAGAACGAACCCCAAACTCTCATAACGCGCCGCAAGCCGGAAATAGATCGGCCTGCATACAGGACCATACTTTTCACTCTTATTCTCCGAAGGTCTGATTCCCATGCCTGGGAGAGCGCAGAGTGGGTTCTACCCGTTTTGCTCTCACTCGATCGGCAAGCTTTATCAATTTGAGACAAATGTCCTAATAGACTATCCATAAATACCTTATGAATCGCCAATTCTTACCCTACACAAAAACTCCGATATTGTCTGAATTACGCACTTTGAACCCGGCAAGGAGTGATCTAAAATGGCGGGCATTCTTAACTCAGCTCTTAAGTATCGAAGTTTTCCAAGGAGGATTGGTTGATGTACAGATCACGGATGTTTGGGCTCTTGGCCCTGGTTACGGTTGTTCTCTTGGCCACGCCCGCAGCGGCCCAACCTCTCCATGCCCAGCCCGCAAGCCTCCTCATCTTCCCGCTTTACAACTCGACCGAAGGAAACAACACCCTCGTCACGGTCACCAACACAAATGAAGATGAGAGGTCCTGCAATAACGGTTTCCGAGAGGGTGATGTACGACTCCATTTTGTCTACTTCAGTGAAACCTGCCAGGAGTCGGACACCCAGGAAGACCTCACCCCTGCCGACACCATCACGGTGCTCACCCAAGGACACAACCCAAACTTCGAGAAGGGGTACCTCGTTGTGGAAGCGCGAGATCCGGAAGAGCTCGCACCGAACCAGTTCGATTTCCTGATCGGAAGCGCAATCGTCGTTAACAGCGAATTCGACTTCCAGTGGGCCTACACCCCCTACGCTTTCGAAGCCATTTTCGACGGCGTTGCCGACCTGGACGCCTGCGATCGCCCGGTCCTTATTTCCGACGACGGTTTCATCAATTTCGATGACATCGAGTACTCGAGCTTCCCTGAAACTCTGTATCTCGACCACTTCTTCGGTGAAGGCACGAACTCCAATCGCCCGAACGTTGCGTTCTCGAACATGCTCTTCCTGATGAGCACCCAGGCAGAAGACACGGACCTTGCCATCATCGGCTACAACAACAATGAGCGACGATTCTCCAGGTCGTTTAACTTTGACTGCTACTTCATGGGGGCACTGAGTGAGCTCACTGGCGCAGTGACCCAAACTGCTCTCGATGTCGATGGCGACGACGGAGAGCTTGCTGGCATCAACTACGGCTGGCTCAAATTGAACGCCTCGACTCGTAGGCCCACCAGAAATGTAGACGTTGGCCCCGGAATCCTTGGCGTCTACGTTGAGAACGCCATGATCGGAGGCGACTCATTCGTTTCTGGACGCGAACTGCAGTACACCGGCAGCAAAGCAGTCGTCATTCCAAGACTGTTCTAAGTCTTCGGTAGACAGAAGTTGATTTACTTGAAGAGCGGAGGCCTGAAAAAGCCTCCGCTCTTTTTTTGTGTGCGCCAGGCATGGCGCGCAGCGCCATGGCGGCGCTGTCAACCGGCAAGCGAAAGCGAACCGGGAAGTGACTAGGAGGTGAAAGTCCTCTGGAGGCCTTGATGGCAGGAACTCCTAGCCGAACAGCAACTG
>JAJDCM010000342.1 GCA_029260825.1 Planctomycetota bacterium | reverse complement strand
TGTTTCGGCTTGAAACCAACGAGGCAATCACGGATGAAAACGGAAGGTTCGAGCTGTTTTCAGCGTCCAGTCGGGGTGAGATGATGGTTCTCACACCTGAGAGAGTGGAGGGTAGATTCCCCTATCCTGATCTGAAACCCGGCGAACGGTTGGAGGGGCTCGAGCTTCGAGTCAAGCGTCAAGTCATTCTCTTGGTCGAGGTGACGATGAATGGGCGTCGAGTGACTCAAGAGGAACTTGGAGAGAAGAGGGTCTCCCACATGCTCTCGGGGCGTTGGCGTTTCGGCGGGGCGTCCGACGATATCAGCTTGACGGCGGGACGACACGACGGATCAACCTCGAGGATTCCTTTGCTGTTCGATGGAGTGGATTCCTGGTTTGCTCGATTTTCTCTCGAGGAGGCATCGGTCGTTCGCTCTCTTTTGCTTCATGCGCCGGGCTACACTTGCCAGCCCCAATTTCTAAAGGAGCCTCTCGCGTCGGGAGCACGGCTGGATTTTGAGCTCGAGGAGGAAGGTTCTTTCGAGATCAACTTGCGTCTTCTGCCAACGGCGGGGGTTTCGGCGAAGCATGGTGTGTGGGTCAGTGTCTGTCTTGGAAAGCCGCCAGAAAATGAACAATTGCGGATGATGTGTTGTGGGCTTGGGGCAACGCGAACGATGGGTATGGAATCGTCTGCACCGGTCCTTTGCGAGATGAACGTCCTGACAAAGGGGCCCTACTACGTTTCCGCGGGTTGGATCGGAGAAGCTGACCGTAGGTCCTACGGACCATTTGCTGCGGGTGAGGAAATTCACGAGATCGATCTTCCTCGATTCAGCTACGACCATGATCAGAAGGAGGAGATCGAACTCACTCCTCCGGAACCGAGTACTCCTCATGATTGGCAAGGGCGCCGAAGGCTCATGGGAAGGGTGAGGGTTCAAGCGCTGGACCGGGTAAGCCAGGAAATGCTTACAAGAAGTTTTGCGCTCGAGAACGAAGGGCGGCATTCGGACCGGTTCGAAAAGGGGGCTGAGGGAGACTTGGCTTTTCATTCGGCGACTGCGCCAGCTGGAAAATGGGTCGGCGTGCTTCGGGCTTTTGGGTACAAGCGGTCGGAGGAGATTGCTTACGAGGTTCTGCCCGGTGCACTCACGGATTTGGGAACGATCCTCCTCGAACCTTTGCCGATCTTGAGTCTTCGACTTCTTGAGGCATCAGGAGATCCAGTGACGGGGGGAGCCACCGTGCATCGAGCCTCGGATTCGCCGGAGCAGCTTTATCCAGCTATGGATGAAAGTGGCCGCCTGACGATCGCTGGTCCTGAAGATCGGGTTTGGGTGGATGCTCTCTATCGGGGGAGGGGACATGGAAAGCAGCGTCTTCAGGTTTCCGGATGGGAGGAAGCGGAGGAGCGAACGATGACCCTGTTGCCCTGGGTTGAAGTTGAACTTCGTTTGTTGGGGATTGCTCCGGAGTATCAATCGATCGAGATCGAGTACGAAGTGATTCCTCGAAATCCCGGGGACGGGGAGCTGAAGCTGTTGGAGGGCAGGATTCCTCAGAATGGCCAGGAGGACGGGCGGAGACTTCCGATCTTCCTGTGCCGGGGGAGTTACGTGCTTCGAGCAAGGAGTGTGCTCTATTCCTTCGACCCGGTTGAACTTGTGATTCACGAGGGACAGGTCCAGGCCGTTGTCGAATTCCGGGCCCAAGTGCGCCCCGAATAATTAACCGCAGGCGTTTCCAAATCCGTCGGGAGTCGAATTGGGGTTCGGGTATGCCCCGATAATCAGCCTGGGGCATTCTCTTTTCCGTTTGGAAATCGACATAAATTGTTTAAGAAGATGTTCTTGTAGCTCCTTCCAGTGGGACTCCTCGTGAACCCTTGGTCTCAAAAGACAACGGTGTAAGTGGTTGAAACGAAAGAGGATGAAGAAGGGGATTTGCGGTCTTGCTGGACGGGTTGAATGAACAGCCCAAAGGGCATAGAATGTGCCTGCTCTTCCCTGGGCATCACATCGGAACTGCATCCTCGGACTCGGAGATTTTTAATGACAAGGTCGGTCTGTACTCTCATCCCTATTATTCTCCTGTGCATGCTTTGCACGACGGTCTGGGGTCATCCCGATGATCCCAAGATGCTCGACCGCACTCCTCGCTTTGAGGGGCCCGGGTATCGCGCCGGGGCAGGAGCTCCCGCCTTCGCGTCCAGCGGAGTTCAGCTGTACTCCTGGTTGACCCTCGCGGACTTCGGGGCGCACAGCACTGGAAACGATTGCTGGGGTTACACTTCACCGTCTGGCCGCGAATATGCCCTCATGGGCCTTGCCGGCGGAACAGGCTTTGTTGAGATCACCAATCCAGGGAGCCCGGTCATTCTGACCGTGATTGCCGGGCCAAATAGCCTCTGGCGCGACGTCAAGGTTTACGACCACTATGCCTACGTGGTGAGCGAGGGCGGTGGTGGGATCCAGGTTGTCGACATGGATGATATCGACAACGGAAACGTCACTCTGGTTGGCGCGGTCACGACACCGGGCACAACCGCCACTCATAATGTTGTGATCAACGAGAGCAGCGGCTTTCTCTATCGAGTCGGCGGCTCGGGCGAAGGGGTTCGGATCTACGACCTCAACTCGAATCCGGCTGTCCCGGCGTTCGTAACGAGCTGGGATGACCGATACGTCCACGATGCCCAGGTTGTCACCTACACGAGTGGTCCCAACGCAGGAAAAGAAATTGCTTTTCTCTGCAGCGGGTTCAATGGTGGGTTCGACCAGACGGGAATCGACATCCTCGACGTCACGAACAAGGCCAACATCCTGGACCTATCCCGCTACGAGTACCCGAATGCCGAGTACTCCCATCAAGCGTGGCTGACTCCCGACTTCCAGTACCTCATCCTCAACGATGAGCTCGACGAGGGAAACCTCGGGATCGACACCGATTCAAAAGTTCTTGATGTGTCGAACCTCGCCAGTCCTTTCGAGGCGGACACGTTCACGAACGGGAATCCCGCGATCGGTCACAACCTCTACATCCTCCCGGATAGCACTCTCCTTGAGGCCAACTACACGAGTGGTCTTCGGGTTTTTGATGCTTCGAATCCTCTGAACGTTGTCGAGACCGGTTTCTTTGACACCCGTCCCGAAGACGACGCGACGAGCTTCAACGGGCTTTGGAGCGTCTATCCGTTCTTCCCCAGCGGAACCGTCATCGGAAGTGATCTAGAGCGAGGCCTATTCGTCTGGCGTCTCGGTGAAGCACCGCTGGCGATCAGTTTTCCGGATGGGCTTCCGAATCTCATCGCTCCGACCGGCGAGTCGGTCCGCGTTCGGATCGAGGAGCAAAACGGAGGCATGGTGATGCCCGGCACTCCGACGCTTCACTATGACACGGGTTCCGGTTTCACTTCGGTTGCTTTGACCCCGACGGGCGGCGATCTGTACGACGCGGTCTTCCCGGCGATCCCTTGCACCACCCCCGTCGACTGGTACGTTTCGGCTCAGGATACAGGCGGACTCTTTGTTTCCAGTCCGGATGCAGCTCCGACGGGCGGGACCCACCAATCGACTTCCGCAGTGGGCGAGGTTGTTCTGGTCAACGATACCCTTGAAACAAACTCCGGCTGGACTTCGGGAGCAGCTGGCGATGACGCAACGACCGGAATCTGGGAACGAGTCAATCCGGTCGGTACCGCGGCTCAACCGGAAGATGATCACACCGATCCTGGTGGAACCGTTGCCTGGGTGACGGGGCAGGGTCTTGTGGGTGGCGGTCTCGGTGATAACGACGTGGATGGAGGCTCCACCACGCTTCTCACCCCGATCCACGATCTCTCCGGCTTGAACGATCCGCTGATCAGCTACTGGCGATGGTACTCCAATACCACGGGTGGATCTCCGGGTGCGGACACCCTGGTGATTGATATCTCGGACAATGGTGGCTCTACC
Source organism: Planctomycetota bacterium (assembly GCA_029260825.1). Classification (GTDB taxonomy): domain Bacteria; phylum Planctomycetota; class JACOTG01; order JACOTG01; family JAJDCM01; genus JAJDCM01. The sequence goes on along the minus strand of JAJDCM010000342.1, from coordinate 13,070 downwards.
TGGACCAATGTCGAAATCGTCGGACCGACTGGCGCCGGAACAAGCGGTGGCTGGAATAACCATTCATTCAGGGTTCTCGACTTTGTCAACCTGACCGCAAACGTTCGCCTGCGCTTCATCGCATCGGATCTTGGCGGCGGATCCATCGTCGAGGCAGCAATCGATGACTTCCAGGTGATCGAGTACGATTGCGCTCCTCCGGGAGACAGTCCTGACCTTTCCATCGAGAACATCCAGGTTGACTATGATCCCAGTGACGGCGACATTGATGCCGGGCCGGGCAACCTGGGTCAAGCCGTCAACGTGATCGTCACCGTCCGGAATCTGGGTAACGTTCCCGTGTTGTCTGCTGAAATCAACGCGGATGCAAACGTTGCCGGTGGCTCCACGATCTCGACGAGTGCCACGGTCAACGATTTTGGCGCGGGAGCAGGCAATCAACCTCTTGCTCCGGGCGGCCAGGCCGATGTGGTTCTATCCTACGGAGCCGGAGCCCTTGATCGATGTGGCACCTACAGCCTGGTGGCGTCCCACACTCCTTCCAACCTTGAATCTCAGGGTGGTGGTGGATCGATCTTCGGGGACGATGACAACGTCAATGATCAAATCACGGATCATCCCGACGATCTCAGCGACCCGGACGACTCCTTCTCGCCGGACCTACTCGAACTCCTCTTCGGGTCGATTGATTCGACCGTTCTGGCTTCTTCGGTCATCATCGAAGATCCTTCGACCGAGAAGATCAAGGTGACCGTCGATTTCACGGGTCTTGGCCCGGGAATGGATGCACATGATGTGCGCCTCCTTGCCGATCTCACGGATCTTGCCGGGAACCCTGTTTACCTCAGCGTGTTTAGCCTTGCCCGAAACAACGTTCGCTCCTCGGGCATGAGGGTGGCTCGGATCAAGATTGATGTGAGTGGGCTTTTCCCGCCACCTGCACCGGGTACCACCTTCAGGGTGAGAACTCGACTGCGGGATCTCAATTCAAGTGAGACTTGCATTACTTCGCTGACGACGAACACGACGACTCTTCAGTAGAGTCTCAAGAAGCGAAGATAAGAAGCTACTTTGAACGGGCTCAAGCCAACCTGGCTTGGGCCCGTTCTTTTTTTGCGCGGGCCAGGCATGGTGTTGCAGCTCGGGGTATTGATCGATTGATCGATTGATCGATGGCAGCCCAAGATTGAAGACTTGCTCAGGAAGGGAGCAACTCCGACTCCGATTCATGACTTTCTTCGGCTCCACGAGCGTGACTACAAATGTCGGTTGGGCCGATTTGTCCTGGCATTCTATTCAGCCACAACGGTTGTTGCTTTCTTCCGCGAAGCCCTTTGGTCCCAAACGAGTAGAAGATACACCAGCGACGGACGGTACGAAGAGATGTTCTATCTTGCCCGGACGCGTTTCTCGGTGAGCTGGCCGTTCTGGATCACCACCTGCTCGCGGGCCGATCCCCGGGGATGGTCGATGACGATGGTGTATCTCCCCGCGGGGATGTGCTGGACCTCCAGGGTTCCGTCGGGTCCGGTGCGATCGGAGCCACCCGAGAACAGGAGAAGAAGACGTCGGTCTACGAGGAGCGATTCCCCTTCTGCGTTGAGGATGTCGACTTTCGTCGAGGTAAGTGGCGCTCCCGTGCTTGATACTGCCGTCAGCTTGAGGTCACCTCCGATGGACAAGCGGAAGTCCTCCTCGGCAGTGACGGAGCTCTCGACCTGAACCTTGCGGGTGGATGCTGCGAACTGACCAGATAGAACGGTGACCCGATATTCTTCAGGAGAAAGGTCCCGGACCACGAACTTTCCCTCGTTGTCGGAAAGACCCGTGAAGGAGGTGATCTCCACCCCGTTCGAGTCTCGAAGATGGACGTAGGCGCGAGAGACCGGCTTTCCATCCGGATCCACGATGGTTCCTTCGATGGAACCCGATGTGAGGAGACCAAAATCGATGTTGGGAGTGATCTGATCTTCCTTCACCGTGATGCGATCGATGACTCGTCGCCCATACCCGGCCCGGCCCTGTGCCTCTGCCATATAGGTTCCCGGAAAGAGGTAAGAAAAAGTATAGCGGCCCCCCTCATCCGTTTTTTCCTGGCCAAGATCCCTGCTGGAAAATCGAGAGAATCCGGATCCCTGATCTGATTCGGTCAGGGCGACTTTGACCGTGACCCCAGGGAGAGGAGAGCCCGTGTCCTCGTCCATCACCACTCCCGAGAATCCACCTTCGGGTAGAGTGATGTTCAGGAGATGGGATTCGGTATCGGGGATTTTTGCCTGAAAAAGATAATTGCGAGTGGGGGAGGAGGGAGTTTTTCGGACTCGTATTTGAATGCTGTAGGTGCCTGTTGCCAGGCCGGCAAGCTTATAGAATCCATCATTATTGGTTGTGGTGGAGCGATAAGAAGCCTGTCCCTCGTTCTCGTTGTATTCCGGGTTGTTGAGGGTGGCGGTGAGAGCCGCCTGGGGGACTCCTCCCTCGGAATCGATCAGTTGTCCCTCAACCGTACAGCCCGGACTCCCTTTTCCAAAGTCGATGCGAACCATCTCACCGGACTTCACGTTGGCGGTTTGATTCACCATTCCCGCGAGGAAGTTCTCCCCCAGGTTCGTCTTCGTGGCGAGATAGACTCCCTGGGCAAGTCCCTTGATTTCGTAGTATCCCGAATGATCCGTTGCTGCCGTCCGAAGCATGTTCATGACCGATTTTCCAACGCCGATCAGGGCGCTCGTATCGGGATTTCCGGTTTCGTCATAGACCGAGCCGTAGATGCCTCCCCCCGGTTCGAGCATGATGTCGATTGGACCCGTTTCCTGGCCGGACAGGACTTCGATGTCACTTCGTGTCGCTTCGGGGTACTCGGCCGGATATGCGGTCAGAGAAACGGTTCCTGGGGTAAGGTCCTCCAGTCGAAACGTTCCGTCCTTTCCTGATTGGCTCCCGCCACTTCGACTTGCCATGATGCGACCAAAGCCGGCTTGAGGCTCACCGATCTTCACCCTCACGGAAGGAACGGGGGCGCCGTCTTCGGCCCGAACGACGCGACCGAAGATGACTCCGGCTTTCGTTACAAGCACGGTCACGTCGGTGACTTCTTCGCCTGACTTGACCTCCACCTCGATCGAATCTTCTCCAGCAACAAAGCCAGGACCGGACGCCCGGACCGTGTAGAAGCCAGGTGTGATCGCGTCCAGTGTGAAGCGACCCTCCTCGTCCTCAAACTCTTCTGACTTCCCCGAGCCCCGACGAAACCGATCGCCCGGGCCGGGAGGTCCTGGCGCTCGGCTACCGGTGCTTTTTGGCGAGATCCTCACCCGAAAGCTTGGAACCGGCGCCATGGTTGTTACTTCGAGAACGGTTCCGGAAATGGAGCCAAAGGCTTCCAGGCGAAAGTCGATGTCTGTTTGGCCGGCTTCCACCGAACGTTTGGTCTGGGCGCTCAGTCCTTCCATTTCGGCGGTGACCCGGTAGGTTCCTTTGGCGAGTCCAACAACTTGATACTCTCCGGTTTCTCGGGTTGTTGCTTCTCGTTGTCCTGCTTCCTGGGGCATTTCCCTTCGGGTGGATCGGGCGGTGATCTTGACGTTGGCGAGAGGCTGGTCATCGCCACCAATGACTTTCCCTCGGAGAGTCATCCCGGGGAGAAGGGTGATGGGGCCAAGGTCGACGGTTGCACCTTCTTTCAGTTCGAGCCCTGTCTTCTCGTGAGTCGCGTGATTCTGTGTATGAACAAAAAGACTCTTCTTTCCTGCCTCGAGACCGGTGACTTCGAAGAAACCGTCCGGCTCGGAAAGCCCTTTGGCGCGATCGAATCCGGTTCGAATCAGCTCCCCAAAAGACCTGGAGTAAAGGACAAGAGAGGCTTCGGGAACAGGTGCACCATCTTCTTCAACAATTTGACCGATGATCGTCGCAGCGGGCCGAAGCACCAGTTCTATCGTCGGCGAAGTTTCGCCCGCCCGCACCCGCAACCGCTCTTCTCTCGCCGGTGCATAGCCATCACAAGTTGCTTTCAGGCGATAGGCTTGGCCCTCAGGGATTCCACGGATTTCGAACGAACCGGCCTGGTCCGAGAGGGTGGCAGGGAGTCTTCGCGCTCTCTTTGGGCTGTTGCTCGGGACCACCACCATCGATTCAAAGCCGGTCGTGCAGGAGACGAAGGCGTTTGCCACGGGACGTCCCAGAGGATCTCGGACCGTTCCCTGGATTGACCCACCTCGGGCGACCTCAAGAGAAACCGTTGCGATCTCCTTTCCTGGTTTGAGGTTAGCTGATGGTCGTTCACTCCCGACAAGGTAGTGAAAACGATCGAGCACCCGGATTTCAAAGGTCCCCTCAAACAGATTTGGAATCCGGAATTTGCCGTCCCTTGAGCTATAGGCCAGAATTTCACCCTCCTCGAGGCTGGGGGGGGCCTCCATAAACCCTGGCATTCCGGCAGGTTGGGTAGGGATGTTGTCAGTGTCTGGGTCGTTTTGAAGGATCGCTCCGAGTGCTACCTGGGAAACAGGAGCACCGCTTTCGTGGTGGATGACCGTCCCTTCGATGGCAAATCCGAGGGAATCTTGGGGCGGCGCAGATTTTTCTGAGGGGGTTTTGGCGGGAGGAATCTGGGGGGGCGGGTCTTTTCTTGGGGGCGCTTTTGAGTCTTTGTTCTCCGAAACTGTTGGCCCTGATTCGGTGGGTGTCTCCCACTGGATGGTGTCAATCGCCACGGTTGCGACAAGGATCAGCGCGGACAGCGCTCCCGCTATTGCCAAGGCAGTCATGAAGTTGCTGCGAGTCATGAGGGCTCCTGTTGTTGTTCAATGATTCGCCGAGGATTATACCCTTCTCTCCAACTTGGCGCTTCCTCCGTCCTTCCCGCGGTGATCCTGGAAAATCCCCGGTTGTCATTCCTCAAGAGCGACTCGCCGATTCACCGATAGGAGCCATCGGAGTTTGGTTGCAAAGCTTCGAGTCCCAGAGAGATCGCACAAAGAGATCCATGACGACAAAGAACAAGAAAACCTCAAGTTCCCGACGGAAAATTGCCTTCGCACCTTTTCGATCGGAAGGAACACATTCCAGCACGCTCGAAATGGAGCGGGTTCTCTTCTTTGCCTTGCAGGAGCTCATGGAGCTCTTCGGTGGAAAGAGGTACGTCGATCTTGGATCGGTTCCTGATGACGACCCCGAGAGCATGGATCTTCGCGAAGAATGCGGCATGCTGTACCGAGATCTCGCGATTCAATCCGGTGCGGGAATGGTCATGACCGGAAGCTTTGATCCGCCCACGGAAACCGAGGGGCGGTTCACCCAGAACTTCCGGGTTGAGATCCTTGATCCGAGATCGACGGAGGAGATCTACGTCAAAGATTTCTCCCTGACGTTTGATTCCGGGGAAGTCGGGCCTCACCAAGATTCGGGTACACCGAGTGAGGTTGATTTTTCTACGGGAGCTCAGTTTCAAGCGATCGTGGCAGAGATCTTCACTTCGATTCGAACCCTGGCGCGATGGCGCTATTCGAACGAGCCTGATGATCGCAAGTACTTCGACTTCCGACTTCGTCAGGGGTTGAGTCAGTCGTTCAACGCTCTGCGTAGTTTTGTGCGAGCGAGACGGTTTTCTTCCGGGCCGGAGTCAAAACTCTTCTACTACAAGCGCTGCCTCACCCATGACCCATGTCTGGGAGCAGCACTTCGAAACGTTGCCTTCCTCTACAAGGAGCAGAAGAAGTACAACCTTGCTCTTCTCTACTATAATCAGGCCGTGACCAACTTGATTGATCGAGCGACACTGTCAGAAGCCTACTCGGAAATGGGTCTTTGCTTCGCCAATGTTGGGAAGTTGGATAGTGCTCTAACCAGCTGGCATAACGCTCGTCGTTGGGATCCCAGTAATACGGATGTATACGCGAATCTGGGCATTGGCTACGAAGAGAAGGGAGTCCTGGACAAGGCTATTCGCTACTTCAGGGAAGCTCAGAAAATTGATCCTGACTACTACTGGGCGTGTCGCGGTCTTGGGCGCATCTATTGCACCCAAGGGGAGTGGATGAAGGCTATCGAGCAGCTCAACCGGCAGATCGACATCGCCCCCAAGGATGCCTGGGGACACTATGCTCTTGGGAGCTGTCACGCTCATCAAGGAAATCTCGATGAAGCTCGGGATCACCTACGCCGAGCTCTTGAGCTGGATCCGGATGGCGATGCGGGTAGAAAAGCTTTTCAAGGGCTGATGCAGATCGACGTCTAAGAACCTGGGCCGCCAACCTACCTTTCGTACCCAACCCGCCGCTTCAAGCTCTCGGGTGAGTTCTTCTCGACCTTCCGGGTGTAGCGGACTCGTTCTCCATTGCGAAGAATGAGGTTCTTGTTCCCCTGATCGTCCATTTCGACCCGCTTCACATCCGATGCGGAGAACTGAACGCTCTCGGGCTTGTTCACTCGAGTGACCACGAGAGACGAATCCTGCGGGTCCTGGGTCACGTTTCCGACGAACGGATAGTTCGTGTTCTTCTTGACTTCCTTGCGGTTCGCGGCCAGAGACTTCGTCGGCTTGCGAGGGTTTGCCGATCGGAGTCCCTTGTCTGCGCTTCCAAGCCAATGGGACGGCGCATCTTCGTTCTTCGATGTGTTGCCAGCTGAAGCCGATTCGGCCAGGGAAGGAAGAGCGTTTTCCTCTACCGTTGCCGATCCATCGACATTCTGAGGAGGCTCGTTGTTCTGGCGCCCGCGAAAGGCGGTAGGAGCGAGAAACCCCATACCGCCTCCAAGGGAGATAGCAAACAGAAGAGCCGCAATCCTATTCGTCGTCATTGTTGACCTCTAGCTCTGCGCTTCGTTCGTTGCGGATCCATGCGAGGCGGCGACCGACGTTGCCTTGAACGAGGTCAAAACCAAACCCGCCGTTCCTCAGTCGATAGTCGTAGTTCACCGCAAGATGTTGATACAGCTCGCCGTTTCTGGGGTTAGCCCTCTCTCCAACGCCGGTCAGATAGTCAAAACGGTAACCGCCCATCCATCCGAACTTCCGTCGTCCTGGGGCCAGGATTCCGATTTCCTGAGAGATCATTCCTCCGTTGATGGAGAGGTTCGTCCCGGAAGTCTTTCCCGCGATGCGGCGATTCGAATAGAGAAACGCGTCCACTCGTTCGACTTGATCCGGGTAGTGATGAAGCCCTTCGTTGACTTTCTTGAGGGTGATGTTGTAGTCGGGACCCACCAGGTCTCCGCTCAAGTTTGCGGCGAGCTGGTCATTCCATCCCGGGCGGAGCGTATCGATTTCTGCCTGCGTAAATCCGTTATCAAGGAGGGTCTGAACAACTTCTTGCCCACCTCCTTTCAGATTCATTCGATAGGTGTTGTCCTTTAGCTCCTGAGTGCCGAGGATTTCTCGGTATTCCTGATCGGTGAGCCAAAGATCAGTTGTGCCGTCGTCTTTTACGTAGGCAGGCTTCAGGGTCGCATCGTACTTGTCGCTTTGCACAACGTTCTCGTAGGGGATCACATTTCCCTGATCATCGTAGAATTTTTGATCCCTACGCTTCAGCTCCTGCCCGGTCGTGTGGTCGAAGAATCCATCATCGTAGAGATTGAACTGGGTCCGGAAGAAGTCTTCTTCTTGCCGGTCTTTGATGGGAAGTGAGTTTCCTTCGTCGTCCACGTTGGTGTAGTTTCCGAGAACGACGTTGGATCTTGCCGCGAGCCTCCACTCATCCTTCTCGGCCTCAATATTTTCCTGAGCGACTTCGTCCGGGTCCTCGCCGCTACTCGGTTCGCGGGGTCCGTTGGCGTAGCCCAGATCACCGGCAACATACACGTTGCGGCCGGAATAGAGGGCGCCTCGTCCGGTTACCACTCCCTTGACGATCACGTCCCCGGAAACAAAGACATTTCCTTCGATGTGAATCGGGTTGGCGGTTGTACCCACCAGGACCAGGTTTCCTTCGTGAGTGGAATCGATCGAGGTCAGTGCTTCGCGATCGTCCTCGTTGCGGAAATGACCTCCTTCGGTAATACCGGTGATGCTTCCACCGGACAGAGCCCCGCTCGCGTTGAGACGGGCGACGTCCGGATTGATGGTCGGGAAGTCAGGTGCCCCGTCTCCATCAAGGTCGGCAGGAAGTTTTGGGCCGGCGTAGTTGACCTCGATGTCTCCAGTGACCTCGGTGCCGTTCACCCGGGAGGGATCGCCGTCGAGGTCGGTGTCGTCCATGGAGACGTTGGCGGCGACATAGACGTTACCGTTGATGGTGGATCCGGTTCCTGAACCTCGGCCCGAAGATCCTTCGATTCCCCAACCCGGTCGGAAGAAGTCGAGAGATCCTACGTCCCCGTCCACCTGGAGATGGCAGAACATGCAGTCGGTGCGAGAAGAGAGGAAGGCCAGGTTGAAAATGTCGGCGGAGCCAAAGGAAATTCGCTGCCCCACCGAGGTTGATCGGAGGTCGACGCTGCCGTTATCCGCGCTCGCAACCGAAGAGAGGCTTGCGATGGCGTTTGTATCGATCCAACCGGCGCCGGATCCGAGAGCGGATACTTCAGCGACCGTGGTGGTATCGTGGCCGCTGTAGTTTTCATCGCCGGCAAAGCGATCTCCGCTACGAACCCCTTCCAGCCAGTTGCGCAGGGTCATACGGCTTTGTCGGTAGTCATTGACGAGTTCGACCCGCAGATGTTCGCTTGCCCCTTCGGCAAGGTACATGTTTTGTGCGAGCTGAACGTCGCTCTTTACCTGATGGTGTCCAGCATAGCTCACCTCGATCAGTGAAACCATGACGCCCATGAGGAGCACGCTCGTCACCACCGCGATGATGAGCACCGTCCCTTGTTCTTTGATTTTTTGTTGAGCCTTTTTCATCGTCTATCCCTATTGTGTTCCTTGGGGAGCCAGCGAGAATCAGAAGAGAGGCCAACCTTTTCCACGGTGTGATTCGTTCAAAACTGTGGGTTTCTCAGGTTTACTTGTGACGTAAAGGTCTCGATCCGGGGCTGGCCATCGACATTCTGGTTGAGAGCAAAGGCCCGAATCATCAAGGATCCGTTGTCCAGCACGAAAAGGGGATCATCCTCACCGTCGCCGTCTATATCGCCGTCGGGTTCGAGACGATTGAGGAGGACATCCAGGTCGCCAAAGGAAATACGGCGTCCGCCGGTGGTGGTACGGATGATCCGTCCGATCCGAAAGAGGTCGGCCCGGTCTCCGTCTCCGTTGTAATCGACTCCATCGACGAGCTCGGCCAGCTGGCCGTAGGGTTCAAACGCATAGGTAATGCTACTTCCAAGGACCGGGCCGACTTCTTCGTCGCACCCCCACTCGATGAGGTTGTTGTCATCGAGTCGGTCTCCGTCAAGGTCCCAGTCGACGGGAGTCTGAAACTCCAGTGAAGGCAGATCGGGAGGAAGAGCCAGGTCAATCAGTCGGGAGCCCTGGATCTCACGCCCCATGGATTCAATCATCGAACGTCCTCTTCCCTGATGAACGGCGGTGGTGGCCAGATAGCTTGCCGTTGCATCTCCGGTGGTAAACATGCCGGCGAGGACGAAGAGAACGAGGCTGAAGATGGCGCCCACGATTGCGAGCTCGATCATCGTATAACCCGCATTTTGCGGACGGGGAGCGGTTTTGTTCATTTTCCTCTCCTCGATTACAGGGTTTCGGATGAAAGACGGGTGCTGATCCGGATGGTGCGTCTTCCGGCTTGCCCCCTCCAGGTGATATTGACCGTTATGGGAAGAAGCTGATAGGTGGATTCAACGTCTGAGTTTTCGATGGTGTCGATCTCGTCTCCGTCTCCGTTGAGGTCGGTCTCAAGAGCTGTTTCGTCGAGGTCGAGGGTGATGACCCCGGCATCAAGTCCGCCCAGGCCCGCCAATCCGTCAATGGCAAACGTGTTACCCGGTGCGGTGTCCATTCCATTGGGATCGTCCAGGGGATCTTCATTGAAACGGATGTAGAGGTTTCGAAAGTCCTGACCTCGCATGTTTTCGACGAGAGAGCGGGCTGCCTGGACGGCCTGGTGGGTTTCCGAGGCCACGATGTTGAGGCGTTGGGCATACAAGACAGATGCTGCAAGAGCCATGAGCCCCGTCGCCAGGATGGCGGAAGCAATCATGATTTCGATGAGGGTAAACCCTTGCTCACCCTTCTTTGTCGCGGCTGTGAGGCACATCCGGTCCACAAGAAATCCCCTCATACGGCGCGCGAGTTGGGTTTGCAACCAAGGTGCGCGCTGGTTTCGACTTGTCTCAAACGACCGGCGAGTTCTCCAGAAACTCGCCGTGAAGTGCCTCTTGAGGGGGTCTTCCACTCTCCAGGCTGAAAAGTATACCCCACGAAATGGCGGTCAGCCAAAGTGGATTTGAGAGGCTTGGAACGGGATTTGTTACTCGAAATTGCCCACGGAGATGCGTATAAAGTGGATCAAATATTATATCTGGGGTGATTTCCGTCCGGGAGTCAGGAGGCGTTCTCGGCCTTCAGGAACTCACGGTAAAGAGAGAGGGCAGCGAGGGACATGCCATCGAGGAGTTCGCCCTGGCCGATCCATCCGGTCAATTCATCGAGGGTGGTGGTGACGATCTCGATTTCCTCGGTTTCCTCCGGCCTTGGCGGGCAAGGAGTCAGTTCGTCGGCCACATAGACGTGGCAAGTTTCGCTGGCAACGCCGTTATAGGGAACGAATTGCCCGATCTTCGTGAGGCGTCCCGTCTTGTATCCACATTCTTCCTCGAGCTCCAGCCGCGCGTTGTCTTCGGGGCGAATTCCTTCTTTGACTCCACCGGCAGGAAACTCGAGAGAGAGGGCCTTCATCAGGTAGCGATGCTGACGGGTCACCACCAGTTTTCCATCCGGTAGTCGAGGAATGATCAGGGTCGAGCCGTAGGTGTGAACATAATAGTAGTCGCTCGTGTTCCCGTTCGGCAGCCGGTATTCGTCATGATTCAGGGTGAAGTACTGGCACTTGAAGATGACCTTGCTCGAGAGCTGGCTCCATTTTTCCACTAGCTGAGCCCCAGGAGTTCCAGGAGGATCGCCTTCTGGGCGTGAAGCCGGTTCTCGGCCTGATCAAAGACGATGCTCTTTGGACCGTCAATGACCTCCGCTGTTTGTTCAAAGCCCCGAGCCGCGGGAAGACAGTTCATGAACACGGCGTCTTTGGCGGCGATGTTGAGGTGATCCTGAGCAACCTGGTAGGGTTTGAACGTCTCGATTCGGGCGGCTTCTTGTTCCTTCGGAATGTGGTAGCTCATCCAGGAATCGGTGTAGAGGACATGGGCGTCTGCCGCGGCCTCTCTCGCGTCGTGGACGACGGTCATGCTCCCGGAGTTTTCCGCGGCGATGGCGGTTGTTTCCTCGACGACGGCTCTTTGGGGCTCAAAGTCCTCACCCGCGGGACAGGCGATCGCCATGTGCATTCCCATCATGGCGCATCCCTCCATGAGGGAGTGGGTGACGTTGTTGTTGCCATCGCCAAAGTAGGCGATTTTCTTTCCTGCAAGAGACCCGAATTTTTCCTGGATGGTCAGCAGGTCGGCGACGATCTGGCAAGGGTGCGCCATGTCATCCAGGGCGTTAATGACAGGAACCGAAGAGTACTCGGCAAGCTTGCACACCGCCTCGTGGGTGAAGAGCCTGGCCATGATGACATCAACCATCCGGGAGGCGGCTCTTGACGTGTCTTCGATCGACTCCTTTTCCCCCATCGGGGAATCCTTCGTGCTGTAGAAGATCGCGTGGCCTCCCATCTGAGTCATTCCGACTTCAAAGGAAAGGCGGGTCCGAAGAGACGGCTTCTCAAAGATCATCAGGAGGGTTTTGCGAGCCATCTGAAAGGCATACGCTTCTGGCGTTTTTTTGATCTTGACGCTCCGGTCAAGGACGGACTGAAGCGTCTCTTTGTTGAAGTCTGTTACGCGCAGGAAGTGGTTGGACATCGAGGGGTTCCTTGTCTTGTCACGATCGTACCCGCCTTGGTGTCACCCGAGAGGATGCCGGCGATGCCTTCCATCGAAGTGATGATCACCTTTTCACCTCCGTTGTTGATGAAAAGGATGGCAGCTTCGATTTTGGGTCCCATGGAGCCAGGCGGGAAATGACCATCGTTCAAATAGGTTTCCAGCTCACCCGGATGGACCTGGGTGAGACTTCTTTCTTGAGGGGTTCCAAAGTGGACTTTGACGTGGGAAACGGAGGTAATGATCACCAGTTCCGTCGCTCCGATCTCGTGGGCCAGAAGGGCGGAGGCGAAGTCCTTGTCGACGACGGCGTCGAGGCCTTCGAGCCGTCCGGCTTCATCGTAATAGACCGGCATACCTCCTCCGCCAGCGGCCACCACGATGACTCCGGCCAGTACAAGTTTCTTGATCACCTCCCGCTCCACCGTTTGAATCGGTCGAGGAGAGGGAACGAGACGCCTGAATCCCAGGCCGCCGGGATCTTCCGTGAGATGAATGTCGGGATGACTGAGATGTTGAATTTCGGCGCGTGAATAGAACGGGCCGATGGGTTTTGTCGGGTTCGAGAGCTGGGGGTCGTTTAGAGAGACGACTGACTGGGTGAGTACCGTCACCACATCTCGGGGATCGTTCATCTCGTGAAGCTTGTTGTCGAGGGACTGGGCAATCATGTAGCCCATCTCACCCTGAGATTCGGCGACGCATACCCCGAGGGGGACTTCATATGCCTTGCGCCTCGCCTCTTCGACGCGAATGACGATGTTTCCCACCTGGGGGCCGTTCCCGTGAGTGATGACGAGGGAGCATTCCCGCTTCAGATACGCCTCGAGGGCCGTGAAGGTCAGTCGAGTGTTCTCGAACTGCTCGGGCACGGTCCCACGTTGACCGGGTCGGATAATGGCATGACCGCCAAGTGCGATCACCACGGTCGGTTTCATCGGTTCGTACAAGCTCCAGGGTCACAGAATATGTGGGGCTTTCACCAGTCCCGTCGGTTCGTCGGCTCTCATGCGGTCCACGGGGTGGGCAGCCTCAGGGAACATAGCAAAACCCAACCGGGATTTCGCGCCTTCCCTGGGGCACCCGGTTTCTCCGCCTTGACGGCCTCAGGATCCCCGCTAAGCTCT
>JAJDCM010000341.1 GCA_029260825.1 Planctomycetota bacterium | reverse complement strand
TCGAAAGAACGGCCTCTAGAGAGAGTTCCTGTCCGACTTCAAGAATCGTCGTCTCCAACTTGATGTCGAGGGCGATATCGTCGAGCCTTCGGAGGAACAGATCCCGCAGTCCATTTTCGTCACCCGGCGATAACCTTTCGGCATCGCTCGAAAAGAGAAGAGCGTTGCCCTCTCCGGAGATGCGGGCCATTACGGTCGAACCGTCTCCCTCTTGATTCATTTGAGACAGAGAAGCCCACGTTGTTTCACCGGTGTTCATATCGTGAACGAAAGCATCTTCGAAACGACTGGTCTTTCCGGGCACAAGGTTTCTCGAGGAGCTCACAAAGGCGATCCGAGATCCATCCTGCGAAATGGAGGGGTAGTTGCAAGAGCGCGTTCCCGGAGTCCCGTCCGATGAGACACTCACTCTTCGCGTCGTCGAAAGCTGACGGTCACGAACGAAGATGTCCGGAACACCGTTCGTGTCTCCCGTAACCAGATCAGTCCCGAAACTCCGGAAGGCCACGAAGCGTCCTCCTTGGGATACGGCGGGACGGGTAGAAGCCCCATCGGCGAGAAGACCAGCAACAGGGCTCACCGATACCGCCTCCACGATCTGACTCTCCCGGTCGTAGAGAAAGATATCATCAGCCCGGTTGTTGTCGGCCACCCGAACAAAATTAGTAGCTTTCGAAGAAAAAGCGACAAGGCATCCATCCAAAGTGACGTAGGGGCTCTGACTATCAAGGTTACCCGCACCGCCGCCAAAATTGGGAATCCGGGTCGTTTCACTGGTCCTCGCATCAAAGATGTGAATCTGACTGGCAGCGGTTATGGCATAGGGGTCCGTCGCATAGGCGATCACCGATCCGTCCTCTGAAAGAGATGGAGAAACGCCGTACTCGAAGTTGCGAGTTCTCCTCGTTTCCAGCTCATGAAGCCGAATGAGGTTCTCCCGAAAGTAGTCACCGGTGCGAACAACCATGGCCGCCAGTTTTCCGTCGCCGGAGATCGTGACCGAGAGAACTTCTCTTCGATCCTGCGAACCATTGTTCGCGAGGCTGATGATACGGAGTTCCCCGGTCACTCGATCCAGGAAGAATGCATCCACGGATTGATTCGCATCACCTTCCACGAGGTTGTCGGCGGTGCTGAGAAAGACGATCTTCTTCCCGTCGACAGAAAAGGCAATCGACCCGACATGCCCCGGAACTAGCGGGCCGCTTCCTCCATTGCCTGGCTCTCCTTGCTCATTGACTGAAAGGATTTCGGTAACTTGGGCGTTACCGCTCGAGGAAAGAAGCGAGCAGCCGACAAGGATTGGGGTCAAAATGATTCTTAGCATCGGGGGTCGGGACATGGGCCATCCTTCCGTTGGTTTTCCGGTTGAGGTCTGGCTCTCTTCTGCTTCTGCTCACAGCTCAAGACCAGAGTCGTGCGAGAAAAGAAGAAGCAATCCGGATGCCAAGTACGACCTGCGCCAAAATCCTACCGAGATCAGGCGTAACTCTCATTTCATAGGGAGTTACGTTCGTGGTCGAGCAGACATCTTGCCCCCAACGGAACTCTCGAATCGTGCGAAGGTCACCGTAAAGTAACGATGTGCCAACAAAAAAACTCGACTCGCCCCGAACCCGGCGGAAAACCCCCTTTTCGCACGGAGTGCCTCGCCAGACCCACAACACATAGACCCCATTTCCTTCATCAAGCACCCCGCCAAGAACATCGTTGTTGATCCTGAACGAATCCTTCACCGTGCCATCCGCGTTCAGAAAGATCTCCCAGATCGCTCCCGTACCATCATCATCCCAGTCCGCTCCGACGATAATATCGCAAACTCCATCGTTATCGAGGTCTCCAGCAGGAGTGACACCTATGCTTGAGGCATGGCGTGGAATTTAACAAGCACGCTCTGGCCAAATACCCTTCAGATCGTCATATTCGAGCGCATGGAAACGACAAGGTCAATCCCGAGCGAAGCTCTGGCCTCCTGGATTCGTTTCGACGCAGGCAAGCCCACAGGCCCAAATTCATTCCCAATTGAACCATCTTTGAGTAGGATCGCTGCGTCCTCGGCATCCTTTTTCCTGGCCCTCACCGAGCGGAGCCCTCATGATCCGATTCCTGGCAGCAGCTGCGTTCTTCCTCGCCTTTTGCTTCCCCGGCCAAAGCCAACCTGGTGAAGTTTCTCGCACGCCGCCGGACATCTACAAGAAGGAAATTGCTTCCCTCCTTACGCACGAAACAAATCTTGAAGACGCTCGCAGAGCTTTCCCTGACTCGACCGACCGGGCAACGGTCGTTCTCGATGAGAACATTTACTATGTCGACTCCCATGACACCCGGTACCGGGTGTTTCACAAGATATATTTATCAAGAACCGAGGCGGGAGCCGAAGCAAACGCGCAGGATGTCGTACCGTTCAATCAAAGTCGGGACACACCCCATTTCATCCTGGCCCAGACCATCGACAAAGATGGAACCGTCCATCCTGTCGTCGACAATGCGGTCTTCATTCAGACTCCTCAATACTACGCACAAGACTCTCTCTACACGGATCAAGCGGAGCTTGTCATCGTTTATCCAAGAGTGGAGCCCGGATGCCTGACAGAATTCATTGTTCTCCTGGAAGAAACACCCATCATCCCCCAAGAGCTTTCGGTGGTTCATTCTTTCGAAGGCAACTGGCCCATCTATTCCAAGCGGTGCATTCTGGATGTTCCAGCTGCTCTTGCCCCCAGGATCAACATCCTGCCGACCGGCATTTCGCCTCCCGACGCCAAAAGGTCCGATCGAGAAGGACGAACTCAGTGGTCCTGGGAATCAAACAAAAGAAACTCTCTTTCCTGGGAAGCAAGCTCTCCGTCCCTCCGGTTCAAGGGATCCACGGTCTGGGTAACGTCGATGGAAGACTGGAGTTCGTTCGCCAGCTGGTTCCGGGGCCTTCTCCAGGATCGAACCTCACTCGAACCCGACCTTGAAGCAAGCCTCAATGAATGGACATCCGGAGTAACGGAGCGTCGACAGATCGCAAACATCTTGCACGAAAAGGTCGCAAACGAAGTTCGCTATACCGGGCTTGAATTCGGGATAGCTGGGTACCAGCCGGCCTCTTGTCAAGACGTATGGAAGAACAAGTACGGCGACTGCAAAGATAAGGCGAACCTCCTCGCCTCCATGCTTCGAAAGAAAGGGATTACCGCTCACATCGCCCTGCTCAACACCTCCCACGCCGGGCAAGTTGAAAAACGATCACCATCGCCCCAACAATTTGATCATGCCATCGTCGCCGTGGAGCAAGAGGACGGAACCTACATCTTCTCCGACCCGACCATTTCCTACAGTTCTTTTGGAGCACTTGGCCCCTCCGATACCAATCGAGAGGTTCTGGTCATCGGGCCGAAGGTCCACAAATGGGTCAAAACCCCGGAAGAGTCGGCGGGTTCGCTTGAATACACTTTCGACCTCGAACTGCTGCCGAGCGGCGAGCTGAACGGCTGGTTCGGCTTCAAAGCGTCCGGAACGTACGGCTCCTGGTACCGAGATGACTTTACAGGTGTCGATACAACTGCAATCT
>JAJDCM010000035.1 GCA_029260825.1 Planctomycetota bacterium | reverse complement strand
AAAAACCAATCCTGTGGCAACGCTGACCAGAACTCCAAGGGGAACGGAAAGGGGTTGGAGGGCAACGGTCCACTGGGCAAGTTGCCCGACCAGGATCGCGAGCCCGATTCCAAGGCCTACTCCGAGAACCCCGCCGGCGAGACAGATGACCATGCTCTCCGAAACAAAGAGCTGAACGATGTCGAGCTGGGTGGCACCAAGGGCGCGACGCAGGCCGATTTCTTGACGCCGTTCCGCCATGTTCGCCAGCATGATGTTCATGATTCCGATGCCGCCCACGAGAAGAGAAATCGCGGCAAGGGAGCCCATGACCCAGCGGAACACCCGCTCCGCCTGTTGCTGCTCCTGGAGCAATGCGTAGGGAATCGTCACCGTGACGTCTGGCTGCTTGTGTCGTTCGGAGACCAGGTGTCTTGCCACAGAAGCGATCTCTTCAAGCTCGACATCGGGAGCTACCTGGACCACGGCTCGGTTGACTTCGACCTGAATCGCTTCGCTGCTCCCTCGGCCTTGGCGAACCTGGAGGCTTCCGAAGCGAGCGAACGAACTTGAAAACGGGATCCACGCCGTGTTGTCCGGGTTGGAGAGGATTCCGGAAGAGCCGGTCTGCCCCTTCCTTTCCATGATGCCGATCACCCGGTAGTGAATTCCCCCGATGGAAACCACCTGTTGCAACGGATTGGCGAGAGGGAAGAGGTTTCTCGCTGCATCGTAACCCAGGACGCAAACCGCGGCGCAAGTGGCATCGTCGGTCGGTGCGAGAAAGCGGCCGGCCTTGACCGGGTGACTCATGACGCCAGCGTATTCCGGCGTGGTGGCAACCACATTGATGTCGGAGAACTTGGTTCCTGCCTTCACGTCTTCCAGCATGACACGCATGGGGACGAGGGCATCGATGGCGCCGGTTCCGGTTGCCGACCCCAGAGTTCCCGACAGGATGTCCACGTCCTCCCGGGTGATGCCGTAGCGGGCGAACCAGGATTCGTCGGCCTCGGACTGTTCGCGCCGTCGAAGTCGCTCGGGCTTCACGCTATCGATGATGACGTTGCGCAAGCCGAGGCGTTCAATCCTGCCGATCACATCCCGCCGGGCGACTTCACTGATGGAGAGCATGCAGATGACACTCGCTACTCCGAAGATGATTCCGAGAGCGGCGAGGAAGGACCGGGTCTTGTGAAGAAAGAGGTTTCCCGCCGCTTCACGAAAGAGTCGGATGATGTTCATGCAAGGATTTCTCCATCCTTGAGTTGAATCTGGCGATGAGTTCGTTTGGCGAGGGACAGGTTGTGGGTGACCAGGATGACGGTTTTCCCTTCTTTGGCGAGGTCTCCGAGGACTTCGAAAATTTGCTCGCCGTTGGTTTCATCAAGGTTTCCCGTGGGCTCGTCGGCAAGGATGACGCTCGGGTCGCCCATGAGCGCGCGAGCGATTGCCACCCGTTGCATCTCACCGCCGGAGAGTTCTCGGGGACGATGGGTCAGGCGATGGGCAAGTCCCACCCTCTCCAGGAGATCTTTGGCTCGGCTTGCATACGATGATGCGTTCCCGTTTTGCATGGCGTAGCGGGTCGAAAGGAGAACGTTGTCATACACCGAGAGCTGGGGGAGTAGATGAAACGATTGAAAGACAAAGCCGATCTGAGAACCTCGAACCGACGAGCGTTCCCGATCGGAGAGTCGGGTGACATCTCTTCCACCGAACTCATACATGCCCGAGGACGGAGGAGTCAGGAGGCCGAGGACATAGAGAAGGGTCGTCTTTCCCGAGCCGGATGAGCCGACGACGGAAACGAACTCGCCGCTGTCGATGGAAACCGAGATCTCCTTCAGGGCCCGAACTTCTTCACCGGGCATGGGGTAGACCTTGGAAAGACCCTCGAGACGAATTGGTGATGACATGGGCGCGCCTCAGGAGTTGGCCAGGGGATCGTAAAGAGAGATGCGTTCTCCCTCCCGAAGCCCTTCTTTGATTTCGACGAGTTGACCGTTGCTCGCCCCGATCATCACCGGTCGTCTTGTTGTCTTCTCTCCGTCTTTTACCAGGCAGTAGTGTTTTCCGCCCTCGCTGAAGACGGCAAGAACCGGAACCTGCAGGCAGTCCGGAACCGAGTTGGCTCGAACCGTGATCCGACAGTTCATTCCACTGCGCAGCTGGGGAAAGGTCTTCTCGTAGGTCCCGTGGATCTTGAATTCGCGGACATCGCTGAGGAAGCCGGTTCGGCTCGCGACCTGGTCGACCTTGGTGAGCTCACCATCAATCGCGAGGGCCGGGAAGGCGGTCGGCTGGATGCTGATGGGAAGGCCTTCCTTGAGGTGCTGGATGTCACTCTCGAGAGCTTTCATTTCGACGGACAGCTTGTCCATGGAGGCAACGGTCATCAGAACCTGATGGGTTCTCACCCGGCCGCCGATCTTCATCTCATCATTTCGACTTCCCATGCCAACGAAGATGATGTCCGAGTGGGAATCGTTTCCGGCCATGGCGCCGTAGAAGACGATTCCGTCCCGGGGGGAGAGCACGCTGAGACTCTTCGTATCGACATCGAGCTCGGCGACTTTCTCTTCCGCTTTCTTCATGGCGCGTTCGGCCTTTTTGACCTTCGCTTCCTGTTCCTTGCGCTCGGCGGCGGTTTTGACTTTTGCCTTTTCAACTTCCGCCTGCTTGTCGGCAACCTCGAGTTCTTTCTCGAGAATCTCGGCGTCGTGGTCGTATTTCTTCCAGAGTTCGAAATCGCGCTTTGTCTTTGCCGTCGAGCGACGGGTGTTTTCGAGTTGCTGTCGTTGGCGCTCAACAAGGATGTTTTCCGTTGCCGTGTGCAACTCCCTTTCTTCATAGAGCTGGGTCAACTGCTGGAAATCGATCTCCGCATCCTTGACCCGGCGGTCGGCATCCTTCAGGCCTTGTTCCTTTTCGCTGAGCTCCAGAGCGGCTTTCTCGATGGCTTTCTTCTGCTCCCGGGTTGCCTTGGCGAGTTCGGCGACTCTTCTGGCGTTACCCCGTTCCTCGTCGATTTCCCAGGAATTGAGCTCCGCTTTTGCCTTTTCCAGTTCAACGAGCTTGTCGTCGACGTCATCCTTTGCCTCTTCGAGTGAATCCTCGAGGTTCGACTGGTCGAACTCGATGAGAATATCGCCCTCCTTGATGGCCTTTCCCTCCCGGATGAGGTTGGTGATGATGAGCTCGCCCCGATAGGCCTCGGGTTCGATGCGAATTTCGTCCTTGTTATCCGCGACGAAAACGCCTGAAAGCTCGACTTCGATCGGGAGATCCCCCTTGCTCACCTCCGCGGTGAGCTTGTCGATGGACCGGGTGCCTTTATCACCGCCGGCACCCATGAGGGTCACGCCGGCAGCGATGAGAGCGAGGATCGCTGAGGAACGAATGCTGGGTCGCAAGGGCTGTCTCCTTCCATTTATTGAGACTTTCCATATTTCGAGATCCGCTTTGCCATGAGCTTCTACGCTAGGAGGTCTCTGTCGCTCCCGAAAAAAGGGCGGAGAGGGACATTTCCCTTCCCCGATTCCGGGAAAGGGCATCGAAGCGAGGGGGAGCCTCCACTCAGGATCTGGATCCTTCCATGCTCTCAAAATCCGGGATCGAACAGGAACGAAAAGCCCGAAAGAATTCGGGGAAGAGGGATGAGTAATGGGGGATATCCTCCAGGGGAGGGTTTCTACCGGCACTGGTTAGTGTCTCCTGTGGCGGGGAAGTTTCACCGAATACCGGCTTTTTTGGGGCCCTTTTCTTTCGATCTTGGGGATTGAATCGGCGGGCGGAATCGGCCTTGACGGGTCTTGAATCCCCGATGATACTGAGGTCATGGCCACTCACCCGGAGCAAGCGCTGGATCCGACTTCCACGGGGAGATCTCCATCTGCGGGAAGAAGTGAGGTCATCCACGAAGCCGATCTTGAGCTCCTCCGGGAGGCTCGCTCCGGAGGGAGGGAGGCTCGGTCTCGGTTCGTTGAGCGAATGCGTTGTATTCCTCGAATTCTTGCCGCGAAAAACCGTCGGATGGGCCGACCTCTGGCGGATGACGATCTTGCGGATCTGTGTCAGGAGACGTTTTCCCTCGTCTGGTCCAAGTCGCACACCTATGCCGGGCTGGCAAAGCTCGAAACCTGGGTGGCTCGCTATTGCCTCCTCTTGTTCATGAATGCGGTCCGAAAGAGGAGGAGGCGGCTTGCTTCTCTTCAGACCGACCCGCAACAGGTGGCCAGCCCTGAGGTTTCAGCCCATCTATCCCTGGAGCAGACCCAGATGGCGCTGTCCAGGGCACTGGCTCGGCTCAACGCGGAGACGGCGGGGATCATCAAGCTGAGGCTGCTCGAGCGGATTCCATTCGAAGACATCGCTTCTCGTCTTGAGTTGCCGGTCAATACGGCAAAGACTCGTTACTACCGGGGAATGGAACGGCTGCGAAGTTTGCTGCGGCCTGTCTACGAGGAGGGGATGGGATGAGCGACCACCCCGGAAAACATGAGGACGTTCTTCAGGCACTACTGTCTGGAGATATCGACCGGGAAAGCGCAGTGGTGCAGGAGCAATTGAATTCGTGTTCCGTGTGCCGGGAAAAGGTCGCCGGATTGCTCGGTCTTGAGGGTGCGATGAATCAGATTGCCGATGAAGCAGAAGAGCTGGCCTTTCTGGCCTTTGAGGAGGCGCCAGAAGGAATTCTTGAAGAGAAGGCCGTGGATTCTTTTCGAGATCAGTTGCAAGAATCGGAAGCCACGGCGCCGAGACCGCTAAGTTTCTCCAGCTCCTGGGTGGCTCTGGCCGCCGGATTGGGGGCGGTGGGAATCACGATATTCCTGATCTTCTTCCTTGGCGATCCGGGGAAAGAGAATGATCCCCTGGCACCGGGAGTTCTGGGGGCTGGCCAGTTGGAATGCCTTTTCCCTTCGGGGAAGGTGGCTTCTTATGATCGATTCGAGTGGACTCATGAGGTCGAGGGGGTGGTTCGTTACAGCCTTCGCATCTATGATAGGGAAAGTGGCGATAGGGAAAGTGGCGAGCCGGCTCTTGGTCCTTTATCGCTGTCCGAGGAAGTATGGATTCCTACTCAAGAAGAACTTTTATCTCTTCCGGCCGAGATTCATTGGAAAGTGGTTGCCTTCAACATTACAGGCATCGAAGTCGGAGTGGATTCCGCCAATGCCTCGCTTTCGTCGCCCTGATCATTCTTGTTCTTGGAAGCGTCCAGGCGGAAGAAGGTCGGAAGAAGAGCAGCTTTTCTGATCTGGTCGACCGGATTGAGAATGACAATCCTGAGCTGAAGCGGAGCGAATCGATTGATTTCTTGAATCGATGCTCCGGTTTTCTCAACAGTCATCATTCTCTCTTTTCCGGTTATTCCCGTGCCGAGGTTCTGGATCTTGCGTGCCGGGTATCGGTTCGGGAGAAGCTCTTTGATCCTGCCGGTTACTTTTACCGGATGAAGGTCGATCTGAAACGAACCAGCGGAGCGATGGCCGAGGCTCTCCTTGCTGCAGAGGAGGGTTTGCGGTTCATCGAGGGGAAATCCGATTCGATGACTCCCTGGCTTCAGTATCAGCTCGCATCTCTGATGGTCGGGATCGGAGATTTCGAACGGGTATTGCCTCTCTTGCAAGAAGCCTCCGAGGGAGTCGATGTGAAGAGGCATGCGAAGATGCAGCACGAATCCCTTCGGAGCATGATTCTTGGAGAGCGCGGGAATTTTTTCCTGAAGATCGGAAACACGGATCACGCAGCCTTCTGGCTGGACCAGGAAATGGAAGCGGCAATGGAGTGTGATCATTTTGATGCACTCCGTTGCAGCAAGCTCAATCGGACCCGGCTGGCGATGGCACGTTGGTCTTATGAAGAGTGTTTGAAGCTTGCCAGGGAAGGGCGAAGAGACCACCAGAAACGGGGCATCGTCGATTCGGTATCCGCTCAGTTTCGACTGTTAGAAGGTCTTTCGGGATATCACCTGAAACAAGTTTCGATCGAGGAGGTCGTCAGCATCCTCGAGGATCCTCTTCTTGGTCCTCTCTCGATCTTGGCCCCCCTCCTTCGATTTGCCTGGGTTCGAACTGGCGATGGAGATCTCGATGGGGCTCGAACAATTCTGGAGAAGGCGAGAGAGGTTCTTGCCGGCATTTCGAGCGGATCGACGTCGAGAGACGCGAACCATCGACGGGCATTGCACGATGCGGTCACGTCCCGGCTGGAGCGAGCCCTCTGTCGCCGCGAGGAGAAACCGGACTCAAAAAGGCTGAGAGACTGCCTTCTGGCGAGCAAGATGAGTTTTGATTCGTTTTTGCAAGTCTGGGAGACGGTCCCCCTGATCGAGGGAGGAGTTGGTTTTCTTCAATATAAGGATCAGACGAGGATTGTCGGAGAGCTTCTCACTTTGACCCTGGAGGTCTATCCGGGGAATGATGGAGTGGGGAGGGCGTTCCAGGAGCTGGTTCGAGCCCAGGCGTTGGGAACTTTGGCCCGGAAGTTAGGAGTCAAGGTCGGTGACGAGGGGCTGCTTTCCCGCATTCGTTCCCGGGTGATCAAACCGAACGGGGGATTGATCGTCTTCCTCCCCGGCCCGGATCAGGGGCACGTTTTTCTTGTCGATCAAGAAACGATTCGACACGAGTTTCTTCCGGACAGAGATTCGTTGCTACTCGCTCGGGATGAGCTGGTCAGTCAAATTCTTGAGCGCCCCGGCTTCGAGGACGGACGGGTCGATCCATTCTCGACGATGCTGGTGGAGAAGAGCGCCCGGAAGCTTACCGAATTACTTCTTCCAGAGAGGGTGCAAGAGCACATCCGTGGCTTGAGTTCGATTGCTGTTGTGGGGGACGACCAGCTTGGCTGGATTCCCATGTCTTGTCTTCTTCTTGCCTCGCCTGATGAGAAAGTGGCCCCAAGGCCTCTTGGTTTGACTCATGCCATTTCGTACCTGCCGTCCGTTCCGGTCGGCCTCCATCTCGCTCGGATGGTGCGAGAGAAAAAGATAGTAAAAAATATCGACCTGAACCTGATCTACTTCGGTGACAAGGCGATCAAGAACCACCCCTCCTGGAGCAAGATTCCTTTTTCCAGCTCGTCTTTGAATAAGATCTATGCTTCTCCCCGAAAGATCAAGATCTCCCAGAGCCTGGACCCGGCAACCTTGAAGGATGTTCAAGTTCTTCAGTTCTTGACTCACGGCGATTCTGATCCAGGGCTTCCGCGTCCGGCAAAGCTCTTGATGAGTGGATCGAATGACTTTTCAGATGGAATCTTTGATTGCCGGGATGCGGAGAAATGGACGAGCCCTCCTCTGGTTGTTCTTACCGCCTGTGGCTCCGGGCGAGGCCAGGTCCGACGGGGCGAGGCTGGAGTGAGCTCTTTTGAGGGAGCTTTCCTGTCGATGGGAGCCAAAGCAGTCCTTTCATCTCCGGGGGATCTCGATGTGATGAGTACTCTTGCGTTGACGGAGTTCTTTCATCAGGCTCTTGTCCAAAAGCACTCTCCGGCCGAGGCTTTGCGCCAGGCAAGAGTTCGGGTCGCGAACACCCCTCGCTTTGATCATCCCTACTTCTACGCACTGATGCGAGTCGTCGGGGTTGGCCATCGACCCATTTTTTAGCCCGTGGGCTAGTCTTCGTCGCTCCCCGGAGGAATGATGATGTCTTCAAAGTTGATGATGGGGAGTGGGTTCAATCCTTCGACGTATCGTCCAAACGTCGTGGTGGGAGGGCACGATGTCGGTTCACCCGGCCGATAGACATGGATCGCATCCGGGGTCGAAATGCCGGATGATGGAATTCTTCGGGTGACGATGTAGTACTCATGATGAACTCCGGATGAGTCGAGGGAGAACTGCACCTGGGCGTTCAACGAGGAGATCTGTTCCGTCAAGCTGAACCAGAGATACGGATCGGCCAGGACGGAACCATCATCCATTCTGACGAAAATGAGGACGTCGACTTCGTCGCCTGGATCGTGAGTCTCATCCACACTAAGAATGACCGAGGTCGAGCCCCGTCCTGGAATCACCTCGACGCACGGCGATGGGGAATAGGCCGATACGTCAGGGTTCAGGGTATTTCTTGCGATCAGCAAGCCATGATCGTGACTCACTGGACGGACGACATCGAGGGTGCCGTCTCGATCGAAATCAGCGCAAAGAGGACGGACAGCGATGGATGATCCCGGGCAAGACCGAGGCTCTTGCTGGCTCTTCAGTCGAAGAGAGGTAAGCGGATCAAACCGGGCGCCGAAGATGCTCGGGTCAAGACCCCAGAGAATGTCCACTGCACAATCGTCAACCACGGCAAGTAACAGGTCCGATCTCCCATCCCCGTCGAGATCTCCGGAGTTGATTCCAAGAACGTTCGTGTTTCCGAGCGAGATCTCCGTTTGAAGGGAAAGGCTGCTGACGAGGTGGAGGACTTGATTCACTCCGCCAGGGCTTCCAAGGGAATTCGAGTCGATCCAGGCCAAGGTGTCAAGGATGGATCCACTGTCTCGAAGGGCTGTCAGGTCGGCGGGAGTTCCAGAGTCGAAGGAAGCAAGAGCATCCCCGTTCATGTTGAAGATCTTGATCCCGCTATCGGTCATGACCGCAAGTTCTTTTGCCGGATCCAGGGACCACTGAAGGGGAAGCAAGGAGATGCCGGTTGCTTGAAGGACCTCGAAGGTCTCTGACCCGGTTGACGGATCAATGAGGATGAGACTGGCTCCGTTCAGGGTCAAGATCGCCAGAGTCGAGTCAACCATCGCGACCGCTCGACCCGGGTGAGCGCTGAGGGGCAATGATGTGAACTGGCCATCATTCCCCAGGTGCCAGGAAAGAGCACCATCGGTACCAATTGTTATGATTTCATCTTTGTCGGCTCCCTGGACGACGCAAGCGTCCTTGATGTCGGTGTCGCCGGTGCTGTCAAGAAGCATGGATGCCTGATAGACGGAGGGGGCGTAGATCAAGATGACCCTGTCGCCGGTAAGGTGAGCAACATCCAGGCGACCATCTCCATCAAAATCGCCGGTGAAGGCCTTTCCGAGTTCCTCTTCCAGTCCATCGGGCGAAACGATGTTGAGTTCGCTGATGGAGAAATCCGACAGGTTCGAGGGGATTCCCAGGACGGGAAGAGGGGTGAGGAAGCAAAGGAGAAGGACTGTAGAGAAAATGATCCCAGAATTCATGATTTCACTCCATGGTGTCTTTCTCTGGTGAAGATGACGAACCCCCATGAAAAAATCCGGGAGATACGGTGTTGGATGGCTCGAACGCCTTCGACATCTGGTTCCAATGATAGACGGTACTTTCGCGGCTGTCAATTGCTCGTCGACTGGGTGGGCTTGTCGTCAAATTTCGGTCGTTGATGTGTGCGAAACGACGAATGCCCCTCGCATGGGACTCGATTCATATCGAGGGATGCGAGGGGCTTTCCCCTGTTCAGATTGTTGGCCTATTTTTCTGTTCAGAGGCAGTCCTGCCACCATCCGATGAAGTAATCGAGGTCGGCGAAGTTGACCGTGCAATCCCCATCTCCTGCGTAGCGGTTGCTCACATTGGCGATGGTGGAGCCTCCGTTGAAACCGTCGAGCCACGAGGAGTAGAAATCTCCCAGATCAACGATGTTGACCACTCCATCGAGATTGAAGTCGAAGATCGTGGCGTCGCCGATGAGGTACATCTTGATGAATCGATTGAGGTCATTGATATCGATGATGCAGTTGAAATCCCAATCGGCTTTCAGATTGCCTCGGGCGTATGCCTGGTCAAACAGGGCAACGTCGTCAATGTCAACGTCCCCATCCCCATCCATGTCGCCCTGAATAAGGGTAGGGCAGGGGGCTCCTGCCATCGCCTGGGTGGGCATTGCAGCGACGAAAGCGAGCAACAGGGCGGTCGTCAAAAAAGTAGTTCTGATCCACATAGACGTCTCCTCACAACATCGGGTCAAGAAAAGAAGAAAAACGAGATTCCTTAAACATTTCGTGCCCCGTAGTGTTGGATCCTCTCCCGGAGTTTCAGCTGTCTTGCTTTTTCTTCTCTTGCTTGCGTTTTGGTACCCTCCATCCTGAATCGGGGCTCCCTCTGACCTTTGTTGCCTTTCTTGACCCTTACGGACCGATCTGCATGACCGAGACAATTACGATTCCTTCTGTTCTGGACGAACGTTCGATCGAATGGGCGCTTTCTCAGCTCCTGGGACGGGGCCGCGCCCATGCAGGAAAGCTTCTGCGCCAGAAGAGAGTCTTGCTGGGCGGTGAGACGGCGGAAGAGGGGCAAAGGGTCAAGGTGGGGGAGGAGCTCGTGATTCTGTCTCTCGAGAAAAAAGAGAAAGAGTACCTCCCCAATCGCCGGATCCGGTTCGAGGTACTGCATGAAGATCCCCATCTCGTCGTGTTGCGCAAACCTTCAGGGTTGGTGATGCACCCGGGGCCGGGGCATGGAAGCGATTCCCTGTTGAATGGCCTCCTGGCCCTCTATGAAGAGGACCTACGGCTTCTTGGACCCACCCGAGAATTTGGCCTCGTGCATCGGCTCGACCGAGGAACCTCCGGGATTGTCGTCGTCGCAAGGACCGAATCGGCCTACACCCACCTCGTTGACCAGTTTGCGAATCGGAAGGTGCAGAAGGAGTATGTTGGCCTGGTCTGGGGACGGCCCCCCGAAGAAAAAGGAGTCTTCACCACGCCGGTCGGGGAGAAGGAAGCGGTGACCGAATACGAGGTGGAGGGCAGCCGGGAAGTCGAACATGGCCAGATCAGTCGATTGAAGCTGTGGCCGAAAACGGGGAGGACTCATCAGATCCGCATTCACCTGGCGGATGCTGGTTTTTCGATTCTGGCCGATCGCCGCTACGGGCACCCGCCTGATGATTTTTGCCGTCGATACCATCTCACTCATCCCGTCCTTCACGCCGGGTCCCTGGCTTTTTCACACCCCGAGACGGAAGAAGCGCTCTCTTTTTCAGTCCTGGAGCCCCGGAATTTTCGGAGGGCCTGGGATTCTTTGGCCTGAAGGCAAGTGATGGAGTCGACCTGATGAAGATTTTTCTACCTTTAATGGCGATTGCACTTTCGAGTGTGGCCATGGTCATTGCTGTCTTTTTCGCCCGATCGACCACTCCTGCAGGATCGAATGGGGGGTTGTCGGAAAGCAATCGGGAGCTCATGCGTGAAATGGGTCGAACGGTGGACGCTCTGGAAAAGCGGATCAGCGGAGCGGAGCGGGACTTGAAGCTCTACCGATCGGAGATGGATAGCTTGGGCGCAGCTGCCGACAAACTGGATTCTGGAGATCTGGATTCGAGAGCTGATGCTCGGACGTTGTCCGGGGTTCTGACCCGGCTATCGAGTCTGGAGGAGCGAATTTCCCTGTCGGAGGAAGCGTTGGCCGGAAGAGATCAAGCCCAGGTCGAGCTGGGGCAGATTGCTCAAAGGCTAAGGTCTGAGCGTTCGTCGGGTCCGTCTCCCAGTTCTCTTGCCGATCTGCGGGTGACGGCTGTCGATGGTGAGAGTGTCGAGAAGAAGCTCTCCGCCCTTCGTGCCCTCCGCGGCACCCGGGATGAAGATGGAAACGACGGGCGCAGCCACGATGTTGTTCTCTCGATGATCGACATCGTTCGGACATCCGAGGATGCGAGCGTTCGTGCGGATGTGTATCGTCAGTTGAGTGGTGTCACGGACCCGTCCTTGCTCGATTCGCTCTTCTATTCTCTTGCGAACGACACTCATTTCAAGGTGCGAGAAGAAGCGGCGGAAACACTCTCTGACTACCTACCTGATCCCGAGGTTGAAAGAGCGCTCGAGCAGGCGGCAGAGAACGATGAGAACGAGAAGGTCCGCCAGGAGGCCTACAAGTCTCTTCGAAAACGCCACAGGTAGTGCTCTGGTTCGGGGCTGAAAAATGCGTCGGTAAATGGCACAGTTGGGAAGTCGCGGTTTAACCCGAATGATCCAGGAGCTGAAATGAAGGTTCTATTTCTCTGTACGGGCAACTCTTGTCGGAGCCAGATGGCGGAGGGCTGGACCCGTCATCTGAAAAAAGATATCGAGCCCTTTTCTGCCGGGACCCGCCCTCATGGGATGGATCCGCGGGCGCTCCAGGTCATGGCTGAAGAGGGAGTCGATATGAGCTCCCATAGCTCCAAGCACGTGGATGACCTGGATGCGGAGAGCCTTGACTTCGTCGTCACGGTCTGTGCGTCGGCCCACGAGTCCTGTCCGGTCTTCAATGGGAACGCGACCGTCGTGCATGTCGGTTTTGATGACCCCCCGGCACTGGCTCGGGCTGCTGGTTCGGATGAGGATGCACTTGAGCATTACCGGCGAGTTCGGGATCAAATCCGGGATTTTGTCCTGACTCTTCCCGAAAGCTTGACGGCTAGAAAGTCGGGCTGACCGCCTGCCCCATCGAAGGACTGCTCAAGGATCAATCATTCGTGCGGGCCTGACTCCCACACGAGAGCTCCGGTACTGAGCTCGGTTTCCTCGTCGGTTTGCAGAGCGGGCATCGGACGGGCTTCCGTCGAAGCTTCCTCCTCGATTGACTCTCTTCAAAAGAGGGTCAAGAGGGGCCTCTTTACCGTCAGCCCTCCTACTGGATCCGGGAGTCTTGCGATATCCGTCATGATTCATCACCGGGAGTTCGTAAGACTCAAGGGTGTCCCGGCACCATTCCCATACGTTGCCGTGGATGTCATGGAGACCGAACGGGTTGGGAGCAAAGCTTCCCACCGAAGAGTGAAGAGGGGAGCCGTCTTCGAACTCAACCCCGCGGAGGGTCATCCAGGATTTTCCAGCGAGAGCGGCGCTTCGATCGGCAAGATTGGCCTGACCGGCAAGACAAGACGGTTCGTTTCCGGCATACCAGACCGAGGTTGTTCCGGCGCGTGCAGCGTATTCCCATTGAGCTTCGGTCGGTAGGATCAATCCCAGTCGAGTCAAGATGGTGTCCGCGTCGCTCCAGGAGATATGATGCGCGGGTAACGTAAGAGAGAGGGGAGGCCAGTTCTCCTGGTGGTCCGCAAGGTCGACTCCTGGGTTCTTGCCGGTAAACCTTTCCCATTGCCCGAGGGTCATCTCGTATTTCGACAGGAAAAAAGGTGCGATCTCGATGCGCCTGACCGGAGCCTCATCCTCTTGGGCCATGGGATCGGTCTCTTCCGTTGCCCCAAGGAAAAACGATCCACCGGGAATCAGGACGAACACGATTGCCGTCGAGTCGGTGAAGACGATGCTGTTATTGCTGTCTCTTTCGGGGGACTCACCGGTGGCGATCAGTGAAAACTCCCACAATCCGGAAACTGGATCCTGCCCGATCGGGACGAGACCCATCTGGGGCCGCAAGGAGAGTCCTGAATAACGAGGAGAGAGGCTCGGGTCACCGATGGAGGCAATCGCTTCGTTCCACCGGGTTCGTTTCGTTTGGATGCTCCTTGCGCCAAGAGTCCTGGCCCATTGGAGCCGTTCCCTCATTCCGGCGATGGTGCCCGAAGACGGGTCGGGATTGACGAATGTTGTCAGTCCGGAAACGAGCTCGGCGAGGGCATCGTGCCTCCATTGATCCGTGCTCTTCTCAAAGATCCATTGATCCTCTTCTTTCCTTCCGGATTCTCGCAAAGTAGCGAGCGCCTTCTTGTGTTCGTCGAACCGGTTCAGAAGAGCTTGGGCCTGCAGGAGCCACCGTTCGATTTCGGCTACCTTATCGGGATGTGCAGGCCAGATGGTTCCTTCCCAGAGGTGTGCTTCTTTCAGCCGACGGATGTCCGCCAGTCTCTCGTACTCAAGAAGCCTGGATTCGGCGAGCTCCTTGCTCAGTTTGACCTGATCGAGGGCTCGGTCGGTTTCCTCTTGTTTCTCCTCGGCGGTCTTGCGCGCTGCTTCGGCCCGAAAGTAAAGAAAAGTACTCGCGGTGACTCCGACCAGGAGGGCAAGAAGGGAGATCACGAGAGCAAGAGCGGTCGTGCCGTGCTTTCGGGCCATCTTCTTGAGTCGATAGAACGTACTTGGTGGGCCAGCCGTCACCGGTTCATGGTTGAGGTAGCGTCGAAGATCAGCGGCAAGGCCGTTGACCGTGGCGTAGCGCCGGGTCCGGTCTTTTTCCAGGGCCTTGGTCACGATCCAGTCCAGGTCTCCGGAGAGTTTTCGTCGGTGGGACCCGGGTTCCATTCCGCGTCGTTTGGAAGATTCAGCATCGTGATCGGTTTTGATCCGAAGACTCGGTCTCAGTGGATCGAATTCGCAGATCGTTCTCTTGATTTCTTCAAAGTCCCCACGACGAATGGCATCTCGCACATCAAAAGGTCTTTGTCCCACGAGAAGCTCATAGAGCAGAACTCCCAGGGAATAGACATCGGTTCGAGTATCCGTGTCGATACCGAGGGGATTTGCTTGCTCCGGGCTCATGTAATGGGGAGATCCGACAAGGATGCCGTGCTTGGTGTGAAGAGTTTTGTCGGTAAGGCTTCGTCCGGTTGCCTTGGCCAGGCCGAAGTCGATCACCTTGGGACGTGCTTCGCCATCGCGACGATGAACGAGCACGTTCGAGGGCTTCAGGTCCCGGTGAATGATGCCTTTTTGGTGGGCGTGCTGAACCGCCCGGCAAACATGGAGAAAGATCTCGA
Organism: Planctomycetota bacterium; assembly: GCA_029260825.1. Lineage (GTDB taxonomy): Bacteria > Planctomycetota > JACOTG01 > JACOTG01 > JAJDCM01 > JAJDCM01. The sequence continues at coordinate 24,830 of JAJDCM010000035.1, read as the reverse complement.
TCCTTGGCGCAAGGGGAAGCTGGTTCTTGTCGCAGTAGTCCGTGATGTGCATGCCTTGGACGAGTTCCATCACGAAATAGGGGAGACCCAGCTCGGAGGTCCCGGCATCATAAACCTTGGCGATGCAGGGATGATCCATGAGTGCCAGAGCCTGACGCTCCGACTCGAAGCGGGCGATGACGGCCCGACTATCCATGCCCGGCTTGATCAACTTGAGGGCGAGTCGCCTCCGCACCGGGGTTTCCTGCTCGGCATGATAGACGACTCCCATTCCGCCTTCTCCAAGGACGTCAAGAATCTTGAACGGCCCGATGTGCTTGGGATGTGCGGTGTTTCGCTGGAGAGCTAATGTGTCGTCCGGGTCACTCCCAAGGCCTTCAGTTTTGTTGAGTTCCTTCTCGGACATGGATGGTTCTCATGGAGCCTTCTTGGGGAATTGCTCGAAGGCAAGTTTGGTCAAGATCTCGGCGCCCTTTGGATTGAGATGATCGACGTCGGCTAAGAGCTCTTGCTGATCGAAGAATAGGCGACGGAAATCAAGGATCCGGGTGTTTGATCCGGGAGGAACGAGCCTTGAGACCTCTTTGTCAACCTCGTCAATTTGGATGAGTTCTCCCACCGCGGAGTAGTATTCCCTTGTGACGGGAAATTTCACCAGGACGACGTTGATTCCCCTGTCGTTGCAGAGCTTCAGGATTCGCTTGAAGAAGACCGCCAGATTCTCGGATACAGGATCGGCACCTTTGAAATGGCGTCTGGCTCTTTTTTTGGCTTCCGGGCTCCGTGTCCTTGGAACGATCTTTCCTTCCTCATCAAACCCGATATAGCCTTTTATCAGGGGGCGAGTGTCCTTCTTGCCGAGTCCGGCGAATAAACGTAGAAAGCTTCTTCCCTGGCCAAAGTAAGGGAAGTATCGGCCTTCGATGATCTCCGGTAGATGCTTGTACCGCTCTCCGGTCATTTCTCCCAGTTCGATGAACTCGATATATTGACTCCAGTAGTAGAGATCTTCAAAGCGTCCGGATCGAAATGAGCTGAAAGAATGGAGGTCGAACGGGAGGACCAGGGTTCGAAACTTCGTGTTCGTGTCCTTGAGGATGTGGTTGAGCTTGTAATAGGTTTGAACCCAGTTCTCACCGGATGAGGCGAAGTTGAACCCGTTGGGAAGGACGCCAGGGTTGAGGCCGTCCTGGGCGTGGGAATCGCCCAGAATGAGGTACTCAAGGTCTTCTGTGAGCTGATGAAACTGGTGATCGACCCGGTTGAGTCGGCTCCCGGTCATGATGACGTTGTTGTACAGGAGTACGAGGACAACGTGGGCCAGGATCAGCAGGCTGATGAATAGAGCTGAGGTTAAGGCTCGCTTGCGTTTCATGGGTTTGGATGCGGGCATTTTCTTGGTACGGCTCCCGCAGGGGCTCTCTCAAAACTGGAAGTAGATGAACTCCTCCGAGGTAAACCTTCCAAAGATCAAGATTCCGAAGATGAGCGAATAGAAGGCTAACCATCTGTACCATACCGGCCGGTCCGGTAGGACGAGTTTTGTGGTGGTCCTCCGTTGCATGAAATCGAGAATCACCAGAATTGCAACGGAACCGACCGCGATGATGAACTCGGTTTCTCGAAGACCGACCATCAGGCGCCCCGGCGCCCAGCCTTTCCAGGGGGTCATCCTGGATAAGATTGTCAGGGCATCTGAGAGAGAATTTGCCCGAAAGAAGACCCAGCCGAGAATCACCAGGTGGAATGTCATGACGATCTGGAAAGCTGCGGTCAGGCGGGGCCACTTCGCCGCCCGAAGGAGCGTCCCGATGCGATCCCGGAGCGAGGTCGTCAGGATGGAGGCGACGAGGTAGGTGCCATGAAGGGCGCCCCAAACAAGGAATGTCCAGTTTGCCCCGTGCCAGAATCCGCTGAGCAAGAAGACAACGAAGAGGTTTGCAAACCAGCGCCACCTCACCACTCGATTTCCACCGATCGAGAGGTAGAGATAGTCTCGAAACCACTCGGACAGGGATATGTGCCAGCGTTTCCAGAATTCGGCCACGGACCGGGAGAAATACGGTCGTGTGAAGTTTTCCATCAGGTCGTAGCCAAGAATCATTGCCGAACCGATCGCGATATCCGAGTAACCCGAGAAATCGCAGTAGATCTGGAAGGCAAAGAAGTAGGTGGCGACGATGAGGGGGGCTCCCTCATGGTTCTCGGGGCTGTTGTAAACCGCGTTCACATAGACTGCGAGACGGTCGGCGATCACCACTTTCTTGAAGAAGCCCCAGAGAATGAGCTGGAGCCCCTGCTGCATGCGTTCAAAGTCGAAGGTCTGGGTCCTGGCGAGCTGGGGAAGAAGGCGCGTGGAGCGCTCGATGGGGCCGGCTACGAGCTGAGGGAAGAAAGAAACGTAGAGGGCAAAGAGCCCCAGGTGCTTTTCCGGCTCTTTCTTTCCCCGGTACACATCGATGGTGTAGCTCAGGGTTTGAAACGTGTAGAAAGAGATACCGACCGGGAGAAGAAAGTGGAACCCGGGTACGTCGTAGACGACGTTGAACCGATGGAGAACTTCGCGAATTGAATCGTTGAAGAAGTTGAAATACTTGAATGCGAACAGGAGGCCCAGATTGGCGACCAAGCTCAAGATCAAGTACTTCTTCTTGGCGCGCCGGGTGGGCATTCGTGCCATCCGGTGCGCCGCGAAATAGTCGATCAGGGTGGACCCGACGATGAGGACCACGTACTCCGCCTTCCAGCACATGTAGAAGTAGTAGCTGGCAGCGAGGAGCAGGATCCACCGGTAACGGGGCCTGATGGCGAAGTAGAGCGCCACCACCACCGGCAGGAAGACAAGATACTCGAGCGAATTGAAGAGCATGGCTTAGCGAATTCGCCCTGCAGTCGAAGATCGTGAGTCGAGGATCGTCCCTCTATCTCTTGGGAGTTCGCGCCGTCCACCAATCCCGAGCGAGGCCCGCGAAGTGATTGAGCTGATCTCGATACTCCGGCCTGTAGACGAGGTTGTGCTCCTCGTACGGGTCGGATTCCAGATTGAAGAGCTCTAGGTCCCATTTGTTGCGGCTCGGGAAGTCGGTCAACACGTGGTGAATTCTGAAGATCGCGTTGTCTTCTTCTCGAACATTCCGGAGGTACGCAATGAGCTTCCACTCCTGGCTTCGAATCGCGATGCCGTAGGCTTCTTCGTACCAGGTGTTACCAAGGGCAATACCCGGATAGCCAAGTTCGACGATGTGGCTGCGCCAAACTTCATCGGTACCTTCGATGGCTGGACGGAGGCTCTGTCCCTCATGACCGGTATGCTCGATGCCGGCGTAGTCCAGGACCGTCGGATAAATGTCGACAAAGGATGTCAGATGATCTCGAGTGTCGCCCTGGGGGATGTTGCCGTTGTAGGTGAAGACCAAGGGGCTTTGAAGGCCCTTCTCATAGAGACTACCCTTTGAAACCCGTCCGTTGCTCCAGCCGTTGTCGAGGCAGAAGATAACCAGCAGATTGTCTCGTCGACCCAGCTGATGAAGATGACCGAGAACATCGCTCAGTCCCGCATCCATCCATGCCGTCATGGCAAGAAGGTTGTGTTCCTTTTCGATGAATTCGTTTCGATCTCGAGGATCAACATAGTCCGGCACGACGATCTGCCCGCGACGGATTCGATCGAGTTGAGCCTGGGGAGGATTGTGGGGAAGGTGAGGGAGTAGCGGAGCCCACCAGACGAAGAAGTTTTCATCCGGCTCGACCGTATCAATCCAGTCAAGCAGATGGGCCTGGCCATTCCTGACAAAGCTTCCCTGATTTGTTTCGCCTGATTCAAAGCCTGCCTCGGCGATGTCGCCGAACCACCACTTACCACCCATGTAGGAGCGATAACCGGCCTCAGAAAGACAGGAGACGAAGGATTCGTTGAGGTTGATCTGGGGTTCGGAACCCGAAGCATGGCGGTTCGCGAATCGGCCATGCTCGTGGGGGTGTTGGCCCATGAGAATCGACGCAAGGGAGGGCGCGCACTTGGGAGCCATCCAGCACTCTTCAAACACCGTTCCGTTCGCGATCAGCGAGTCGACCGTGGGAGTCCTTGCAACCGGGTTTCGGTAACCCATGTGCTGGGGGTCCATGTCGTCAGCGATGACGAGCAAGATGTCTGGTCTTTCTTGAGCTGCAGAAGGAGTCGAGAAGACTGTGGCGACTGCTAGCAAAAAGAGAAGCTTAGATGATGCGGAATTCACTCTTGGCTCCTTAGTAATCGCCTGATTGTCGGCGATCTGAATTTGGCCCGGTGCAACGAAGCGGTCTTGCACTCATGGGTTCAAATAACCCCTTTTGTGTGGAAGGCATTCTAAGGGAAGGACTTTACCAGATCAAGATGGTGTTTCCCCGGACGGGTGGCAAAAAATGGGGCTCGTTCGGGCCCCGACTGCCCAGGCTCAGGGGGTTTTCATCTGGGAGAGGATGTCGCTGATCATGGCGTCGTTGGGTGCGAGTTCTGCGGCGATCTCCATGTGTTTGAGGCCTGCTTCCGTCTTCCCCGCCATGAAGAACAAGGTTTTACCCAGATCGTGGTGGAGATGGGGGTTGTCGGGGGAGCTTTTGACCGCCAGCTCAAGCTCGGACACCGCATCATCGATTCGGTTCAGGTTGATGTAGAGCGAGGCAAGCCGGGCCCGACCCGGCGCATCCTGGGGATTGCTGGAAAGAGATGCCTGGTAGAGTTTTATCGTTTCCTCGACCTTTCTCTCCGAAAAGTAGATCTGAGCCAGGGCGTCTCGGGTCCGGGGGAACTCGGGGTGTTTGGCGTTGGCCGCCACCAGCTCTTCTCGAGCCTCCTCCGTTTTTCCCTGAAGGTGGAGGACCGCCGACAGGTCTGTGGCGAGAAAATCCGAGGTTCCTTCCCGGGCGATCATGCTCCGTAGAAGTTCTTCGGTGCTGGCGGGACGGCCCGCGACGAGATTGAGCCAGGCCATCCGGAGTGGGAGCTCTTCCGTCGGAAGAAGGCCTTTTCCTCCGTCCCGAATGGGTCGAACGATTTCGTAGTGGGCCAGAGCTTTCTCGGCGTTTTTCCGGATGTCCTCCGGGAGCGAACCTGGTTTTGCGCCGAATGCCTGGTCTCGAGAGATCATGATCCCGTGATCCAGTGTCTCGCCTTTTTTCCAGTGATACTGGATCCAGCCGGTGTGGATCGTCAACAGGAGGAGGCCGGAGATCCCGAGAGAATAGAGCATGCCCTTTTTTTTCCAGGCTCCGTCTTGCTTGAGGAGGGACTGATGAATGCTTACGTCCGGGTCCTGAAACAGGCGATAGGCCTTCCAGAAGAGGAAGGTCATGCAGAGGGCCATGCCGATGGCCATCAGGAGGGGAATTACCTGGTAGGCGCCACGCATCACCACGAAAGAGACGACGAAGATGGCGGAGATCGCGATGTCTTCTCCCAGGGTCAGGTCGTAGGTTTTCTTTCTCTTCTGGGTCCTGGTTGAAGCCCTTCCTCCAAAGAGTAAAGGGCGAGCAAAACCGAAGGAAAGCGCATCGTTTGGGCAAACGTTGACGCAGTCGAGGCACTTCATGCAGCCCGAATCCACGACCATGCCATGGAGGTGGACTTCTTCGTGGACCCGAACGTTCGAGGTGCAGGTGGCCGTGCAGTGTCCGCATTGCTCACAGGTTTTTGGGTTCACGAGGATTCGAGCCGGAGTGACCCGATCGACCGGCCCGAAGATCCCTCCGTAGGGGCATCCATAGGTGCAAAAGGCCTTGGCTCCCAGAAGATAGACCACGGCAAACCCACAGATGAAAAGGAACGGCACGATGACCCAGGGGCTCGAGGGGAACGTCTGCCAGAAGTTCTCTTCCATGATGTGGTCGGAAAAGCCGGGGAATGGAGGCATTTCTCCGAGCCATTTTGCGGCCGCAGGCCAGGGCTCGCGAAGAAGGGGGAGAAGAAGCGCTCGCTTCACCGTTGGCCAGGCAAACATGTAGAAACCGAATCCAAGGGGAGCTAGCACCAGGAATCGGGATCGAAAGAGACGAGGCCTGACCCCGATTTTCTTCATCAGGAAGCCACAGAAATCCTGAAGGGCGACCACGTGGCAACCCCAGCCGCAAAAGAAGCGGCCAAAAAGAAAAGTGGCGAGGATGGCGACCGCGAAAAAGATGAACCCGGCGTTGATTCTCCCGATTTCGAGGGTCTGCATCGCTTCCGAGGGCTCGACCGGTGAGACGGTCTTGCCGCTGAGCTTCCATTGAATGATGTGGATGGCAATGGCGACGTGGATCAGAACGAGAACGGCGGCCCGACGTTTTCCCATGCGGGATTTTCGGATCGGAGGCGGACCACTCCCCGGGGGATGGGAGCCGTGCTGACCAGTGCAGTTTTTTTTCGTTCGGGTTGCCGTGGCAGAACCCTCAGTCGGCGTCGGGGAAACCGGTTTTATTGAGCTGTTCGAGAAGAAGCTTGGCTTCGCTCTCATTCGAGCTCAGCAAGTTCGTCGACTCTCGACGATCGAGAATCACATCCACTAGCTTCTTTTCCTTTCCGGTAGCGTCAACCGTGAGCTTCAGGTTCCCGCGCACGACCGCCTTTTCCGATCCCCCGGAGGAAGTGATAAATAGGTCCCGTTCCGACGCGGCCTCGACATCCGCCGCAGGGAAAAGGACCACTCCCTCCATGTGGCCCGGGATGGGAAGTCCGGAGAGGCTCAGCAAGGTGGGAGCCAGATCGACCAGGGACACAGGAGTTTGATGGGTGATTCCGGCAGGAACCGACCGACCCTCAAGGATCAAAAGAGGAACTCGCGCCTGTTCTTCTGAGGTGCTGTGGCCATGTTGAAAAAAGTGATCTTGTTCCCCGAGGCTTTCCCCGTGGTCGCCCGCCAGAATCAGGATGGATTGCTTTTTGGTTCCGGTCTCATCCAGGTGCGAAAGGAGTCGTCCCAGTTCATGATCGACGAATCTGACCTCGGCGTTGTAGGAGCCAATGTAGGGTTCCGGAGCCATGACTCCGGGAACCATCTGGTAGGACGGGATGATCCCCGGGCCCGAATTCAGTCGGGAACCTTCGAGTCTGAATCCATCTTCGTCCGGTGTGTCGCTCCTCAGGCGATGCTGGTCGGGTGCGTCATAAGGTCCATGAGGGTCGAAGTAATGAATCCACAGGAAAAACGGCCTGTGTTGACTTTCTGTTAGCCACGAGAGGGCCGCATCGGTGGCAAGGGTCGCGTCTTTGCTTCGGATGTCCAGGTCGGGATTCTGGAAGGCGAAGGCCTCCTGGAAATGTTCAAAGCCGCTGTCGAAGTTGTGTCTTTGATCGAGCTGGGAGGAACTCACGATGGCAGCTGTCATGTAGCCGGCCTGCTTGTATTGCTGGGCCAGCGTCGTGACATCCGAAGGGAGCCGCTCTCCATTGCTCCAGACCTTGTGGGTCCAGGGATGGGTGCCGGTGTGGATCGTGGCGTGCGCCGCAGCCGTCGAAGAAGATGTTGTGTAGGCCCTGGAAAAGAGAGCGCCATCTTTGGCGAGCGCGTCCAGAGTTGGAGTGAAGTTTGTCGGCTTCGTCGACGACGAGAGTCGATCGGCGCGGAGACTCGTCACGGTGATGAGAATCACGTTTTTTGGAGTCTGACTTCCACATCCACTGGCGAGCAGTAGCACCACGCAGACAAGAGCCAGCGCAAGAACACTCGCAGCGATCTGGAAGCGGACTCTCACGAAGCGGATGGAATGAGAGAGAGTTTCCACGTCATCGATCTTCTTAAATAATGACCCAATGCTGGATGGCCCCAGCGAAAATATTAGAAGCGCGAATCGTGGTTCCTGTCAATGTTTATCTGATGTCTTTATTGCCGTCTTGCTGCTTCCTGGGCTCTTTGGCGGATTTTCCTACAAAAGCCCGCGACAAAAGCCTCCATCCACGACGAGCATGGTTCCTGTCACATAGGTTGAGCGGCCGGAGCAAAGAAATACCACCACGTCGGCGACTTCGCGTGGGGTTGCAAGACGCTTCATGGGAATATCTCTCTCCCAATTCTTCTGGATCTCGTCGGGGGGGAGGTCACTCCGCTCCGCAAGTTTGGTCTTGAGATCCTCGAGTCGATCGGTGCGGGTGAAACCAGGACCGACCGAGTTCACCCGAATGCCGTGGACCGCGACTTCGTTGGCGAGACTGCGACAAAAACCGGTTACCCCGGCTCTTGCCATGTTCGAGAGGATGAGGCCATCGATGGGCTGTTTGGCGCTGATGGACGTGAGAGCGACGATCGCCGCTCCCTTTCCTCTTTCAATCATCCCCGGTACCGCGGCCTGACAGAGGCCGGTCGTGCTGAGAAGGTTGAGTTCGAGGGCACCGACAAAGGCTTCACGGGTGAGATCGCTGAACGGTCCGGACGGAGGACCGCCCGCATTGCAAATCAAGGCGTCGATGGAGCCAAGCTCGGTTTCAGTCTGGCTCACGATTCGCTGGACATCGTCGGGCTTACTGACGTCGCCGCTGACCGAAATGACCCGGGCTCCGGTCTCGGAAGTGATAGCATCCGCGGTTTTTTTGAGAGTTTCACCGTTTCGGGAGTTGATGGCGACGGTTGCTCGTTCGTGAGCGAACGAAGTTGCGATTGCCCGACCGATTCCGGTGCTGGCTCCGGTAATCAGAACGTTTTTCCCCTTGAGCTCAAGATCCATGGTGCTCTCCCGATTGAAGTTGACGGTTGTCGGTTTCTTTCGTCTTTGCCACATTGCAAACGTCCGACGCAAGGAAATCAACCTTTGACGAAAACGATCAAGATCTCGAAGAAGCGGCGCACTCTTCTCAAGGAGGCTCTCGACCGGTACTTGCTCTCTTTTGATGCGGTCTCCCGGGTCCAGAATGACGCTGTCGTGTTTCCGAGGCGCTACCGAAGTCGACCTGACCAGGAACTGATCGGAATTCTCTCGGCCCTTTTTGCCTTTGGACGGGTGGCTTCTTTTTCAAGTTTCCTGGAGGAGCTTTTCCACCGACTCTCACCCTCCCCTTCGAAGTGGTTGAAAACATCATCCAGAAAAGAGATTGTCGGCCTCTCCACGGATCTTCGGTATCGCTGGGTCGGGAAGGGGGAGATCTCGCGGCTTCTTCTTGGGCTTCAACAGTGTCTCTCCGATCACGGGACTCTGGAGGGAGCTTTTCGAGCCGGAGATGTTTTGTCCGGGGGAGAGGAGTCCGACTACAAGCAGGCTCTTTCCTTTCTGGTGGACCAGCTCGAGCCCCAGGGACGTCGGGCCACTTTTGCGGGTGAGGTCACAAAATCCTACCGGAACTTGCTGGCACATCCTGAGCGAGGAAGTGCCTGCAAACGCCTCAATCTTTTCTTGCGGTGGATGATCCGGCCTGATGATGGTGTGGACCTGGGACTGTGGAAAGGGTTTCCGCTCGATCGGCTCGTCGTCCCGCTAGACACTCACGTGCGTCGGGTGTGCGGCCATCTGGGACTGATTTCCGGAACGAGTAACCGCTGGAACACCGCGGTGTCCATCACCGAAGCCCTGAAGACGATCGACGGCGATGATCCGGTTCGACTCGATTTTGCTCTTTGCCACCTGGGTATGTCCGGAGTGTGTCCGACCCGGGTGAGTCGAGATGCCTGCGCGGTGTGTCCGCTTGTCTGTGCATGTACGACCGGCAAGAGAATTACTCGCTCCCGTCGGGCCGATTCTCCCCCAGGTAGCCGAGCTCCTTGAGGAGTTCTCGGTAGCGGGATTCGCCAGCAGAGAGAGTTTCTCTTCTCTCCTTGTGAAAGGTGACGTCATAGCTTTCGATGAGTTGAATCGGATTCGACGAGAGAAAGCTCGGGGTCATGAGTTCCTTGAGAACTCGCCCATCCATATCATCCCCGACAGGTAAGGATAGGAGTGCAAGCACGGTCGGCGTGATGTCGAGAACGGAGGGATCATGGATGGAAGCGCTCTTCTTGATTGCCGGTCCTGCTGCGATCAGGATGCCGTTCTCTTCGTGAATCCCGGATTGAGATCGTTCGGGGACGGTGAGCCTGCCACTTGACCGGAATCCGTGATCCGAGACGATGAGGATGTTGGTTTCCGGCGCGACTTTTTCCAGGAGTTCGCCCAGGAGCTGATCGACATGTTCGTAGTAGTTGTCGATCACTCCCCCGAGGCGCTCCGCGTCGGCAGGTGATACTTCACCTTCCTGCAATCGGTCCGGCTCTCGAAACTGCCAGAAGCAATGACTCGTCGGATCAATTCCACCGAGGAAGAGGCCGGTCAAATCGGGCTGTGGCTTGTTGGCGAGAAGGTAGGAGGCAATATTGTGGTTGGTCTTCTCGGATTGAAAAGCGTATCGAAGGACGGAGAAGCCGTGATAGAGAGTTGGCTTCTCTGCATTGCACAATTCGGCAAGTTCTTCTTCCTCGAAGTCCGCCAGAGTCAAAAGCTCATCCCGGCTGATGTCCTGCGGTCTTGCAATGAGCGGCCCGATCTCGCTGGCCAGATTCCTCGGGTAGGTTTCCAGGAACTCTTCGCGTTGTGGCACGGACATCCATTCCTGGAAACGTGTGTGAGGGACGTGGTCGGAGCTGATGAATCCGTTGACTTTTTCGGCGGGATAGGTGGCCCACCATCCCACGAAGGTTGTGGTCCGTTCCATCGAAGTGACCATGTTCCAGAGTGCCGCGGTCCGGCGAAAATTGGAGTTCGCGATGACGGGAGGACTCGATGGGTTCAACTGGAGCTCGAAGTCGACGATGCCGTGTTTTCGCCGGCTCTTGCCGGTGGCGATCGTCGTCCAAAGACACGGTGACCACATGGGTTTCCTGGACTGGAGCCGAGCTCGGGCTCCCCGATCCATCAAGCCGGCGAGGTTCGGGAGTTTACCGCGCTGGATGAGCGGGTCGATGACGTCGAATGTCGCACCGTCAAGACCGATGAGGAGAAGGGGATTTTGGCCGGAGTCTCCGCATCCAGAGAGAAGAAACAATGCGAAAACAACGAACAGTTGATGCTGTACCCTAGTATTTGCGGAGAGTTTTTGCATAAAGGACGCTGATCTCCACTCGCCTGGCCGAATTTTCGCAGGTCGATTGGATTCTTGCTTTAAGGACGTTTTGAACTTACACTGACTGTACACTCGGGGAGGCCTTTCCAAGGGAAAAACCCATTCGAGGCCTGGTTCGCGTGAGTACAGGGCCGAGGAGGGCCCTTGAACGTCAAGGTTCAAGTGCGTTATTTTGCGCTTCTCCGAGAGACAACGGGCTCCGAGGGAGAGAAGTACTCTTTTCCCCAAGGAACAACGATTCTGGAGCTGCGAACGCAGCTCGGATCCCACCGACCGGAAGTCATGGAGATCCTTTCGGAAGCCCGTTTCGCGGTCAACGAGGATTTTGTTGACGATTCCTACGTCTTGGCCGATGGCGACTTCGTGGCGGTGATTCCTCCTGTTAGTGGCGGATGAGAATTTTGCTCATGACGCAACGGGAGGAGCAAGTTACGGAACCGCAACGACATCGGCGGGCGGAAACGACCCCGTTATGAGGCATGGCTGGAACAACGAGTTTTGGCCGGATTCCTGAGCCATGGGGAATTATTTTGATCTGACCTGGGATCGGATCGACTCTCGCGTCACGGCTGATCATGTTCGTCATGAGGCTGCCGGGGCCGTAGTCGTTTTCGAAGGCGTGGTGAGAAACCACCATAAGGGTCGATCTGTCGATCGCTTGACATATGAAGCCTACGAGCCCATGGCCAAGAAAAAGCTCGAGGAGGTCGGCGCGGAAGCAATCGGGCAGTGGCCTGAGCTCACCGTTGCGATTGTCCATCGACTTGGAGACCTTGCAATTGGCGAGGCGGCTACCGTTGTCGCCGTATCCTCTCCGCATCGAGGCAACGCATTCGACGCCGCGCGGTACATCATGGATCGCATAAAAATTGTTGTGCCTATTTGGAAGAAGGAGTGGTTCTCGGACGGAACTCATGAGTGGGTGCGGCCGGCTCCTCAATCTTCTCCGTGATTCTTTCACTGGCGGATCTTTTCACTGACGATCTTTTTGAACGGATGTCCGTGGAGAGATGACACCACAGAAGGTCCCGACTCGTTTTTTTCGAGCAACCAACTTTCGTTGCGGCGGGTGGGAATAGCTAAGTTTCGAGGGTTTGCATGAGTGCATTTCGTAGTGGTGGTCGACGACGCCGGCCGAACAAGTCCAACAGCGGTGACGGTTCTTCAAGCGAGAACCAATCGTCGGAAGGACAATCTCAAGGCGGTCAGGGAAACCAAGGCGACCAGAGTGGCCAGGGAAAACAGGGCGGCCAGGGAAACCAGGGCGGTCAAGGCGACCAGGGTGGCCAGGGAAACCAGAACCAGGGCGCCCAGTCTGGCCAAGGCGGTGGACAGCGCGGCCAAGGTGGTCAGCGGGGGGGCCAGCGCGGTCAACGAGGCCAGGGTGGTCAGCGGGGCCAAGGCGGCTCGGGCGGCGGTCAGCGTCGTGGCAACCAGGGCGGTCAAGGCAACCAGGGTGGTCAAGGCAACCAGGGCGGTCAGGGCAACCAGGGCGGTCAAGGTAGCCGCGGGGGATCTCGTTCAGGAGCTTCCCGTGACGATCGATCCGGGAACAGGTCCGGAAATCGAGAAGACAACCGCTCCGGTAATCAAAAAGATAATCGCCCGAACAATCGTTCTGACCAGCGGTCCGACGGTCGGACGGAGAATCGATCCGATCAAGGCGGCAACCGCTCGAGAAACCAAAGAGGAGGGTCGCAGGAATCCGGATCCGGTGGAGGATCCAATTCCCGCGGTCGTCGTCGATCGGGTGGAGGTGGTGGAGGCGCCGGAAGTGGTGGTGGAGCCGGCGGTGGTGGTGGAGCCGGAGGTGGTGGAAACCGAGGACGCTCCCGGCGATCGAACAATCGAGGCGGGGGATCCCGCAATGGTCGACCGCAGGAAACCTTTCGACCCGAAGACCTGACAGAGATCACCGGCATCCTCGATGTGCTCGGAGATGGCTATGGCTTCATCCGATCCCTGAAGAACAGCTACCTTCCTTCTGATAACGATGTTTTCGTTCCCCAGAATCTCATTCGTCGTTTGAATTTGAGGTGTGGATGTGAAGTTGTTGGAGGTTGGGCTCCCTCGCGAACCAAGGGGCGCAACACTCTATTCACCATTGACAAGGTAAACGGCGAGGCCGCGGACTCTGCAAGAGAATGGCGCAATTTCAAGGATCTCACTTCGATTGATCCTTTTCCGAAACTGTGTCTGGACACGGACGATAACGACATCTCTCTCCGGACGATTGACTTGATTTCTCCAATCGGTCGGGGCCAGCGTGCTCTTATTGTTGCCCCGCCACGAACCGGCAAGACGATCATTTTGCAGAAGATCGCCAACGCAATTGCTCGAAATCATCCTGAGATTCACGTCATGATGGTCCTGATCGATGAGCGGCCGGAAGAGGTTACGGACATGAAGCGCTCCATCAAGGGAGAGGTGATCAGCTCCTCCAGTGATGGAATTTCAAAGGGACACGTCCGTGTGGCTGAGATGGTCCTTGAGCGGGCCAGGCGACTCGTCGAAATGGGCAGGGACGTTGTCATGTTCCTCGATTCCCTGACCCGACTTGGCCGGGCCTATAACCTGGAAACCGGCAACAGCGGACGCACTCTTTCCGGTGGTCTGGATGCGCGAACCATGGAAAAGCCTCGGGAGTTCTTCGGTTCTGCCCGGAATGCGGAGGAAGGCGGAAGCCTCACGATCATTGCCACCGCGTTGATCGATACGGGTAGCCGGATGGACCAGGTCATCTTTGAAGAATTCAAAGGCACGGGAAACATGGAGCTCGTGCTGAACCGGAAGCTCGCCGATCGACGGATCTTCCCGGCGATCGACATCAACCCTTCCGGAACTCGCAAAGAAGAAAAGTTGCGGGAGCCGGAGGAGTTGAAGGCGATCTGGATGCTGAGGCGTGTGCTCAATCAGCTCAAACCCATGGAGAGTATGGAACTCTTGATCGACAAGCTGGAGAAGACCGAATCGAACGATGACTTCCTTTCTCGCTTCAGGATGAGGGCGAGCTCTCTTGAGTGAACGTTTGTTTCGGCGCATTCTTGTGGCCAACCGAGGCGAAATTGCGGCTCGTATCATTCGAGCTTGCCGTGACCTCGGCATCGAATCTGTAGCCGTATTTTCCGAGGCGGATCGAGACTCTCCTCATCTTGAGGAGGCGGACCGGGCTGTTTGCATCGGACCCTCTCAAAGCAAGGACAGCTACCTTCATATGCCGGCTTTGCTTCAGGCGGCAGAACAGGAGGGCTGTCAAGCGCTCCATCCCGGGTTCGGGTTTCTTGCCGAGAATCCTCTTTTTGCTTCTCTTTGCAATCAGCAACAATTGACCTTCATCGGTCCCACTCCCGGTGCGATCATGCGCATGGGAGACAAAGCACTCGCCAAGAAGACGATGAGCGAGGCCGGGCTTCCGGTGATTCCGGGATCTCGGGGCCTGCTACCGTCTCCAGAAGAGGCATTGCTTCTGGCGGAGAAGATTGGCTATCCCATCCTCTTAAAAGCCACGGCCGGGGGGGGTGGTAAAGGGATGCGGATCGTTCGCACATCCTCTCAGCTCTCCGAATGTTTCATTGAGGCCGCCAACGAGGCCGAGAAGGCTTTTGGGGAGGCCGGTCTCTACATGGAGAAGCTGATCGAGGGCGGGCGTCACATCGAGTTTCAGATCCTGGTTGACCATTTTGGCAACGCTGTGCATCTGGGGGAGCGTGAATGTTCGGTTCAACGCAACCATCAAAAACTCATCGAAGAAGCTCCGTCTCCCGCCCTGTCTTCCGAGGAGCGAGACGCCACAGGAGAAATGGTCGCCGAGGCGGTGAAGCAGACCGGCTACCGAAATGCCGGTACGGTTGAGTTTCTACGAGATAAAAACGGGCAGCTGTATTTCATGGAAATGAACACCCGTCTTCAGGTGGAGCACCCGGTGACGGAAATGATCACCGGGGTGGACATTGTTCGAGAGCAGATTCGGATTGCTGCGAACTGTCGGCTCTCGGTGAGTCAGGACGAGATCAAGATCACCGGGCACGCCCTGGAATGTCGAATCAACGCGGAGGATCCGGCCCAGGATTTTCGGCCGGAGCCGGGGTGCGTCAGTATTTTTCAGCCTCCTCCTCTGATTCCTGGGAAGTTGCGAGTCGACACTCACGTACGCTCGGGCTACACAATTCCTCCGTATTATGACTCCATGATTTGCAAGGTGATCGCTCGGGGTGACACTCGAGAAGAGACGGTGAAGTCGATGCTTGCCGCGCTCGAGGAGTTTCGAGTCGAGGGCGTCAAGACCACCATTCCTCTTCACCGTGAGATTCTCCGGGACCCGGTTTTCCTGTCCGGTGACTATGATACGAGCTTTATCGAGAAAACCGGGATCCTCCGTCGATTGGTTGCGGTCTCCTGACACGCAAGCGTTTGTGAATATTCCGGGCTAAACTTCATTTTCTTCCGATTGCGAGGTGGGATCGTGGCCAAAGTCATCCTCAAACCCCTGGGAAGTCCTCTTCCGTCGTTCTTGCCCCCGGATCAATCCGGGGAGAACCAGGCCAGCATGGAAGTCCTTGAGACGGACCTTTCCAACCGTCGCGGGGAGGTGGAGTCAGGCTGGGGCGAGAAGTATGTGGAGCGGGTGCACCAGAAGGGGAAGCTGACCACCTGGGAGCGGATCAGTCATCTCAAGGATCCAGGGACGAGAGTTTTTCCTGTGGGCACTTTTGTGAACTACGGTCTTACCTTCGGCGAAGGTGGCCGAACGTCGCCCGGGGCTGGAGTCGTCACTGCCTACGTCAAGGTTCACGATCGATGGACGATGGTGATTGCCAATGACAACACGGTGGCCTCCGGGTCGTGGTGGCCCCTCAGTCCGGAGAAGATCGAGCGAGCCCAGACCATGGCTCTTCGCTTGCGAATTCCCGTTGTTTACCTGGTGGACTGTAGTGGACTCTATCTTCCGGAGCAAGCAAGAACGTTTCCCGGTGCAAAGGGTGCCGGTCACATCTTCAAGATGAACAGCCTCCTGTCAGCGCGCCAGGTGCCCCAGATTGCCGGGGTGTTCGGGGATTGCATCGCGGGTGGGGGGTACATGCCCATCATCAGTGATGTCGTGTATATGACTGAACAGGCCTACATGGTGATTGCGGGCGCCGCCTTGATCAAGGGCGCCAAGTCAGAGAACATCACATCTCTCGACATCGGGGGGGCGGATGTACACGTGCACCTTTCCCACTGCGCCGACGTTCGGGTTCCGGATGATGAGGCCTGTCTGGACTCCATTCGTGAGGAGGTTGGAAGACTCCCGTCCAGCGGAGCCGATTACTATCGCCGCCACACGGAGCCCATGCCTCCCCGTTTCTCGGAGACGGAGA
Source organism: Planctomycetota bacterium (assembly GCA_029260825.1). Taxonomy (GTDB): domain Bacteria; phylum Planctomycetota; class JACOTG01; order JACOTG01; family JAJDCM01; genus JAJDCM01. Next base: position 8,435 of record JAJDCM010000035.1, on the reverse strand, counting down.
TCAGCTCCATTTTTCCCGCCGATTATCGAATGACCTATGATGTTCGTCAGGTGATCGCTCGGCTCGTCGATGCCAGCCTTTTCTGGGAGGTGATGGAGCACACAGGAAAGGAAATGATCTGTGGCGTCGGGCGTGTCGGAGGGCTTTACGCCGGATTCATCGCCAACAACCAGGAGTTGCAGGATCATCCGGTGAGTCGCTCCCAGAAGAGGCCCGGAGGGATTCTCTATCGAGAGGGAATCGCCAAGATTGCCAGCTTTTCAAGGGCTTGCAACGACGATGGGATCCCGTTGATCTGGCTGCAGGATATTTCCGGATTCGATATTGGCGTTGAGGCGGAACGACTCGGTCTCCTCGGTTACGGTTCAAGTCTGATCTATGCCAACTCGACGAACGAGACCCCGATGGTTACCGTTCTCTTGAGAAAGGCATCGGGCGCCGGGTACTATGCCATGGCGGGATTGCCGTACGATCCGGTCCTTCAGCTTTCAACCCCGATCACCCGCCTTGCCGTCATGGACGGAAAGACCCTTTCCATCGGTGCGTTTCGTACGAAGCTGGACGACAACTTCCAGATTCTCAGTGACGACCCCGAAGAGCGCAAGAAAATCGAAGGCGGGATGAAGGCGGTTGAAGCTCAGATCGAATCCGACATGAATCCATTCCTTTCGGCGCGGCAAATGGATACGGATGAAGTGGTTTGTCTTCCGGATATACGTTCCTATCTGACGATGATCGTGGAAGCGTGTTATCAGTCGACTGGATACCGACGGGTGAAAAATCCTCGCATCTGGTCGTTGCATGACCTTGACGTAGTGGTGGGAAAATCATGAAGAGTCGCGAGCTATTGGCGCTATCCCGCGGTGGTGAGGAGGGAGAGACGGAAATCTCTTCTCCCGGAGTGGGGACGTTTCGACCACGGGTCAAGGTCGGTTCAGTTCTTCTGGCAGGCCAATCGGTCGGAGAGCTTTTCGTCCTCGGGACATCTTTTGATGTCCTCCTTGGCAATGTGGAGGGTCAGGTTTCCGCGTTGTCCATTGAAGATCGGGAAAAGCCGGTTCATTACGGTGAGCCTCTGATTCGCTTGCGCTCGTTTTCCCTCTCTGCAGGTGACTCCCCGGCTGGTGTCATTTCGGGTGACGGAGCGGATACCTCTCTTGACGGGATTGTGATTCGATCTCCGACGGTCGGGGTTTTCTACCTGAGACCCAACCCGACTTCTTCCACCTACGTGGAGCTGGGCGATGAAGTTGAGGTCGGACAGACTCTGGGTCTGGTTGAAGTGATGAAATGTTTCAATCAGATTCGATACGAGGGAGCGGGCAATCCGCAGAAAGCTCGTGTCGAGAAGATCCTTGCTGCAGATGGAGAGGAAGTCGCAAACGATCAACCCCTCTTCGTTCTTCACGGGGCTTGATCCGGTCAAGGACTACTTCTTGCCGACGGGTCTGCGAATCCAGGGTGCGTCATAGACATCGATGAATGCCGGCGGAATGTGCTCGGTTGGAGTATCCGGTGCGAGTTGGAAGTAGATTCCGACTTCCCCCGCTTTTTGAGAGCCGCGACCGTTGAGCCATGCTCTTCCATTCCATTCCAGATGGGCTACCAGCTCGAATTCTTCGAAGACTTCTCGCGTCAGGTCATAAACCGCTCGTCCTAGAAGTTCTGCGGTGCTGCTTCTTGGCCATTCTCCCCGCGGGCGCCAGTCGTTTTCGCCGAGTCGCCAGGAGCCATCTGCCTTTGCCCGGCAAACTCCGGTAAGAAGCAAGGTGATCCTGTTTTCCTGCCGATCCGTGACTTCAGTTTGGATCCAGGAGTCAGCAACTTCGTCCTGACTGAACGGGAGAGCCTGCCCCCGGACGTTGTCCACCAGGTGGAAAGCGGCGAGCCGATGGACGATGAGATTTGAAACGCGATGAGTCTCACCTTTTTTCGGATCGGCGGGAATCCAGCCTCGGGTTTCAATCGGATCGAACCAGACGTGGTCCTGGTTCCATCGCTTGGCTTTCTTGGGTTCGTGGTTGGTTTCGACCGGGAGATCTCGATGGATGGACTTCAGGACCAGGCCGCCTTTTGGATAGTTGTCTTCCCAGCGGTGAGCGGTGATGTCGGTGTGATGCTTGGCTTTTCGTTCCTCTTCTGGAAGCTCGGCCCATTTTTTCAGGCCGTCATTCAGTGTTTTCAGGACCCGATCCGCGTTCAAGGTGTTGACGGAGGAGAGAAGTTTTCCGCTGGCAGTGCAAACGTAGATCCCTTGTTTCGTTCCGCCGCCGCGACCGTAATGCCCAAGAGAAGCCATCGCCTGAAAGTAGCGGCACTCTGGATCGCTTCCCCGCTGGAGTCGCCACACCTCATCCGTCGCGTTGACGAATTCCTTTGTCTTTTCAATCAGTCTTGGGTCGGACCAGACGGACCGTCTGCCGGCGACTCCATTGCCTCACGTGCAGCCCAGGGGATGCCCGTTCATGACCCACAGAAGAAGAGGTTTTTGTTTCTCACCCGCAACGAGGATGCCCTGGCTGAACGTGGGTAGCCACGGGATCGACTCCCAGGGAGCTTCGCCCTTCTTGAGGCTCAGCTCCTCCCGCCAGGCTTTGAGCGGTCGTTCCTTGAGCAGGGGTTCGGAGATGACGCTGGTATTCAATGGAAGCGTTGACAGCAGCAAGGCGAGGAGAGCTTGGCGAGGGAGCAGCATCATCTCTTTTCAGTCCTTTGCGTCAAAAGGCGCGGGGTACAGTCTTTGAGAACGATGCCCTTATATAAGGAGATCCGCTCATGTCGTCAAGGATCAAGGTTTGCACGTGCGACAGGGAGAGAGGCCCTGGTCAAAGCCATCTCCTCGGTTTGTGAGCCGCTTCGGTCGACGGATTGAGCTTGCCGATTTGCAGGATGGACGATGAAAGCGCCTGGAGCTCGCAAGGTAATAATCTTCGCTGGCTCTTCCCTGGTTCGGTTGGCCCCACATGCCCCGGTGATCGTCCCTGGCTTCAACCTGTGCGTGAAGAAGCTCTTCGCGTCTCGAAATATTCGGCGACACCTCGTAGTAGGTAGCAAACCCGTCCCGGATCTGCGCCTTGTTCACGAGAACTTCATCTCCATGAGCCTCGACATAGACGTAGGCGAGAATTCGGCCGTATTGATCTTTTGGATCTTTTCCGGTCACGAGTCGAACCGTTTTTCCTTCCACGAGCTCTTCGTTGTTGCGAGTCGCCTCGCTCGAGAACGGCTCGCCCTTTTCGGGGGTGTCGATTCCGATGTAACGAACTTTCGAACCATCATCAAGAACGATGGAATCCCCATCGATCACCCGGGTGACTCGAGCCGTGATGCTTTCCCGGGGTTCGATTGGAGTCGAAGGATTTCGGGCCGTTCGGCAACCTCCGTTCGTCCGGCTCAAGACCACGACCAACGAGAGGGTAAAGAGGGTCAGAATGACCCGGGCAGGTCTTGCCCTTCTTCTCGACGATTGATGCTGCATGGTTTCCCTCCCTGAGAGCCCGCCGAACTGAATCATCCGGACTAGAGCGTCCCATGGTGAGAGGCGATGTCAAGCAGTGAGTTGAAGGTGTGGATGGAGTGAGTCGGGGAGCGGGCAATATCGCACGTTTTGGTTCTCTCTCGGTGCAACTTGTTGATGATTGCATCGAGCCGAGAAGCGGAACTGGTTTTGTCTAGAACGACCCAAACCCTCCTGGACACGGTAGTTTCCCTGGAACTGCTCCGATTGACGGAGCGGTTTCTTAGAAGATCGTTGTCGATGGTACGGTCCTTGCAATGTATTCCAGCCTGACCCGGAGACTGGGCCGCCCTTACGCATCCAAATATTAGCGTCAGGAGGACAGTCATGATCCGCTTTTTTAGCTCGGCCATGGATCTCTCTTTGCTGAGCAAGCCGTGTTCCCATCTTCTGGGCTCTGCACGGGTAATCTTCACTACATTGATTGTGTTGATGCTTGCCTCTCTTCCCGGTTGTAGTCGCGGAGGTGGGTCTTCCGGGGCGGTCGCCAGTCAACTGGAAGTCGTTGGTCTTGATGTCGATGACCTTTCCGAGGTCAAAAGGAACCAGCCGATCACCGTGACTTTCAGTGGCACCGTTGATCCTCAATCGGTGAGTAGCACAGGTTTTCAAGTGATTAACTCGACCGAGGGTCTTCTTCAAGGCAGGGTTGAGGTCACCGGCAATCAGATCGTCTTCTATCCAACATTTTACGATGGGATCGACGACAACGGGGTGGACCAGAGTGTCAATCATTTTCAACCGCCGAATTTTGTCGCGGAGAACGCCGCCGGGTACAGACCGACTCAATTGTATGAGGTCTTCCTGCCTGGCAAGAGCGAGGGGTCGATCCGCGGGATCAATGGACGTCCATTGGCCGCCGAATTTCGGGGGTCATTCCGGACGTCCGAGGAATATCTGCAAGAAGCCAACCCGGTAGCGCCTCAGCTTGCGAGTGTGATTGAGTTTGGCCAGGAGCCGGTCAACCAAGAATGCTCTCCGAACCCACTTCTTGGCGAACCTTCGACCGTTTGTGGCGGGGGGGAGGGGGATCTTCCGTTGCCCCTTGTTGATCCTTCCAATGTCGTCATTTCGCTACGTTTTTCCGAGCCGATCAGCACGGGGAACCTGAGTCCTTTCAGGACGCTCACCGTTACGAATGTCTCGACCGATCCCCCTCGAATTGTCCCGGGGACTCTTGGATTCTCGGGAGATCTTCGAACCGTGAAGTTCTTCCCGGCTGTTTCTCTTGGAGATGCTCCGGATTCCTCGGAGCCGTTCTTGTTCGAGGTTGTACTCGGTGCCGAGGTAACGGATTTGTCGGGGAACCGGCTCGTTCACAACCCGGAGATCGAAGGGGTTGCCGGCACGGTGATCGACCCCATCCGGTTTCGGTTCGAAACAATCGACAAACCCGGTGAGACGAATTCATCAGCGATTATCGAGGACTTTGTCACGAGCGATTTTCGGGACGATGCCGGCACGAGTGCGTTTTGGCTGGGGAATGGCCAGCTCGAGGGGCCGCCGCTCCAGGTTCGTGATGTCGACATTGCTCCTCCCTCAACATTCTTTCTGCTGCCGCAGCCCCTGGAGGTGGCGGGAGGACGGATCTTGCACCTGATCCTGAGAGATGAGTTGAGGGCAGGGGATGGGCGAGACGGACGGGAGTCCATCATGGGGATTTCCTGGGGACCCCAATCGAACTTTGTGTTCGCCTCGACCTATCCTGATATTACGATCGACGTGGGTCACACCCTCACGAATAGTTTGGATTTCGTGTTCGCCACCAACTACACAGGTTTTCCCGATAACCCGCTCCGGGTTTTTTCCGGTGACTATGAAACACCAAATCTACTGGACGATGTATTTCATCCCTGGCCCCAGTTCCAGAGAGACTTCGAATACAACGGAAGGAGCAACGTAATTCTTGATTACGACGTTCCTGCGGGAGGAGATGACTTTCAGCTCTTCCGGAATACATCAACTGCAGTGACTCCGGTGCGTCGCGCCTTTGGTCGACCGGGATCAAGAAGAGCGTCGACCCAGGATGGCCTTTCGCCGGGGGGCCTCGAAATTCATCATCATCGCTTGAAGATGATCCTGAAGAAGAGCTCAGCCGTGTCGATTCCCTATGATACCGGGGACGATAACCCCAACTATAACTCGGCCCAGGTCACTCAGGATGAAGATCGGTTGGGTTCTTCGATTCAGGTCAAGTATTTTGGATATCTCGGAAACGACTTTGGTCGCCCCATATTGACGAGCCGGGTGGGACCTGCCACCAGCATTGATGATCTGGATGGGATGCGATTCATTTCCTTTGAAATCTCCCTTGATACCGATCCTCTGGGTGGTTTGCCTCCACTTGTGAAGTCGGTTCAGATTACATATTCTATCGAGTAAGCTGGTGGGTCAGACGACCCGATGGATGTGACTCGTGTCGAAAGGGTCTTCGCGAGGGAGTGGATGACCTCCGACTCCGGAGCACGGTCGCCCCGACCTTCATGATTCATGTGGGCTAGCGGATCGATGGACCTTGCACCCGTCTTCAGGAATTCTCTGAAGGCGGGTTTTTTTTGCTCGTTTTTTGCGCCTATCAGCGATCTTTTACGGATAGAGGCGTGCCATTGAGGTTTGTTTTCTTTCGATCTATTCGCGGTGGATATTCTTCGCAACGTGAATCAGGGAAAGGGGTTCAGTATGGAGGCGATGGGGATAGGTAATATCAAGTTTGGTTCTGCGAAAGGCAATCCTCATGAAGACCCCGATCCTCTTTCTCGCTTCGTTTCTCCTTCTCTTTGGGGCTCCGCTTCGGGCCGAGATTGTTCAAACCGATGTGCGAATCACGGTGAACGGTCCGCCCCCGGACTCCACCGCTTTTATCGAGTACTTCCTTACATTGTCGGAGCATGCGGCGCCTCCCATTTCGAGTAGCTGTATTGATGATGCGATTGTCGGCAGTGGAATCCTTCTGTGCGCAAGCTTCACCGCAGAGGGACTCGCAGCAAGCATTGCGGCTGGTCTTACCAGTGCTGGGCTTCCCCCGGGTGTCTCGGTTTTGGCAACGGACAATATTCTCACCATCTTGAATGACAAGGACTTCACCGGTGTGGATCTCTTCAGTTGCATCAACATGATCGAATGTCCCTCTCCTTTTGGCTACGGATTCGAGAATGGATCGATCAACAATGTTTGCAGCGGAGTTTGTGGAGATGAAGGGGAGGAGCCGGGAGAGTTCGGATACAACTTCGAATTGAGAACAGCGACCAACTGTCTCACGGGGAATGTGAATGAAGGCGTGGGATCGATCGAGGACGTCCTTTTTGCCAATGGATCCGCGGGAGGGAGCGAGCGCACGGTCACCGTGGGAACTCTTGAGAGCATCAGCGTGAGCCTTCAGGTGGCAAGCGGGGGGCCAACCACTGCTTCCTACATCCTCTGGGTCTGGTTGGGGTCGGGAGCGAATCTCTTTGAGGGAAATCCGACTGAACTCAGTCCGGGTCCTGGTGTTCTTGGAACCACCATCAACCCGACGCCGTTTTCCTTGCTTGGATCGCCCCAACCGTTTCGATGCTTGCGGGGTGGTTTGCCGAACCCGTTTTGCTCCGGTGTTCAGACCCTCGCCTCGGTCCCTGATTCAGCTCCTTTCGCTGTGACCAAGAGTTCGGGGCTGCCGTCACCGCGATCCTTTGTTCTTCAGGGTCTCCTCGAGGACAATGGATCTCCCAATCCGGTGGGGCTCAGCGTGACGAACGTGGTCACCTTGGTGGTTGAGTAGAGAGGCATCAACGTGATGTTCCATTGAGTTCGTCAGCGCGGTCCGGAGAGAGGAGGAAGAATTAGAAGCGCCCAGGAGAAAGGCCAGAGGGAGGCAGGCCATAAGACGGTCTGCTCCCTCTCCCTCCAGCTCTGAGCATGATTTGGGGGCTCGAAAGTCTTTCAGGTGATTGTTTCTCTTGTTGAACATGTTGAACATGTTGAACCAATCGTCGTTGATGTGGTTTCGTAATCGGGTTGGATTCTCTGGCCCCGAAGATTGAAAAACATGGGGCTGCCAGCATCTCCTTTGACGGTGAGGAAGCCTTCATGGACATGGCCGTGGCAAGCTGCGCAGAGGGAAATGAGATTTGACAGAGTGGTTCTTCCTCCCCTTCCCCGGAAATGGATGTGGTGAGCGTTAAGACTCCTTGTTCGACCACAACACTTGCATCGATTACTGTCTCGAGCCAGAACCCGGTCTCTCATCCACTCTGGGGTTGCTCGGTCGATTTCACGTTCACTCTCTTTGACTTGTGTTTCCTCGGTAAGATCAATGACCTCTGCGTCACAGAGAACTCTTTCCAGGGCCTTCTCGTCAACGGAAGCCCTTCCATCGTCGGTAAGGACGGTGGCTTCCTTGCAGGTTGAGCACTTGGTCACAACGACGGTGTAGACGGATTGACTCTTCTTGTCGGAGAGTTTTCCCTGGACGTAGGCTTCGGCAAGAAGAGTGGCCAGCTGAAGGTCGTTCACGCCTTCTCCCGTTTCCTCCTGCAAGCCTCTCTTCGCGGTTTCCCAGACCTCAAGGGCCGAGGCGTCGAAAGAAAGCTGAATGGGAGGAAGTGATTCCGGGAGTCCACAGGACTTGTTCTTGGGAGCTTCTCCTGGCCTGGCGTGTTTGACAGCCAAGGTGAGATCCTTCAAGTTGCATTCCATGGCTTTTTTGATCCACGCTTTTTCGGTGGCAGATTCCGCAATGCGGACTAAGAGCCTTACCTGAGACCATGAAAGCTCACCCTTCCAGAACCGATGATCGATCTCCGTGAGCTTTCTCAGGGATCGCCCGGTCTGAAGAAGTTCATAGATTTTGGACTTGCTGATGTTGAGATTTGTCCTGGCATAGTGAGCGGTGCAGGAGTAACCGAGTTGATGAAAGAGTTCTCGCTCTTCCATGTCGTTG
>JAJDCM010000340.1 GCA_029260825.1 Planctomycetota bacterium | reverse complement strand
GGATTGACTCTTCTTGTCGGAGAGCTTTCCCTGGACGCAGGCTTCGGCCAGAAGAGTGGCCAGCTGAAGGTCGTTCACGCCTTCCCCCATTTCTTCCTGCAAGCCTCTCTTCGCGGTTTCCCAGACCTCAAGAGAGGAGGCGTCAAAAGAAAGCTGAATGGAGGGAAGCGATTCCGGGAGTCCACAGGATTTGTCCTTGGGAGCTTCTCCTGGCCTGGCGTGTTTGACAGCCGAGGAGAGATCCTTCAAGTTGCACTCCATGGCTTTCTTGATCCACGCTTTTTCGGTGGCGGATTCCGCAATGCGGACTAGCAGGCATTCATCATGAAGGTCGGGGCGAAGTTCGACGACCTCGTCAACGGGAAGACCAGAGACGAGTTCTTCTCGGGCGTATTCATGAAGACCAGGAGTGGTCGGAACGTGCATTGCCACGGATACTTCTCCTATTTCTATTCAATCTTCTTTTCAAAGCCTACAAGTAAGTGGTGCAAGAATGCTTCGTTGTTTGGATGATGATATATACTAACATAATGCTAACATATCGCAAGGATGATCGTTTGGTATTATCGAGAAATAGTGAGTAATATTTTATAATGGTCGGAGCACCCTCGAAGGGCGCTGCCCTTTGACGTCCGCCGTCGCCGTGGCATTCCCATTTTTCTTGTGTTCGAGTCACTTCCCACAACCTTCGTAGTCACGCTTGCTCGAGGACTAGCTAGACTCCTTGCCAGAAACGACCTGGAACAATTCTCGCTCAAACTCATGAATAATCCGACCTAGTTACCCACGCGAAAGTCGGAAGACCCCTTTTTTTGACCGGGCGTGAATATGAAGATGGCGATCTTGAGTCAGGTTCAGCCCCGATTCTCCGAGACTTTCTTGCGTCCCGGAAAGTGGATTCAATCCCGGGGAGGCCTGCCGGAGAGGCGAGCCGGTTCATCGATGACCGACGCTTCCGAGCTGTCTTCGTGGAGAACGTTCGATACCACCCGCTCCGTTACCTCGGCAAGATAAGAGGAGAGGGTTGCCGAGATCTCCTGAAACTCGGGCCAGAGGGTCTGGTCGACGAACCGCTTGGGTACCCGGGCCATCACCGTTGTTCTTCTCTGGCGGGTATAGCGATAGGGTTCGATTCCGTAGCGACGGAGAAGGGCCACAAAGACTTTGCGCGTCCAGAGGTCCACCATCGAGAACCGGAATTCTACCGGCGGATCCTCGTCCTGTAGCTCTCGCAGGCGTTTAAGAATCCTCTCCCTAGCGTGTTCTGCTGCCGAGCGCTCTCCTTCGGTTGCGGCGCCGGAGTGGAGGGCTTCGATGAGCCGGAGTTTTTCGATGAGCTGGGAGATGTCCATGGGGGTCCTTGCTACTGAATAGATCCAGGTTTATTCGACGCAGGTCATTCTCCAGATTCCCCATGAGAAGATCAAGCTAGATCGTTGACGTTAGATCTCCACAACATTCTCTGAACTTCTTTCCGCTACCGCAGAAGCAGGGAGCGCTTGTTCCCGGGATGGGAAGGTCGGTTCTTGTGGGATGGTGGATCCTGTCCCTGGAGTTCTGGTAGATCCGGCGCAGTGTGTCGTGGCGCTGACTCAACATGTCTTGAGGGAGCACTTCTTGGTGGATGAGTGCATCCAGGAATTTTCTGTCAGCGCCGCATGGCGCATTGCCGCGGGCGTCAGTCCAGCAATCCTTTCGGAAGTCGTGGATCAGAGTGAAAGATGCTCTTGGGCTGTATTTGTCGAGTTCCTTGGGGCGAATTCCAGCCAAGGTAACTTTTGTGCAAGGGCAATCGGGGGTCAGGCAATACATGTCCTCGATCGCGTAGGTTTTTCGGTTCAACTTGATGCCGGGGAGCTCAACGTACGGGAAGATCCTTGCGATGGAAACGATTTTTCTCTTCTCTTCAATTTCCTCGAAAGGGAATGGAACGATATCGAGATCCGGGTCAAAAGTTGTCAGCTGGATTCCCTTGGCATCGAGGAATGCTCTCTGCAGTTTCCTCCAATCTTCGCCGGTAAGATCTTGCTCCAGGGTCTTGCCCGGGTTGTTGCTGCTGAGGAAAATCCGATTGCCTCCGGGGAGACAGCACTTCTGGAAGACGTTGAAGGTGATCTCGATCTCGCTTTTTCTGTTCGTGATCGAGTGTTCCGAGGTGAGGTTTGAGTAAAGATCCGTACACTCGCAAACTTTGACGGGACACACCGAAGCGGTTCCCCGGTAACGCCTCGTTCCATCCCGACTGACGATCTGCAGGCTGACTTCGGGTAGATGGTTCTTTGCTCCGGGATCAATGGTTGCGGTGAGCATTTTTGCGCTCCTTATCTTGCGAGATGGATCGGTCGGTCAGAAGGAGCGAAGAAGAGGCTCCCGGAGGTTAGTCGGGGAGAACCGAGGCGTGTTGCGCGGAAAAGGTGCATTATTTTCGGGCTCGTCGCCGGGGGACGAGAGCAAATCTCAGACGATTTCTCGAGGTCAAGACATCCAGCCGACTCCCTGATCGTCATCGATGTCGCGAATTCAGGAGACCCTGGTGGTATGCTGGGAGTTGGGGGTTTGGGTCAGGTGTAGGTTTTCGACTTGCGTTGACCTTCGAATCACGAGTTGCCCGGGTTGAAAGGGCGGAGAGAATGGACATGGATGGTAACGATCTTTTCCGGACGTCTTTTGATGAACCTCGATTGCTGAGCAAGCACGACATCGCCACGGACTGGCTCCCGCGATATACCGGAATGCCGATCGAGGAGTTCGGTGAATACATCTTGCTGACGAATTTTTCCCATTACGTGGCGAGATTCAGCGAGCGATTTGGTTGTGGATTGCGAGGTATGGGGCGCCCCATGCAGGCGGCGACGAACCGGGACGGAGTGACCATCATCAATTTCGGGATCGGCTCTCCGAATGCCGCAACGATCATGGATCTCCTGACCGCAGCGGCCCCAAAAGGTGTGCTGTTCCTCGGGAAATGCGGAGGACTGAAGGAGACCTCGGAAATCGGGAACTTCATCCTTCCCATCGCCGCCATTCGTGGCGAAGGAACGTCGGCGGATTATTTTCCCCCTGAGGTGCCCGCACTTCCCTCGTTCAAGTTGCACAAATTCGTGTCGGAGAAGCTGGCCAAGCACAACCTGGAATATCGAACAGGAGTGATCTACACCACCAATCGACGGGTGTGGGAACACGACCAGGCTTTCCTCCAGCGTCTGCAGTCGATGACCGCCATTGCCATCGACATGGAGGTGGCGACGATCTTCATCGTAGGACACCACAACGAGATCTCACGCGGTGCCCTGTTGCTCGTGTCTGACGTTCCGCTAACTCCCGATGGAATCAAGACGGAGGAGACAGACGCCCGGGTGACCGAGGATTGGGCCGAGGTGCACCTGCAGATAGGAATCGAAGCAATGACCGAAATCGGCGAACTGGGCGAACCGATCAAGCATTTCCGGTATTAATAATTACCCCGGTCGCCAAGAACGAGTGACATTCGTGTTTTCGAGAGTACCCGGCCCTCGCGGTTGCAGAAGACATGGCCCATCATAACGGGCGTTCTCCCGTGAATCACATCGACCTCGAAGGGAAGAGGGATATTTAGCTGACGTTTTCGGCTGCTCGCAGCAGGAATCCGCAATGAGACCGGCTCCCCGATCCACATCTCTCGTTCCCATGGGTTTCGAGGATTGAGGACCACATAAGGCAACACGTGTCCGGTGAAATCCGTCTGGCCAAGATTTCGGGCGAAGACAAGAAGCGGAATCCCTTCCCCTCCAGGCTGGATCCCATCATCGAGGGCAAGGGTCGTGGTGATCAGAGCGGAGTTCGTTCTCTCAAAGCAAAGGTGGTCAACCGCTGCTGAGTCGAACCGGCTGCCGAAGCGAACTTCAAGAGATGCAATCGCGAGTGTCGAGCCGGGCTCCCCGACGGTCACCTCGTCTTGATTTCCGTTGATGGCGTTGTCGTCCGTCCCGTTGTCGGCGGTGGTGCCGATGTCGAGAATGTTTCCCGTACACCCCGGGCCGGAGTAGGCGATGATTTGTCCGAGCGACTCTTCTACATCCAGGAAGGTGAGTTGGGCCTGACACACGGTTACCGGGTCGTGAGTCAGGGGATCTACGAAATCGATGCAGAGCGTGCCATAGTCGGATTGCTGGGGACGATTCTGATCGGAGAGAGTTGTGATGTAGTTCCCCGATACGGATACGAGATCGTCGTTGTCGGAACCCAAGGGGCCGGGAAGATTGGTGAAGACTCCCGGACTTCCGTTGGAGCCGGCAGTTCCCTGGATCCGGATGCCCAGGTCTTCCAGCATGGCTCCGCTAACATCCGTCAAGACATCGAGGGGCTCGCCGAAACGATCGCTGTCAAAGGAGACTGCCCCCGGGCATTCGCAAAACACACTTGCCGACGAGCGAACACTCTGTCGATAGGAAGGAACTTCCATCCCATCGGATGCCCGCAGAAAGCTGGGTTGGCCGAACTCATCGATTTTGACTCGGCTCCGGAATTCGGCCTCGACGACGATGCGGCCATCGCTGATTCCGTCCATTCGATCAAGGTCGTCGCAATCTTGTTGGCTCCCGATGGGTAGGGAGCGTTGCAGAACGATGGACGGGGGGCACTCGCCGTCCGCGCTACCTTGTGGGCACAAGTCATCGCTTCCCCGAAGGTCGAGCGCAAGCGGTAAGTCCGATGTGAGGGAAAAATCAGTCAGGGTTGTTTCGCCGATATTGGTGACTACAAAGAAGTAGGTGAGCTCCAAGGGAAAAGTGCGGGAGTTCAGGGTGAGAGTTTGTGCCGGAGGGGTTAAATCCCCCGGATCGTCAAAGACCGGATCGTCGTCGACCAGGATGGTGAGGTCGACCGCTGGTTGAACGATGTCGATCAGGGCGTTGTCGAAAATCGAGTGTCTGAGAAAGTCGGGGTAGACGCCGGAGAACGCAAGGCAAGAACGAATGGGTTCGTTGATCGTTTGGACTCGATCCAGGACTCGTTCCCGGTTCGGCATCAAGATCATGTTGGGGCCCGCGGGGGCCGGGAGCTTTGTGCCATTGAGGAGGGTTCTGAACGATCCGATCTCCGAGGTGCCGAGGGTTGGATCGAGCGGACATTGAGACCCATCGGTTCCTACCGGAACTGTGTTGAGGTTGATGTTGGTAATCGTAGCCGGGACAAGATTGGTGGAGACGTTGCTGACCGAGGAGTGAAGGAAGACGGATGAACCAGCAAGAGCCTGAAAGGAATTGCTCGCGTTCGTTTGAGGTGCGAGGCAAGCGTCGTCCTCGTCGATGTCTTGGTCTCCATCGTGGTCGGCCGCAGCGGTGGCTGTCTGGCTGGAGACGTAGTAGGCGGTAGGAATGTTCGGGAACAAAATCGAAGCGCCGGCGATGTCTGCCTGCTGGTTGTCCCCTCTGGATTCTGCGATGACCAGGACCCGGATCGCGTCCGTGGATCGGGTAAAGGGTATGCGGAACTCGACGTGACCGGTGGTGTACGTGTTGTTCTCGACTTCTTGACCGAGGCTGAACGAAACGTCGCCGCCCGGGGGGCTCGTCAAGATGCAGAGCCCGGTAGGATCACCGTTTCGGCAAGCAGGGAGCCGACGTGCTGGTACACCGGGGTCGGGAATGGCACCGTTGGCCGAGACCAGGACGAAGTCGTATTCTCCCCGGTTGCGCAGCTTCATGCCGGTGTCCGGATCAAGCTCCGGGTTGTCCGGGTCCATGTCCTGGGGAAAGGGAATGACTTCCATCCCGTTCGGGTCGCATGGATCTTCGACGGGTCTTCCTGTTCCCGGCAATCCTGTGTCAAAGTCAATGATGACCCGGTAGTATTCGATACCCCGGTCGTTGGTCGGATCCCCATCTCCGTCGGAGTCAAACGGGACTGTCAAGTTTCGGTCTCTGGATGGAGGAAGTTCCAGGCCGACGAAGAGGGCTCCCTGTGATCCGTCCGGGTTCATGACATGGTCGTAGTAGACGAGGCACACTCGACCGATGTTGAAGGCGGAATCAGGGGCAAGATCATCGAAGCCGCGAGCACCAGCAGGAGGACCGCTCCCGGTACCGGGGATGCATTCGTCGCCTGGAGTGTCATCGGCCGCGAACCAGGTGCTATCATCGAATGCGTCGAGGCTGCCGTATTCTCCCAGGTAGCCGTCGAGGGATGGAGTCTGAGCAAGAGCTCCTCCACACAGGATAATGGTTACAGCCATCCAGCCCAAGGTCCCCAGGCTCTTAAAAGTGATCAGGCCCTTCATGTGTATTCTCTTTTTCTGTAGTGATTTCTATCGCCCTCCGAAGGTGATCTCCACCACGCCTCGGCTCCCGTAAAGGCCGACGACATCGGGCTCGGAGTCCCCGTCCATATCCGTCAACCGAAAGTTGATCAGGTCGGATCCGGTTACGATCGGGGCCGTGATTCGTTGGAATGACGTGGGCGTTCGGGGGAGCAAGAGAAAGAAAGCGTCCGGTCCCCCCGTGGCGATCGCCACGTCATCCCGTCCATCGCAGTCGACATCCGCGATATCGAGTGTTACCAGAGTCCCTGTAAATGTTTCTGTTCGAACGAGTTGAAAAGAAAGAGGGTCTCCTGCACAAAGGCGCCAGAATACCAGAGTTGTGGGATCTCCGATAGCGGATTCTCCGGCGACGACCAGGCCGGGAAAGCCGCCTTCGTCGAGGTGTCCCACCCGGATACGATCTGGACTGAAATCGCCTTGAAGGACCGATTCCCGTTCGAAAATGCCGTCTCTCTGACCAAGAACCTCGACCCGGTCCTTCTTGGATCCATCCGGATCTCGATAGGAGGTGACAAGATCGAGAGCTCCATCGAGGTCAAAATCTACGAAAAAGAACTCCGCCGGACCCGGGTCGGCGAGGGTTGCGTTGATGGGTTCGAGCCGACCAAAAACTGGAGGATGACCGTCTTTCATAGCCTCCTGCAGAAACACACCGACAAAGCCGGGGCTGCCGCTTGTGGAGAGGGAAATGTCGAGACGTCCGTCGCCGTTGACATCAGCGAGCCCGAGGTCGTTGATCGATTGGATGTCGAGGCTTGTCAGGGTCGTGAAGAACTCCTGCTCGCCTTGCTGTGTTTGAAGGAAGACTGTGACTGAATCGGTTCCCGTGTTTCCGGTCACGATGTCGGCCCTTCCGTCTCCGTTCAAATCGCCGGCCTCGATGTACAGGGGATCAGATCCCGGAGGAAGAGTGAGGACTACCGGTTCGTCACTGAACCGTCCGGGACTTACTTGACGGAACACGGACACCCGGTCAAAAACGGAGCTTGGAACGGCACATTCCAGATCGCCGTCTCCGTCAAGGTCTGCGGTGACAAGAGTCTGGACCTTGTCATCGCCCTGGAGAGCGGCGACTCGGCTTGCTGAAAAATCGGAGCAGGAGCGTCCCCAGAAGATGTTGATTCGAACCCCGTTCAGGACGGCGATGAGAACGTCAAGAATGCCGTCCCCGTCAACGTCTCGAACGACAAGGGATAGAGGGTTGCAGTTGCCGCCGCAGACGAATTCTCTCCGAGCGGATTCGGAGAAGGTGCCGGTTCCTTCCTGGAAAAACACTCCGAGTTCATCTTCGATGACGAAGACGAGGTCGAAGTCTCCGTCGAGATCAAAATCGGTCACAACCAGGTCCAGCCCTCTTCCCTCGCCAAGAGGGAGGGTCAGGTGTCTATTGTCATCAAGTGGATCGAATGTTCCGTTGTCGCTTTGATGGAGGATCGTGATCGTGGCATTGCCGTTCGCGTTCACAAGAAGTGCAAGATCGGGCAGGCCGTCCTCGTCAAAGGAGGCTGACCTGACGGCCTTGATCTCACTTCCGGGAGCCAGATCAATTCGGGTGATGATCGGAGCAGGACCGGAGATCTTGGTGACAAGAAGAATGCCCCCATCGATGGCGACAAGGGCATCGGGTTGACCGTCCCGGTCGATGTCTGCGATTTCAAGAAGGAGGGGGCTCACTCCCAGATCGAGGTCGATATGGGGCTCGAAGGTTCCGGGCGAACCAGGAATTTGCGAAAGCGCAACAATGCGTTGCTCATGAGGAACGATGAACACAAGATCGGACAGTGTGTTTCGATCGAGATCGGCGGTGAGGATCCGGATGGGCGGAGAAAAGATCGGGGATGGGAAACAAACCGATGGCTGGAATCCGGGGATGGTGCTGGTGTCCCAGGTTCTGGCGACCGGACTCTGTCGCAAAAGACTCGCGAAGGGTGGGGTGCAGCTGGCGAGCACAAGATCTTGAAGCGAATCTCCGTCGAGGTCGGCTGAAGCGAGGGATCGTGGGAACTGGGTGTCGCTCGCCGCGTCGATGTTCAGCTGGTCGCTCGTGAAGTTCCTGACATCTGCCTGATAGAAAACGGTTACTCTGCCCTCGTTCACGTTTGCAGTGGCAAGATCCAGATCCCCGTCCCCATCGAGATCTTCTACTACGAGATCCTCGGGGAAAGGGGTTCGAGGGTTATTCGGGTCGACATCCCGAACGACAACCGTGGGTTCGACCTCGAAGGAAAGTCGGCGCGGGACGGGGCGAGAACTCACGTCTGCGGTGCCAGGATCCGAATCGAAGGCGGTGAGGCGAAGATCAAACCGATCTCCTTTTTTTTCTCGGGAGTCCCAGACGAAGACGTCCGAGGTCTCCGTGTCTTCCGGTAGCACGGTCGAACTGCGATCGGCGATGCGCCAGGGGAGCCCCTCCACAGGAATGGAGAACGGCTCCGAGACGGTAGCGATCTGAGAGCCCGGGTCGTAGCTACGAATACTCCTTCGTTCGAGTACTCCCCCTCCGACGGCCAGGCTTCCCGTAGCACCTCGGTTGTGTGTCGCCAGGGTAACCAGGCGGAGTGAATCTGCTCCGCAGGAGAGGCTCGTGGCTGTTCCCGCGAGATCGGTAGTAATGGTGGAGACGATTGGCGAGATGCCTGGATCGGCAAGGCGAAGAGGGATGGCCCGAAGTTCGAACGTTCCGTCGTCAAGGTCATTGTCGGTCAGGACCAGCAGTCGATTGAGCCCTTCAAGGCAGATGTCATCGGGCCGGGAGAGATCGGGGCCATCTGCGAGAACAGTCTTGGTTCTGGTGTTTGGGTCGATGCGTAGAATGCGACCCGAGTCATTTTCTGCGACGAAGAGGGTCGGGGAAAGGGCGTCAACCGCAAGACCCCGTGGAGCAAGAAGACCTGATAAGAGAGTTTCGGCGAATCCGTCCTCGCCCGGGTTTGCATGGTGCAGGGTCAGGATCGAGTTTCCGGTCGTCACCCAGGACAATCCACCGGTGCCACTTGCGAGCCCGTGGACCCTGTCGCCTTTGGAGCTCTTCCATTTTGCGAGGAGATCGATCGATGTCACCTCAAGGCCAGTCGATTCATTCTTTTCAAGTCGTAATTCGATCAGGCGATGCTCGCCGAGGTCTTCCGAGAACCCAACGACCTGGAGCAGGCGACGGTTTCCCTGATCGAAGGCCATCCCCTCGACCCGGATCGAGGTGAGATCCGACGGACCCGTTAAGGAATCGAAGATTGTGACGATTTGGCCCGAGGAGAGGGTCGCGAGTAGGATCTCCCATCGCTTCCCGTCGGTCCTGTTGAGCACAAAGGCATCGAGCCCATCTTGTGAGGGAAGCGAAGTGACGGGGTTGGTGAATTCGATGTCCAGAGCTCCAGGAATCAAGGACGACCGGAGAATCTCGAGTTCCCGATTCAGGACCATCGGGCCCGGGCCACCGGCGTTCACAAGCCAGGATGCGGTTGTTGCAAGTTCCGGAAGACGAACCCTCTTGTTGTTTCCTGCTTTGGATGGAGCCGGAGCGATGCGTCCGGTTGCAACCGCCGGGATTTCGGAGGCGATCTGGAGCTGTTTTCTTGCCATCGGACGAGTGAGGATGTTGGCGAGTGCGGCGGGATCATCGGGAAGCTCGGGAAACGAGGTGCCGGGAGTTGCCCACTGAAGAATCACGGTAACAGGGTCGCTCTCCGGATCGCGGATCCGGAAAGGTAGGGGGATTCCTCCCTCATCGTCAAGGGTGATCTCCAGAGACGTTCGGTCGAGAATGACGGTCGGAGGAAGATTGTTGTCGATGAGGATCGTGCCGGAAATCAGGAGGGGTTCGCCGACGGCGATCGTGTCCGAAGGGGTGAGTCTCACGAGAACGGGGAGCTCCTGGCCGATGAGGTCTGGCTCCGCGTCGCTGTCCCAGATGAAGATGATCTCCGTACCACCCTCTTCTTCGCGGCGAGCCTGAACACCGGAGATGGCGAACTCGGGAGTGGTGGACTGGGCCACGTCTTTTACGGGGAGGAACAGAGGGGGGTCTGGTCCCACGATTGCGTATTCGATCCGAACCCGGATGATGTCTTCCGACGAGTCGGTCGCCAGGAAACGAATCGGTGCATCGCCGGAGACCTCGCCATCCTCCGTCTGGTTCAGAATTCGCGGTGCAGAGACCCGGGGAGGATCGTTGCCAAGATCGATGACCGTCGAGTTGCTGTCGTCCAAAGAATCCGTGGGGGATAACAAAGCACAGATGCGGATGCCGGCGTTGAGTGATTGATCCAGTCCTTGCTCTTCATCGAAATTCCAGAGGAGAGTCTGGGTTCCGGCATCGAAGAGAGTAGAGTTTTCTACGGGTGTTTCTTGCTCGCACCGGAAAAGCTTGGTCAGGGGAATTCGCACACCGGGATTGTTAGCGAGCTCGTAGCAAAAGGTGACATTCGTCGCCTGATTCAGGGTGAATCGGATCAGGGCGGGGGCTTCCTTGGGAGGAGCTGGGTCCAGAACACAGTCGTCGATCTTTGTACCCACTCGAAAGGCTGTTACCTGAGTCGGCACGGATCCGGAGCCGCCGCTGTCGCCAATCGCACTGCCGATTCCAAAGAGACCACTTCCGCATCCGTTCAGAAGAATGGAGAGGGGAAGGAGGAGTCCTGCGGCATACTTGACGGACGGGCTGCTGGAGGAGCGTTTTTTTTGCAGTGGAAGATCCCCGATTTCGTGTTCGATAGGGCTGGCCTCGATTTCACGGAGATTGTACCCGATGCCCAGGTAGACGTCCTTGCTGATCTTGAGTGAGATCGCCTCTCAGCTGAGCATTAACTTCAAATCGTCGGCGGTCAGCTTCCGAATCAGGCTGTCGTTTGCCGTGATGATGGCATCGGCCAGCTTGCGTTTTCCTTCCTGGAGCATCAGAACCTTTTCTTCAACGGTGTCCGTCGCGATGATGCGATATGCGAAGACCGGGCGGGTCTGGCCGATCCGGTGGGTCCGATCAATGGCCTGAGCCTCAACTGCCGGATTCCACCAGGGATCGAGGATGAAGACGTAATCGGCGGCTGTCAGGTTCAATCCGTGACCACCAGCCTTCAGGCTGATCAAGAAGAGGGGGCAGTTTGGATCATTCTGAAAGTTCTCGACCCGTTCTTTTCGGTTGCGGGTGCTGCCGTCGAGATACTCGTAGTGGATGCCGTCTTTGTCGAGGAAGCTTCGGACGATGGCGAGAAGGCTCGTGAACTGGGAAAATACGAGTACCTTGTGCCCTTCTCCGATGACCTCGCGCACCTGCTCGAGCAAAGTACTGATCTTTGCACTTGGCTCACTGGCTCTTTTCTTGTCGACGAGCCCGAGGTGACACGATGCCTGGCGGAGTCTGAGAAGAGCCTCGAGGATCTGTATCTTTGATTGTTTGAAGCTCTTTTCCTTGATCGTCTTTGACAGCTTCTCACGGTAATAATCGCGAATTTCGTTGTATGCCTTTCGCTCTTTTGGCGAGAGTTCGCAGTAAATCGTTTGCTCCGTCTTCTCCGGGAGTTCCTTGAGAACCTGGCCCTTGACGCGACGAAGAATAAACGGAGCTACCGCTTTGGCCAGATCGGTGAGCGATTCGAGGTTGTCGCGACTTGCGTTCTTGCAGAGCGACGTAAATGAACTCGACAAGCCGAGCATTCCGGGGTTGAGAAATTCAAAGAGAGACCACAACTCGCCCAGGTGGTTCTCGATCGGAGTCCCGGTTAACGCCAGACGATGCTTTGCGTTGAGGAGTAGGCTCGCCTTGGCCGCCTGGCTCTTGGAGTTCTTGATTGCCTGGGCTTCATCGAGAATGGCGTAGTCGAAGGCCTGGTCTCGAAGGTTCGCGATGTCGAGCCGCAGTGTCCCGTACGTGGTGACGATGATGTGGTAGTCGCCGAAGTCTGGAATATGCTGTTTTCGTCCCACTCCGGTGTAGTTCAGGGCCCTGATTTTTGGCGTGAAGCGACTGGCCTCATCGATCCAGTTGAAGACAAGACTTTTTGGAACGACGACGAGGGATGGTGTGCGGACTTCTTCTTTTCCCAGCCGCCGGGTGCGTCGATGTTCGAGAAGGGCGAGGGTTTGAATCGTCTTTCCAAGGCCCATGTCGTCGGCAAGGCATCCTCCCAACCCAAGCTCCCGAAGAAAATGGAACCAGCCCAGTCCTTCGCATTGGTAGTTGCGGAGTTTCCCCTGGAATGTCCTGGGAGGGTTCTTTGCCTTGACGCCGTCAAGAGACCGGAGTCGTTCGCGGAAACGACTGAATTTCCGGTCAACCCGCATTTGATCTTGATTGGAAGCTTGCTCTGTGATGAGTGCATCGATGATCAACGCCTGGGACGGCTTGAATCGGACCTTTCCCTCCTCGCTGTCACCCAGGTTTGCAAGGTCGGCGTATCGTGCAAGCCATTGTTCAGGAAGGATACCCCGGGTCCCGTCCCCCAGTTCGACGTATTTAGAACCCTTGCGAACCGCGGCAAGGATGTCGGGTAGCTTTGCTTCCACTCCGTCAAAGTCGAATGCCGCATCGAGCTCGAACCAGTCGATCCCGGATGTGATCTCCATGCGGAAAGCGTTTGCTGAACGAAAGAGCTTTCCCTCCGCTTCAATTTTCCAGCCTTTTGCGGCGAGTTTGTCAACGATTGAAGCGAGGTGCTTTTGAGAGAACTCCAGCTCACAGTTCTCGAGGTGTTCTCTTGATGCTTTGCGGAAGGGGAACTCGATCAGGTGACTCAGGAATTCTCGCTCGGTTTCATGGTCTCGGAGGAAAACTTGATCGGTCGTGGGGACTACGGTGTCTGTGGGCGATCCTTTTGTTGTGACTCCTTCATCTTGGCCCGTGATTTGTTCGCTGTAAAAGGATCGGCGGTCGTCGGTTCGTTCGGCTTCGTACTGGTCATCGTGACCGTACAGGAAGGTGACATCGGCAAGGAGGGCCTGGCTGGAGCTGAGTCTATATTTTGGGGTGTGTACCTTGAGCTTGGGTTTTGGTCGTGTCTTGACCATCTCGACGTTTAGGTTCTCGGGCAACTCGACGTGAGGCAGTCCAGGTGACGAGAAGAGTTTTCGCAGGAACGGTGTTCGCTCCTTATAGGGGATTGTGATCTCGGTCTGTAGATGGAGAGCCTGAAGCCACGGTATGGCATTGGTTGTTTCGAACGGACAGAGCTCGCCTGTTTTGAAGAATAGAAAATTATCGAGGGAGAATAGGCTGTCGGAGAAGTCCCGGGTTGCTCCGTCCCGAAGGAAACGCCCACGAACCGTCCATCTTCTGTTTTCGTCGTTGGCGGTGATGGCCAGAGTGAAGCGCCACGGTGTGCTGGAATCCCATTTGATCGGGAGGCTTTCTTCAAGCGGGATCGAAGGGTCGATCTGGCAGATGAATCGGCCCGTCGCTGCGAGTTGGGGCAGGAGAAGGTCTTGATTTGCCTTTGGTATTCTGATGGTGGTGTAGCTTGGCGAGTAGTCGTGATAATCATAACGACGTTGGCCTTCGATGTTCCGGATGGACCAGTGTCCGTTCGCATCAAAGAGTTCCAGCAAGGCCCGGTCGGCTGGGTCAAGAGAAGCTTTGGTTTTTTCCGAATCGATGCGGAAGGACTTTGGCTTTCCAAGATCCCCGTTCTTTTTTCTTTCTTGCTGCTGGAGGGTGATGATGAGTCCCTTGTTTGTGATGCTGAGCGGGATGTCGAGAACGTACAGGATCCGTCGGCTTCTGGTCGGGATGATATCCGGTTGGCGGTGGCTCCTCGAGTGGGATGTCAGTTGCTTGCGCCTGACGAAGTCGAGGGTCTCGATCCAGGATGTTTGAGTTGTACTTTTGTTTTTCAGGGCGCGGGCTTTTGGGGTTCCTTCGACCTGGTCTGGGTGCTCGTAATCATCGGCCTCATCGTTCCATTCATGGCTCCCCACCTGCAGTTTTCCGCTGCCGGGAAGAATGGCTCCGAGCTCCGATTCGTCGACCTCGAGAATCGTGGCCCACAGATGTTTGCAGAGATACCCGTCGTCAAACCGAGCACAGGTGCAACTCACACCCAATCGGCCCACGTCGGCTTTTCTCCAGTCGATGTCGATCAGGTACTCCATCCCGCCTGACCCGATCGAAGTGGCTTGCACCGAATCGCCGGTGAGGTTGTAGATCTCTACGAACCGCTGCTCGAAGTACTTTGTACCCCGCATGATGTCGTTCATCTCGAAGTAGGTTCTACACCGGTCAGCGAGCTTCATTGGAGGTTATTCCGTGTGAGGTTAGAGCGAACGTATCGGGACATCTTCGCTCGAAAAGGGTGGATAGATCAAGGGAATCTTGGGCCGGGAGCGAGACTGTTTTCAGCTGGAAGGGATGGCCCAGCTCGCGGGGATTTCCGCCCTGGATGTTGACCCCGAACTTCGGGAATCCTCATGGGGGGAGAACTTTTCCAGCTTACCAGCTAGAATGTCTGATGTGGAGAGGAGGCGGCCTCTCACTCATCAGGAGAAATAGCTTGCTAAGAATCATTCTGGGCCACGGTCTGGATGGTGGCGCATGTCCGGACGTTCTTTTGGGGAAGGCAGCAGTAGCCGGAATTCAGACGGTTGGACCCTCAGGGTTTCTTCACCGTCTTGAGCTGATGCTCGGCATTCCATCCCTTTCGTCCCTGGAACCCGTTCGTGTTGCGCGGTTTGTGCGTGCCCTCGAAGAGGTGGACGACGGAAATCAGTTCTTTTCCTCATCTTTTCGAACCGACGCCTGGCGAACTGCTCGCAAGCTCCTTCTGTTGCGAGACGAGCTGTTTCTTGCCGGATGGAATCGCCATGCTTCAACCCGGAGTAGCAAGGGGGCGCGGCTCAAGTTCTTCGGCGAGGTCGAAGAATGTTCTGATCGCCTGGACAAAGGGGCCTTTTCTTCGGGAACTCCCGATCGCTTGCAGAAGATTCTCGACCGACTCGAACGAATCTCGCCCGGGATTTCGCATCTGGAACTCGTTGACCCGGAGAGGGCGTTCCCGGTTCTTTGGCAGCGCATCTTCAAGAAGCTCGTGGATAGGGGAACGGAGGTCATCGAACGGTCTTCGGTTCTTGTCGGTTCGTTTCAGACGGCCTCGGACCTCGATCTTGCCAGGAAAGCTCTTGACCCCTCTGCGACAATCGAGCAGGGGGTGACGGGGGATGGGAGTTTGCTGCGTCTCAAGGCCCGAAGCCTTGCTGAGGCAGCGGAAGGAACGGCTGCAGTAATCCGGGAGCTTGTCGGCAAACGAGAACCGGAGACGATTGTTCTCATCCGCGACGGGGAGCCTCGTACTCATCTCTTTCTTGAGTCTGCATTGCTCCGTCAGGGTGTCCCTCTTCCCGGTCTTGTCTCGAGATCGGCCTATCGACCCATGGGGCAGGTGCTTCCGCTCCTTCTTGAGCTTGCCTGGGAGCCGGTAGATCCAGATCTTCTCGTGCAATTTTTGAGTCTTTCTGAATCTCCGATTCCTCGCCGGCTCCGTCGGGCGTTGCTCCGAGCACTCCATGAAGCTCCCGGATATCGGAGTCGGACCTGGGTGGCGAAGGTCGAGGAGCTTGTCGAGGAGCTTCGAAAACAACGTGGTGATGAGGCAGCGGACAAAGCGTTGACCGCCATGGCGGATTGGATCGATGGCATCGAGCGGGTTCCCTCCGGTGCTGAACTGAGGATCGAGGTGGCTCGGACTCTGGCTCGAAAGGTTGAGGAATGGGCCGGCAAGAAGGTATTCGTTGTCCACGAAGGGGAGAAAAAGTTCGACCCTGTTGCTCGGGCCGTCCAGGATCAAGCCAGACTTTTCCAATCCATGCTGGAGCTTCATCCGCGAGAAGCTGTTTCTCGTCTGGATCTTCGCCGCATGATGCAGGATGTACTCGACACCGGAATTCAACTGGATCTGGGTACGAGAGAGGTGGGAGCGATTCAGGTCGTAGCCGACCCAGGAGCGATCATTGGCGAGGTCTCAACCGTCATCTGGTGGCAATGTGTGGGGTCGTCAGCAAAAGTCCCAGGGCCTTCTTTTTGGACCGAGAACGAGGTCGCCGCACTCAAGGAAGATGACTGTCTGCTTCAAGATCCGAAGAGTCTTCTACTCGCCGAGGCCGAGAGATGGGCTCGGCCGATCCGATGCGCTCGGGACCAGGTCATCCTGGTCCAACCCGAACAGGTGTTTTCGGACGCTCAAGAGTCTCATCCCCTGTGGAACGAGCTTGCGATGCGGATTGCGCCCGAAGATGCGGATCAGCATCGCCTCTCGATTGATGCCGAGCGCCTCTTGAAAACCGAGTCTCCGCTCGCCGTCAAGGTGGTCGGCAGGGTTGCGACAGGCTTGCCCAGGCCGAAGATTGGTTGGCTTGTGGATCCGCAACATGTGCAACCTCGCAAGAAAGAATCCCCGTCTTCGCTGGAGTGGCTACTAGCGTGTCCTCTGCGATGGACGATGCGATACAAGGCCAAATTGCGAGAACCTCTCATCCAGGTGTTGCCCGAGGGTAATCTTTTTTATGGCAATCTCGCCCACCGGCTTTTCAGTGAATACTTCGACAACCACGATGGTGAAGTCCTGAACCCGGAGGAGGCGAGCCGGGAGATCGGTCGTCTCTTCGATGAATCCTTGCCCCGGGAAGCCGCTCCTTTGCTGCGATGTGGAATGGAGAGGGAGCGGACATTCGTCCGAGTGAAAATCGTTGAAGCGATGGGCGAGCTCATCCGTCGGCTTTGCGAGTCCGATTATCGAGTGGAATCGACGGAGGCGACCTACTCCGGATCGATCGGGTCAGTCGCCTTTGAGGGGCGGCTGGATCTTGTATTGAAGAGAGAGCGGGACGGCAATCAGGCGATTCTGGATCTCAAATGGTCTGGTGTGGGGAGTAAAAGGTTAGCCTTACAAAAAGGAAGCGCCCTCCAGCTTGCCGCGTATTCTCACCTGGTAAAGGGCGCCTCCGATCCGTGGCCGCCCACCGGATATTTCATATTGCCGGCCCCCGGTCTCTTCTCCACCCACACGAATGAATTTCCGGGTTGCACGGTCGTCGAGGGCCCAGCCGAGCCGATTGTCTGGGGGAGCATTGAGCGTTCTCACGATGCGGTTCGACGGGATCTCGATCGGGGGAACGTAATCGCTCCTTTCGTTGATCGGGAGGAAAGAAAGCATCCGAGTGGATTTGGAGATGAGGGGATCCGTCTTCAAGCTCCTTGTCGGTATTGTAACTACCGAACGTTTTGTGGCGCCGGGAAGGACTGATCAACATGTCGAATCAAACGGTAACGAGCACCCGAATCGAGGTCGTCAGCGCCGGTGCCGGAAGCGGTAAGACCTATCGTCTGGCGACAGAGGTTTACGAGGCGATTCGGGACGAGGAGGCCCGTCCCGAGGGAGTGCTGCTCACCACGTTCACCCGGAAGGCGGCGGCGGAGCTTGAAGAGCGGGTGCGTGTGCGCCTGTTCGAGAAGGGCCATCGAGAGGCGGCGCTTCGGGTGCGCCGGGCGTGGATCGGCACGGTCGATAGCGTCTGTCTCCAGCTCATCGAGGAGTTTGCTTTCGAGCTCGGGGAGAGTCCGAAGCTGGCCGTGCTTGGCGCAGGTCAGGATCAGGCGGAGTTCAATCGTGCTCTCAGCGATACGGTAACCAAAGAAGATGGCCTTCGCTTGTACCAGCTTGGTTGGCCTCTCTCCCTCTACAAGGCACCGAACGCGGAATGGGACTGGCGCGTCATCGTGAAGGATATCGCCGATGCAGCTCGGGCGAATCGGATGAGCCACGAAGACCTGGAGCGCTCTGGGGATCAGAGTGTTCAGAGTTATCTTTCGATCCTTCCGCCTCCGGGTAATACACAGGAGATCGAGCAAGGTTTGCTGACGGCGATCGATGATGGGATCGATGCTCTTGAAGATTCGATCGAGAGCAAGACAGATGAAACAAAGGGCACCCGAAAGGCCCTCTCGGATCTTCGGGAGTTCGGCAACAAGGTGCGACGGGATGCAAGCTCTCTTAAGTGGTGCGATTGGGCCGCGCTTTCCAAGCTAAAGACGGGAAAGAAGAGTGAGTCACTCGTTGAGGGGGTGCGCACTGCAGCCTCCCGTCATCTTGAGCATCCCCGTTTGAGGCGAGACGTGGAGGGCTTCACCCGGGAGATTTTTGATATCGCGGCGAGAGGTCTTGCCTGCTATCAGGAAAGAAAGCGGGATAAAGGTGTTCTTGATTACATCGACCTTGAGGAGCGTTGCCTGCAGCTCCTTTCCGTACCTTCGGTTCGAGAGTCACTTCGCTCTCGCCTTGACCTCGTGCTGGTGGATGAGTTTCAAGACACGAGTCCGATTCAGCTCGCTTTGTTTCTTCAGCTTGCGGGACTGGCGAAGAGATCGGTGTGGGTCGGGGATCCAAAACAGTGCATCTTCGAATTTCGGGGAGCGGATCCGGTACTGATGGAATCGGTGTTGAAGGAGGTCGGTCTTCACGACCGGCTGGAAAAGAGTTATCGCTCCCGGCCGGATCTTGTTGAGTTCGTGAATGACGTGTTTCGCGACGTCTTTCCGAGACAAGGAATTCACGAGATCGAGCTGGATTCCGTCCGGAAAAATGGGCAGAAGGGGCCGGCTCTTCAGAGCTGGATCCTGCCCAGCAAGGGAGGGGCTCCGGCTGAGGCGACCGCGCTTGCCCAGCAGATTGACTCTCTCTTGCAGGATTCGGCGGGTCATTGCGTTGTTGACAAGAAGAGTGGTGAGGAGCGTCGGCTTGAGCCTCGCGATGTCTGTTTGCTCGCCCGAACGAACGGAAAATGCGTGCGGATGGCGGATGCGATCGCGCGTCGGGGTCTTCCGGTGGATCTGGCGCGACCGGATCTACTTGAATGTCCCGAGGTCATTTTCGCTCTCGCGGCGTATCGGTTACTCCTGGATCCGGGAGATGCTCTTGCCGCAGCGGAGCTGACGTTTTTGAGGCAGGTCAAGGAAGACGGACATGATGCCTGGCTCGAGCGTCGTTTGAAGGCTCGCTTCGTGGAAGAGGGAGAGGAAGAGAAGGAGGGAGTTGCGGGAGCTGAGGATCCGCTCGCGGGGTTTGGGGGCGATCCCGTGGTTCAGGCTCTCATCGATCAATCCAAGGGTTTTTCGGGCCTTTCTCCTGCGGAGCTGTTGCATCGTGCCTTTGAAATTTCGGAAGTTACGGATGTGTGTTGTCGCTGGGGAAGCGTGACGTTCCGCCTGGCGAATCTTGAGCAGCTGGTTTCAATTGCCCGGGAGTATCAGGAGCAGGCGCGGGGGCGGGGGGAGTCGAGTTCGGCGACCGGGTTGCTGGCTCATCTCCGTCACCTTGGAAAGCAAGAAGAAGACGAACAGGCTACGGGCGGATCGAATGCGGTACGGATATCGACTTACCACCGGGCGAAGGGGCTCGAATGGCCATGGGTCGTGTTGACCGAGCTCGGGAACTTGCCGCAGAGCAGGATCTTTGAACCGGCGGTCATGAGTGCTGGTGAGTTTCAGCTTGCTGACCCGCTCGCTGACAGGTGGATCCGTTACTGGCCATGGCCGTTTGCGAATCATCGCAAGGACCTTCCGATGACCGAGGTCGTGCGAAGTCTGCCCGAGAAGGAAGAAGCTGAAGAGCAGAGGGTGCGTGAGGCGACCCGTCTCCTTTATGTGGGAATGACACGGGCGAGGGATTGCCTGATTTTTGTCAAGAAGAAGGCTGCCAAGAGCCGGAAGAATCGAGACACGGATGGCGCCAAAGAGTGGCTCGAAGTTCTCGAGGATGAAAAGGGCGTGGCTACTTTCGAGTTGCCTCAAGCAGACGGTGAAAGCGATTTCGAAGTGGTGGATCTCGTTCCGGGCCTGGAGCGGCCGATCCCCCTGGAGTCGGTGAGGTGGTTCGCCGGGGTGGATGGCCGGCACGAGGAGCGCGCGCCGGCGGTTCTTCATGCTTCGAGTCTTGCGAGTTCGTCAGGTGGGGTGAAGGACACAGCTCTCGAGTCCGTCGAGGTTGGAGAACGGATGCAGCTTCGGGGCGACGTGGACATGCAAAGCCTCGGAAACGCTGTGCATGGGTATCTTGGCGTTGATGTGAAGGGTCTATCGGAGGGGGAAAAGGAGGAGATTTCCCGGGGATTGCTGGAGCATCATGGAGTTGTTGCCAATGGATCACCCCGGGATGTTGTTTTGGCTGGGGATCGGTTCAGGTCGTTCGTCGAGGAAAGGTGGCCGGGGGCACAATTGCATCGGGAGTGGCCGGTTGCACTTCGAAGAGGAGATCAAGAGGTTCGTGGGACGGCGGATCTTGTCGTCGAGTTGGAAGATGGATTCGTCGTGATCGATCACAAGACGTTTCCCGGGGGCAGGGAGGAAATGATCGAGAAGGCCAAGGGTTTTGGGGGGCAACTGGAGGCTTATCGGAAGGCGGTGGGGCTGGCATCGGGGAAGCGTTGCATGGGGACCTGGGTGCATTTTCCGGTTGCCGGGTGGATGGTGGAGGTCGGGAAAGGAAGCGAGGAGTAAAGCTACTGTCTTGGCGCTCACCCCTTTTCTGGCGGATCAGGAGTGTGGTTCTGAGCCTCGGAAGTCTTTTTGATAGTGGGCTTTACGAGAAGGTGATCATTTTCTCCTGCGTTCACAAATGGGCTCATGTATTCTCATGCCACGCCGGTAGTTAGGAAAGGGCGCGCCTGGGCGGTTGAGCCTGAAATCCTACCTACCCGATCGATTCTCCGGGTGCCGACGCCAAGCATCGTTTTCCCGGGGGTGATTGACTCTTCTACAAAATGAATCCCGCTCCGCTGGTGAGGAACAAAAATGCCCCACGATCTCGATTTGGTGATGAAGCTTCACGAAAGTGTGTTGCGCCAGTTTGAATCCCCAAAGGATCTCATCCGAAGAGCTCTTTATGGTGGGAGCATCAGCCCCTGGAATCATGGGCCCTGCTTCCATGAAGATTGCCATGCAACCGGATGCCAGGGCGTACTTCAGCACCTGGGAGGCGATGAGCCCGAGAGGGCGAAGTGCTTTCAGGAGTACGTCGACTGGGCAAGAGGTAAGGGGCATTATGCGGGGAAGGCATGGGCATCTTCCTTCACCGATGAGATGGCACTTCGTGTTCTCTTTCTGAACCCGGCGATTCTGATTGCTCTTTGTGACGAAGAGGGATATTCCCAGGAGTTCGTCAACGATGCGTTCGTCTTTGAGTACCGCGGGAAGGGAAAGAAGGTCCCGGGATGCATCTGGAGGAAGAAGGAGAGTGGTTCTTGTAAACACAAGATCAGCCATACTCTGAGCCTTGTGTGCGATTTCATGATCGTCCCGATTCTCGCAAAGGTCGTGGGCGAGGTCGGACTTGGATGCACCAGTGATTCGCTCAAGGGCTACCTTGATAAGGTTCGTCGATGGCTTCCTCTTGATGACCTTTTTCCGAAGTTTCGGGTGGGCAACTTTGAATGTGGTTGGGTTGTCTATTTCGACACGGGGCTCGATGAGGATACCCGAGCCGCCTGGAAAGTTGGTGGGGCCTCCTGGCAGGAAGCATACGATGAGAGAATGTTCGTTTCGTTGGTCCCCATGCCCATTGATGCCACCGAGTCCCCGAAGGAC
The DNA here is from genome assembly GCA_029260825.1 of Planctomycetota bacterium. Taxonomy (GTDB): domain Bacteria; phylum Planctomycetota; class JACOTG01; order JACOTG01; family JAJDCM01; genus JAJDCM01. Next base: position 2,397 of record JAJDCM010000340.1, on the reverse strand, counting down.
CGAGTTTCCTGAGCGGGATGAGTTCCTTTTCGACTCTTTGAAATCGCGATTCTGCTTTCCAATTCAGGATGCTGGGTGGGTCTGAATCAACGTGCACGATATGGGACACCTCTGTTCCTGGGGTAGCATTTTCTTGATCTGACCCCGTTTCCCGCCTTCAGGTTGGCATTTTTAACTCCTCTAATGGGGGCTGGTTAGCAGTTTCTTTCTGGCTCCTCTCCACCGGTATGGCTCCCTTCTTGCGTAGCTCCCGCGTGTACCCGGCAACGACGTCGAAGTGCATTGCAAAAGGAGCAACCACATGATGAATCGAAGAATAACCACCTCTATCGCCTTTCTGGCGATGATCACGTTTCCCATCTCCCCGGTACTCAGTACTTGCCCGGTTGGAGGCTATCGTCCACCTCTTCCTCCTTATGAACCGGGAGGAACTGTCGAGCCCGATCCCGGCCGCAGCGCAGGACCGACTGCGGACCCGGATCCGACCCCCGCGGATCCTCCAGTATCTGCTACTCCTCGTCCCGTCACGTTGGGAGGGGGGACAACTCCAGCGCCGAGGACGGGGCATGGGAGTGTGACAAGAGGCCACAGTCGAGGTCGGAAGAAGTCTCAGGGGCCCGGCCTTGATCAGTGGGAGTACTGGTGGGAACTGAATAAGGACGCTTATCTCTGGCGTCTACGAGGGCCGGGGAATCGGTCGACACGAACCAAGGACTTTGACCTTGGACGTTCGATCGAAGCGTTGGTTGTGGATCCGGCTCCGGTTGGTTCGAGCCGATCCGATCTTCTGGGTCCGATGCTCCCTCTGCTCGATCGAGCCATGGAGAGTTCGACGTGTGATATACGGTCTTCGGCGGTCCTGGCGCTAGGAAAGCTGCGAGAGCCTACTGCTTTGTCCCACATCTTGCGTCTCCTCGACGACTCCTGTTCTCGCGTTCGAGTCATGACTGTCCTTTCGCTCGGCGTCCACGGGGATCCTCAGGTCATTCCGATTCTGGAGGAGATCCTGAATGATGGGTCTTTTGCTCGAAAGCTCTTGGGGCGACCGAGTGTTTCGGTTCAGGCTCAGGCTTATGCAGCTCTTGCCCTCGGCTTGACGAAGAGTGAGCGTGCTGTTCCCATTCTCGCCAAAGCGCTGAATAAGCCCCTTGAGGTGGCACAGTCAGCGGCTCTTGCATTGGGAATTCTTGAGGTCGAGGAAGGAACTCTTGCCCTCGAAAGAGTCCTGAAGAACGCCGGTTCGGACCGACGCCTCATGGTGCATGCCCTCACGGCACTTGGTCGCATCGGTGATCGATCCGCGCTGCCTTTGATCGAGCGCTTCCTGGGGAATTCGGATGCTGATCTTGCTCGGTCGGCGATCATCGCTTGCGGGTTGGTTGCGGAGCCGAGGGATGAGGGGATTGTGAAGGCTCTCAGAATCACGGCCGAAGAGGGCAAGAATCCTCTCGCGTCGAACTGGGCACTGATTTCTCTTGGCCAGATCGGGGGGGCTCCGGCACGAAAGACCTTGGTCCGCACATTGACCGAGAATGGAAAATCGTCGAAGGGAGTGTTCGCAGCTCTGGCCCTTGGCATTTCTAGCTTCGATCGAGCCGCGAATCCGCTTGATCTTGCTCATGTGCGTCGGGGGTTCTTGGATGCCCAGAATGATTCCGTTCGAAGTGGCTTTGCCCTGGCGCTCGGGTTGATGAACGATGGCGCTTCTGCTGGCTTGTTACGGCGGGAGCTTCGGGGAAAGGGTAGTCCGGAGTCGAGAGGGCATTTGTCGGTTGCTCTTGGTCTGATGGACGCAAAACAGGCCGAGGGAGCGGTAAAGTCAGCCCTCGAGGAAAAGGGAAAACCGAACCTGATCGTCTGCGCCGCCCGGGCTCTTGCTCTCTTCTCGAGTCAGAATTCAGTTGGATACGTTTGCAAGAGCATGGCTTCTTCGAGGAGTCCGATGGATCCCCTTGCCGGTACACTGTCGCTGGGGTTCATCGGGGAAACGAAGTCGGTGGATCCTCTCTGTAAGCTCTTTGATGATGCCAGGACCACGAAGGACACGAAGGCCCACGCTATCCGCGCTCTTGGGTTGGTTGCGGATCGAATCGAAAGCGATTCGGATCTACCGGGGATTTATCAGCTGAAGGCCGGATGTAACTACGGGGTTCAATTCGAGGCGTTGAATGACGTGATGAGTATCCTGTAGTCGACTGAGGATCCAGGGTTGGAAGAATTTGAGGAGGTCGGGAGTCCGATTGGACTGCGGCCTCCTTTTTTCGTGTGCGCCAGGCATGGCGCGCAGCGCCATGGCGGCGCTGTCAACCGGCAAGCGAAAGCGAACCGGGAAGTGACTAGGAGGTGAAAGTCCTCTGGAGGCCTTGATGGCAGGAACTCCTAGCCGAACAGCAACTG
>JAJDCM010000339.1 GCA_029260825.1 Planctomycetota bacterium | reverse complement strand
CGAATATCTTCCCGGAAGAGCTCGGCCATGCGTTCGGCGTTGCCGAGATCCGTAAGCCTTTTGACGACCTGTGTGGTCTTTTTCTGCTCCTTGAGCTTTGTGATATCGAACGGCTCCTTCTCCCCCGCGTCGAGCCCGCTTGTTAGAGTCGCGCCGATTTCTTCGTCGTCGAGACCGGAGTCTAGGGCGGCCTGACCTAGTTTGAGCTCTACAAGACTACGGTCGAGGACATCGGCTCCGATGTAGCCTCCCAGTGTGAATGCCAGGCGGTTGAGGATGTCGTTGCGCTCCCCCTCGGGGGCCGAGCGGAGGTCGGAGCAGGCTTCCTTGAGAACCGATTCAGCGCGACAACGAATGAGCTCAAGATTCCGCGTTACCTTGGTACCGACCTTCATCGGCTTCTTCTTGGGGTGTCGCTTCTTGCCGCGAAGACGACTGAGAATGTGAGCTGGTAGCTTGGCGAGCGGGACGTCCTCTGGGGACAGGCCCGGTGCCCAGTGGTAGGGTTGCTCGGTTTCAGGATGAACGGATCCTGCGTAGGCGACTTGTCCGCCATCCGCACGGACGTCGACTTTTGGGCCGAGCTTTCGGACGGAGTTCCCAAGGCCGTCCTTTGGGCTCTCGAAGTAGTGATGTTTCTTTCCGCTTCCGGTGATGACTGTGGGGGTGGGAGGAAGATTGAGATCCGCCGCCGCGGAGCCGTCGTCGCTATCATCGTCGATCACGACGATGCCCGACACATTTCCCGTTCTGAGGCCGACGTTGCCCTTGCGAGCCATCTGTTCGGTCGTATCGCGATCTGGAGGGGGAGCTTGAGTCCACCCTTTGTGAATCGGCTTTTTACCTTTGAGCGGAGTGAGCGACCACCCTCTTTCCTGAGCCTTCAGGGCCTCGTTGACGCGGTATTCTTCGACGGATGCTGGGATGCCGTCGGGGGGAATTTGGGAGGGGCCCGTCATCGGGCCCCTCCCCGGCCATCACTAGGGCCCGATTCGTCCAGGCATTCTTCGGACGCGCGACGGAGGAGGGCTTCCCGGACGGCCTGGAGGCTGAACATGAGTCGGCGACCCACCTTCAGGTGCGGGATGTGTCCGGATAGGGCCTCGTTCTTCAGCCACTCGGCGGATAGTCCGGTCTCATTTGCTAGGGCTCGGAGCGAAAGAAGGCTGTTCGTTTTCATGCCCTAAGTTTCGCAGGCGGGCATGTGTAGGAACTGTAGCCAGAGGTGTGTTTATTCTGTGTTTTGCTGTGTTTCTTGAGGTACCGTCGGTCGGAATCGAAATCTACCCTGGCCATCGGCCTCGATCAGGGCCTTTCGGGCTTCCGGCTGACTACGAAAGACCTGGTCGATTCGGAAGCTAACGGAGTCCGGAGAGACGATGTGGGCTATGGAGTCCTGATGTGTCCACCCTTCCCCCTTTGCCCGTTCGTTCCACAAGATTCTGAGGCACCTTTCTTGCGTGCGGTTGAAGTTCCAGGTCTCGCCCCTGTATCGGACCCACGTGAAATCACTTCCGTGTGCCAGATCTATGGAGAGAAGATTCTTCGCCGCCAAGAATTCCTTCTCGAGCCAGCGCCGAAACTTAGGGGGATACGGGATCCCTATCATCGCGCAGCGATGGCATCCTTCTCGCCATTGGCTTGCGAGAACCTCAGCGAGAATATCGTCAGCGGGTATCTGGCCGGAGGCTGCAACTTCGGTACGGATTGGCGCCCCGGGCGGGGCGATTGCCTCCAGGGATAGCTCCCAGGACAGGTCCGGGAGGAGTGCGTGAGAGCTTTCGGCGCATACCTCCATGAACTCGGTGGCACGGGGCGTCGCCCGAGCCAGTAGGGGGAGAGCCGACTCGAGTCGCGCGAGGCATGCGTCGCGAGACTTCAGTAGAAGTTTGACGGCGGATACGTAGACGGGACGTGGACCGTCCGCCTCGGCGATACGGTCGACGGTGGCCCCGGCGGCATCGTAATCGGACCAGATCTGATGTGCTCGATCGCGGAAGTCCTTGAGCCTGTCACCGGAAAGCCGGGATTGCACGATCCGAGATTCATCGACGCTATTCACGAAGAGATCGAAGTACTCCAGAAACCGAAGGTGATCAAGCGCGGCCTCGTACGCGACGAGGAGGGCGTCCTCTGCGGATTGTGGTCCCTCTGTCTCGCGCTCCTGAGGTTTCTTCGCGGGCATGTTGCAAATCCATGCGCTCCAGGGGGCTGGCCGATCCTGGTGCGGGTCCCTGAGTCATCGTCGGCATTGAGCGTGTGGCACCGCCCATTTGACCACCAAGCGGAGGCCGGTGCAACCTCCTACTTCCGACCGCTGTAGAAGCTCGGCATTTGTCTCGCTCGGTGGTGCCAGACCCCGAGGGCTAGGCTAACGACGGAGTCGTCGTGAATCCCGGAGGGAGCGCCCGTCCGGACGTGCCCGCTGTCCGTGACGCTGAACTCGAACGCCTCCAGCTCGTCGATCAGCTCGGGACAGAGCTCCGGTCTCGGCAACGTGATCAGACTCTGCTCCAGCATCATGGCGAGGTTGTTTATGAGCGCCGACTTGGATTTCGCTGTGAAGGGGTAGGGCATGACGTTGGTGCCCGCGAGCCGAAGCGACTCAAAGACAGGCTCCCCGCACCCGGTCGTGTCGCAGAGGAGTCGAGCCATGTTGTACCGGGTGAGGGCGGCCGAGATCCGAGAGACCTGGAGATGCCAGTCGAGGCGGTGGAACCGGTCGAAGTGCACGACCCTTCGGTCGTCGTCGAGGATCGTGAGGACCGAATAGTCTTCGACCTTGGCGAGGTCTAGCCCGGCCGCGTAATGGGTTCGCGAAAAAGGGCCACTCCACTCGCCGGTCGCGCACTCACGGACATTTCGGAAGACCTGGCCCGCTCCTTCGAGGAACTTTCCTTCGTACTCCTGAGCGAAGACTCTTTGGGGCAACCGACTTCGTTCGGCCTCGATCACCTCGGGATCGAGATGGGGGTTCTGGACCGAGGGCGCGTTCCAAGACACGTAGTCAGGATCATCGGACCGACCTCTGCGAAAAAGTTCGTGAAACCAACCCTTGCCGCGAGGAGTACTGATGAGTAAAGCCCATCCCTTCTTGTCGATCAATCGTTGGGACAGATGACCCTCCCAGATTGTCGGTTTGAGCCGAGCCGCCTCGTCTACGACCACCCAGTCGAGACCCTCGCCGAGAAGACTTACCGGGTTGTCCGCAGACTTGGCCCGGATCTCCGAGGTCCCGCCCGCCATGTTTCGCAGGACGAGTCGGCGGTCGCTCTCCCGCATCAAGACGATTCGGTGCCGGAGATGTTCGGAGGCGAGGAGGATGACCTCCCGGTAGACCTTGTCTGCGAGGTCGTAGGTTGGGGCCACAACCCATCCGATAGCATTCGATACCGGGGCCATCGACGCGGCGAGCGCCTCCATCGCGGCGCTTCTGGTCTTTCCCCATCGAACCCCGCAAGCGAGGATGCGTCTGGAGGCGGTGGAGTCGTGGACGAGTTGCTGACCGGGATGCGGCGTGTATCCGAGGTCCGCGAAAAAGAGGTTCTTGTCGATGATCGCGGTTGTAGTCATGACGAGATCTCCGTGGTGGTCCCGCGCGTGGATCCCGTCTGGCTGGGAGGCCGGCCCCACTTCCAGATACCGTAGAGATTCAGTAGGAAATAGACGCCTTGAAGAGCCGCTTGCTGGGGAAGCCCATGACGGTAATCGACGATCGCCCACGTTGCACTGGTGATGATCCAGATTGCGAAGCAGGAGCGGTACCCGTGGATGTTAAGGATAACGCCAAGAAGGGACAGGATTGTGATTAGCCAGTAGAACATGGCTTACCCTCCCCAGAGCAGGTGCGCTCGCCCCTGACCTCTTCGAAAGCCCGCCCGTCACTATCCAAGACGGCGTTTCCCCCCGTTAGCTTTTGCCATCGCTCGATGATGACATCGCTGTAGAGCTCGTCGATATCCATGAGAAACGCCTTGCGTCCGGTCTGTTCCGCTGCGATCAGCGTCGAGCCGGATCCCCCGAACAGATCGAGGACTTTTTCGCCTTTGCGTGAGCTGTACTGGATGGCCCGGGCGGCAAGCTCCACAGGCTTCTCGGTCAGGTGAATCATTGACTGCGGGTTGACCTTCTTGATCGACCAGAGGTCAGTCGCGTTGGCCGGGCCGAGGAACTTGTGCGCCGCGCCCTCCTTCCAACCGTAAAAGCACCACTCGTGGGCACCCATGAAATCCTTGCGTGTTAGGACTGGATGCTGTTTGTCCCAGACGATGGCTTGCGAAAAGTAGAGCCCGTTCTCGGCCAGTGGTCTTGGGTAGTTGGCGATGTTCGCGTAGCCGCCCCAGATGTAAAACCCGCGTCCCGGAAGGAGCACCCGGGCGATGTTCCCGAACCATGCATCCAGGAGCCTCTCGAACTCCTCGTCGGAGACGAAGTCATTCTGAAGGGGACGGTCCTTAGCCCGCAACTTCTTCGATGTCCGCTTCGACTTGGCAAGATTGAAAGAGGAGAGGCCGCCGGCGATCGCGTTGTTCGATCGCGGTTCAACTTTCACGTTGTACGGCGGATCGGTATTCACCAAGTGAATCGATTCGCCCCCAAGTAGTCGGTCAACGTCCTCGACCTCGGAGGAGTCCCCACATAGCAACCGGTGATTTCCTAGGATCCAGAGATCGCCTGGCCGGGTCGTGGCTTCCTCCGGCGGTTCCGGGACCTCGTCCTCCATGAGCTCGGAATTGGCATCGATGTCGCCCTGGATTTCGTCCAGAAGTGCGTCGAGATCTGACTCGGAATAGCCGACCCCGTCGAGCACGCCCTCGGCCCTCAATTCTTCGAGGAGGCGAGCCAGGGTGGAATCGTTCCACTCGGCGAGTTCGGAGGTCCGGTTGAGTGCGATCCCAAGCGCCGTGGCCGTCAGGTCGTCGAGGTCGAGCTCGACCACAGTGGCCTCTGTCCACCCGAGTTTGCGCATGACGGCGAGCCGGCCGTTGCCCCCGACCACACGTCCAGTGTTTTTCTGAACTACGAGGGGCTCGGCTTGACCGAAGCGTTTGAGGCTCGCGGCGATCGCGTCGAGGTTCTCGTCGCCGTGTTTCCGGGCGTTGGCGGGGTCGATGTGGAGAGTGTCAACTGGGACGCGACGAGTGGTCAGTCCCAGTTCGGTGTCGTTGGGCATAGCCAGCTCCTTCTTTAGGACGGGAATGTGCGTCAGCTTGGAGTTGGCTTGGAAGTGGTGGTCCCGATGAGGAGACCGCTTGGAGTTGGCTCTAGAACATCCCTATCGTATCATCTCACTCCTTGGATTCGGTCTTGGGGAACTCGGCAAGATAGTCCACCTGCCCACCCTGGAGATAGGCGACGATCGTTGAGTTCTCTCTTTTCCAGGCCCATTCGACGGTGTGGTCCCCGGGAACGAAGCCGAAGAACTTTGTGGAGTACTGGCAGGCGTATCCCCTCGCGACGTGATCGGGCGGGCCAAGGAGCCCACTGATCTGCTCTGTGGTCATTCCAACGTACACCTTTCCTCCTGATGTTTCGATCTGACTTTGAAACTGGGCGCATCCGGCGATGAGGGCCAGGATGATGAACAGGGCGATTCGGTGGCGTGGGATCGACATGAACATTTCCTCCTAATGACGGTTACCTTGAGATCAAAAGGACCTTACCGTGCCCGCGTTTTGCGATCAAGTTGATTCCGCCCGCAGACTGCGGGCGTGGAAAAATCAACGCATAGCCCGCTTTACGACCACCTCCGAGAGAGGCTGGTCGAGATCCGAAATGACGCCGGGATGTCTCAGCGGGATCTCGCGAAGGCCGTCGGGAGGGAGCACTCGTTCGTCTCGCGGTACGAATTGGGGGAGAGGCGTTTGGACGTTGTTGAGATCTTCTGGATCCTTCGGGCATTGGGTACGGAGCCGGAGGGCTTCCTAACGGGTCTGGTCAAGGAATTCAAACGGATCGAACGGAAGAAGTCACGGTAGCTGCTTCTTCTCGCGCCCGTCTCGGTCGCAGAAATGGATGACGCCACCTTCCTCCCCCGATCGGATGGCGAGGACCACGTTCCCCTGATGCCCCCAGAGAAGGATACCTCGTTCGTCAATCTCGACAGCGCTTCCGCGATCAGGATCCCCTATGATCAGGCGGCATTTCTTGATATTCAAGGTGGGGATTCCGTCCTTGCTGATCTCCAGAACAAGCCGAGTCATGTTCTTTCCGTCGACCAGGACCAGGCGCTTGGTTCTTATTTCGTCTTCTATCATCCGATCACTTTCCGGAGTCGGTCCGGGTTGACTCGCAAATAGACCATTGTTGACGCGATCGACTTGTGCTTCATGGCCGCTTGGACCAGGGTGAGGTCGCCTTGGCTTCGCTCCAGGACCCTCATTGCGAAGGAATGTCGGCAGGAATGAGGAGACACCTTCCGGGTGATGCCCGCCAGCTTGATCCACTGCCGGAACCGGCGTTGTGCGTGCCGCGCGGTGATCGATTCCCCGTCCCGGCGGGGAAAGAGAACTCCGCTTGAGTTGTCCTGGATCCAGGACCCGATCTTTTCGGCGACATCCCGACTCATGATCACGCGGTCGGGCGCGTTGCCCTTGGCCGTTCGGATCTCGATCTCGCGGGCACCAAGGTCTACGTCCTCGACCTGGATCGCCAAAGCCGAAGACAGCCGGATGCCCGTTCCCAGCATCAATCGGATCAGATGATGGTCACGTTCTCCTTCGAAGTCTTTGGATTTCTCCAGTGTGCATAATAGGCGTTGTTGCTCGTCCTCATTCAGGGCTCTCGGAGGAGGTGGGGAGCAGATCGCCCGTCGGATCAGGCGACTCGGGTCTTCGGTGATGTAGCCGGCCCGGTGGACGTAGGCGAAGAAGACCTTGAGGCTCGATCGCAGGGTGTTGAGCGAGGTCGCCTTCTTGGGTCGACCGTCGGCTCGGAGCGTAGCTCCTTCCTCGGAGAGGAACTGGGCGAGATCCTCATGGTTGATCGAGTTGATGGGTTCGTCTCCTAACCACGAGATTAGGAGTCGAACGTGTCGTGCGTACTGACCCCGCGTGTGGATCGAACGTCCGTCGGCTTCGAGCTGGGTGAGGAAGAGTCCGAGGGCCTCGGTGACCGTCACGGCAGCGGGACCGAGTCGATCAGCTTTGTCTCCTTCGCCCAGACCAGCGCCAGGCGGAGGACCCGGCGGATCTTGTTGATCGTGACCTCGGTCTTGGGTTTTCCGTTCTTCCGTTTGGTGACGGCGTCGGAATCGAAGAAGTGGGCGACTTTCTCGGGAGTTAGGTCGATTACTGGAGTCTCGTCGCCGAAGTGATCTCTGGCGATCTTGAGATCCATTTTGTAGGAGAAGACGGTGGCGGGTGACTTGCCGATTTCTTCGAGGTGCTTGAGGTAGGACTCGGCAAGTTGGGCGAGGGTGAGGCCCACTTTCGGCGACGTGGCGCTCTGTGCGCCGATGGTTGGCTTCTTGGCCACCTTCTTCCCATTGGTCTTTGGCGTTGTTTCGGGGGCTTGAGTGGCTTTCTTCGGGGTTCTTGGAGTTGTCTTGGAATTCATCTTGGATTTGTCTCCGTTCGGGCCTCACCATCGAGGCCATGGGAAACATGAGCCATCGATGGTGGGGACGAGCCAGGGAATTCCAGAAAGAGATATTTGGGTGGGCACTTTGAACTCTTGAATGTGGTCGCAGCCCTAGGTGAAATGCAATAGGATGGGTGAATTGAAATATGGACTATGGCCCGAAGCCGTTGGGCTGGCGAACGCAACATTTGGGTTTTGGAGGTTGATGGAATGCGTGGGAAGTTGATGCTCTCTACCGTAGTCGTGGTAGTTCTCCTCTCCAGTGTGTCGTTGGGCGAGGATGAAGTGCAGTGGGTCGAGGTAGAACCAGGAAACGGTTATCGGGTAAGAGTCGACCAGATTGTCTCGCTTTCGTTTGGGCTGCAGCGCATCTTCATCTGTACAGAGAATGACGGAATTGTGATCACTTCGGGGCCTGTATCTAGCGAGCTTCGTGAAGCGCTGGGGGTTCTTGCTGACGGCAGCGTTGCTGAAGAGAGTCCGCTAACGCGAACCATCACTGATCTTGGTCCCAGCGTCTATTACGACTTCAATTTCTTCTCCCATGTTTTTCTCGGCGGTGACGGGAAGCTTCATGTGCGAAGAAGGGGAGGGTTGGCGAGCTATGTTGTGGCTGTTGAGAATTTTCCTTTCAATCGGTCGTCCATTCTGGAATCAGGAGTTTTCTCTCGCTTCGACACCATAAGTGATGACGGGACCCCACGTGCCCCAATAGGTGTTAATGTGGAGAGGATTCATATCCTTCGCCCTGGCGTCGATGGCAGGAATCCGTTGGGCCTTAATCCTGATCTCGAAGATGAGAATGGGGACCCGATTCGAGTTGCGGATACGCCCAGGAACAGGCAGAAGCTTGGCATATGTGCGACACGCTAGCGCTAGAGGCCATCAGTACTCGGAGCCCTTCGCTACAGGGGCTTTAGCGCACATGTTTTTTCAGTACGATTAGGTTGTTGTTGGGCGATAGGGGGTAGATTCTCCATGGAGGTCGTTGATGTGTATAGGACGGGGTTTTTGACTTTGCTTTTTTTTGCCGGATCTCTCTTCATTGTTGTAGGACCTACCGATGTTTGTGCTTCTTCAAGCCGAGTGGGAATTCATGACGATGAAAATAATACTACCTACCATGTGATTCCAAGCACGGTCCGCTTTTTTTCATTCGGATGTCCAACTGGCGACGTTAGCCTTGGGGCTCCCGGGCTGGCCCTCTTCTGGTCTTCGAGTAATTTCCAACAGTTCCGAGATGCTTTCGGTGTGAACTCAGACGACTCTCTTCCTTCCGGGTCGCCCTATATCCATCTTGTCACTGTCGGAGGTGGGAACCTCTATATTAGAAAGACCGAGTTTTCCGTCGTCTCCGAGCGCCAGAACGGAGATATCGAAGTTAGTCCTTCGCGCCTTGAGGACCGTATCGAATCTTCGACAGCGAATATTCAGCAGTTGAGATCTGTTCCGGGTCTTCGGGTGTTTACGAGCACGCTTGGCTTAAGGTTGGGAGTCGTCCCGGAAAATGGTCGAGTTGCTGTAAATCCTAGGAGTGGGATAATTCATCTTAACGGCGGTAACGTGCCAGACACTCCGAAGAATCGAGCAAAATTGGGACTGTGCGACTGATTCTTAGAGGTGTATTGAGGCAACTGAGATGACACCTAGCTGGCCAGCAGATATGTCCTTATTCGGAATCTCCCGAACAAGCCACCGCTCATGCTCCCTCTTGATGATGGCCTCCACGTCGTTGGCGGTCCGTTCCGCCGGTTCACCCAGAACAAGCCCCTTTTTTGGAGAATCTACCCATGCAGACTCGCCTGACGGCACTCGTGGCTATTGTTGCCCTTGTTCTATCTGTTGTTGCTCTTTGTCAGGGGCCTCGCTTCGAAGTGGAAGCGGCTGGGCTGGAGTCTAGGGACGTGAGCTTTTTCGTCCCCCAGGTCACGGATGAAGCAAACGGCACAGTCGTTGGCACAGTTCCTCCAGGGAGGACGCTCGTGCTTCGGGATTTCCTTTTTCCGTCCTTTGGCTTCTCGCTAGATATCTTGGCTGATGGAGAGATCGTCGCTACTATCCCCTTCCACAAGGATGCTGGAAGTTCCTTCACGAACATGTTCATTGATACGGTGCACCTGTCTGGCGGCATCGTGATCGAGGGTGGGAAAGAGGTTGCGGTTCGTGCCGGAAGGAGTCAGCCCAGCCTAACTGTAACGGGCGTCTTGAAGTGATGTGCTGACGCTCTCTCGGTCGGTGACTAAGGCGAATCCCTTCGTTTCTATCTCATCCCCCACAATGAGTGTGCGGGCTGCTAACCAGCCGACTGGGCCTCTTCGGAGGGCTGTCGTACCAACCATCTTTCGTGCTCCTTCTTGATGATGGCCTCCACGTCGTTGGCCGTCCGCTCAGTTGGTTCACCCAAGACCAGCCGTTCTCCTTTGATCGCCATGTCGAGTGCCCGGACGCAGTCCATGCCAGTATTGATGGAGAGGTTCTTGAGACCCTCCAGGGCCTTCGCCTGGATGGTTCGCAGCATCTTCAGGTGCCGACCGTTCAGGTCCGCCAGGGCCTCGACGGCCTTCTCCTCGACTTTCTCCTGGGCCTTGCGCTCCCGTTCGGAGATGCGGGTCCGCCAATCCTCGCGAGTGGCCAGGTTCGCCACTGCCGTTTTGCTCGATCCGAAGTGATCGGCCACCGCCCGGTAGGATCGATTGGGACCCAAGCCGAAGTAGAATTCGAACGCGTCGGGTGGGAGTTTTCTGGGTGGCATCGTTAGCTTCCTCCGTCTGGAGCTCCGCCGCTGAAATCGGTTGTTCCGTTCATGTAGAGTTCCGTTTTCACGCACCAGGATCGATCGACGTTCATGTGGTGACTTGAGTTGGCTTGGAGGTAGGACTTGGAGTTGACTCTCGGAACTGCCGTTGGGGTATAGACTAACATACTCATGATGGTGTGGAGGCGCGAACGGACTACGTGAACGCTGCGTTCATGTTGAGGCACGCCTCAAACCCCTGGTAAGTTCGACTAAGCTTCGATAGAATCGGCGTTTGTGGTAGATGATCCTGGGTGAATAGGATCCGGAAGGTCCCCACCGTTCGGGATTGTTCAACCTTCGTTCACATAGATGCGCTTCATTTCCTATGGAATGCGACCTGGATCTTCGCCGAGGATTGAAGCGATGTGGGGGAGAGGTGATGAGTCGCGGTAGGGAGGAAGATGGGACACCCAAAGATCGCGGGCAGAGGGATCGAAGGGAGAGGGTAGGATGCACAAGGCCACAGGTTGGGCTATCTGGGAGACTTTGCCGTGTTGATGCTCAAAACAACTGCAGCTATGGTGGTGTGTTTTATGGTTCTTTGTCAAATTGAGGATGCATCTTGTCAGTGTAGTATTGACCCAAAGCATGTCCTGACCATAGATGGCGCGGGCCCAGGTATTGACTTGTCGACTATTGCGATTGATGGAGATCTACTCGCTGTTGGTGATCCTACGCATACTTGTTGTTCGGATGGTGTTGTCCACACGTTTGTTCGAGATGAAAGCAGAGATTCGTGGGAGCCATCTGGAGTGTTGCTCCCAAGTAACAGCGAGACACGTAGCTTTGGGTGGTCGCTTGCGCTCCAGGGAGATCTTCTGGTTGTGGGAAGCGACCCAGGCGGGCGGCGCGCGTCGTATGTTCACATCTTTCGTTTTGCGGGTGGGGCGTGGCAGTTGGAGCAAGTATTGGCGTCGCCCCGACTGGATACTCGGTTCGGGTGGTGTGTAGACATCGATGGCGATGTTATTGCCGTTGGAGGGCCAGTTTTCGACCACCCGTTTGACTCTGAAGAGCAAGGAGTTTTCATATATCGTTTTGACGGGAGTGCGTGGATCCTGGATGGTGTTGCGGCGCCAGCGGTCACGGAGTTGTTCTCTCTGATTTTCCCGTTTAGCGTCGCTATTGAAGACGATGTAGTTGTTGCTGGAAGTTTGCAGTTTCCTGGCCGTCCACTAGCGAAGAAGGCCGCGTATGTTTTCGCAGGAGATGGCGGTAGCTGGGTTGAGGAACAGGCAATCTGCTCACCGAGCGATCAAAGCCCGCTGCTTGTGGCGCTTGGTGGCGGTGTTTTGATTGTTGAGTTTGGAAATGACGCATTCCTCTTTATGAGAGATCAAGGGCGCTGGCACTATTCAGGCGGCCCATTCGTAGCGTCATGTTGTCAGCCCATTAGGATTGGGGCGGCGCCTGGACTAGCTGCGATTGACTCATCAATATACCAGTTTCGAGCAGGACTTTGGTCCAGGACATACGACGGGCTATCTGGAGGGCAAGCGGTAGCTGTGAGTTCATCTGATCCTGTTAGGGTGGCAACTGCGTCCGGAGCCGGACAGGGGACCCGAACCATCCGGATCTTCGAGGGTATCGTTGATCCGCGAAGAGGGACAGTTAGCTCGAGCGAGGGAGAGAGTTCGATCACGCCGGTGTTGACTTTTGGCGGTTCGCCGGAAATTGCGTGTGTCCCGGTCGGTTCGCCGATAGAGCTGTCCCTTGATGCGCCTCCCCTTGGTCCCAGCTCGCCGCGCTATGTGTTGTGGGTGCTCCTTGGTACTTCCTCAGTGCCCAGGACGTTGGAGGTAATGAGCACATCATTGGGTTGTTCTGCGATCCCAACGCCTTTGAGTCCGCTCGCTGGTGATCCTGCATTGTTCCGCTGCATTCGCGGCACTGGTCTCCCCCCAGTGGTTTGTGGGTCTGTGCCGGAAGTCATTGGTCCGCCGCGAGGTCCATGGACCATCGCTAATGGTGGCGTTGGATCACCGATTTCTTTGATGATTCAGGGGATTATCGAAGACGACGGTGCTGGGAATCCGCTCGGGTTCAGCGTAACTAACGCGGTTGAAGTCACGTTCTATGAAGGGACTGGCAACTACTGTGCAAACCCTGGGGCTGTTGCATCGGCGGAGTCTGCCGCTGGGTTGACTGGTCTCCCGGATAATATTCGGGACGAAGATCCCGGGACTTTCATCCGTTTTGATTCAGATCCCCAGATCGGGAACTTCTCGGGTTTTGCGGAGGTTGCTTTTGCTGAAACGGCACCGCGAGTTACAAGGGTGGAAGTTAATCACGCTTTGCCAGGAACCGGGCTGGGTTGCTGGTCGATGTCTGTGTTAGTCAACGGCGAGTGGATCACGGTTCTTACGGGTGAGGGGAACTTCAACCAGACCACAACGAGCCTAGACGTGGGCTTGATCGATGTAGAGAGAGTAAGAATAGATGCATCTGGTGGGCTAGGGAGCCTGACGCAATCTGAGTACGTGTTATATGAGCTTAGAGCTGTGTGCGATTAGCACTCCACCTCGGTGCCTCAGATCGGACGGACGATAGTCTTTACTGTACAGGGATTGATGCTCGACTTGGCTTCGCACCAGGGACGTGTGGCGATTACGAATGGAATTGTGGTCGAATCGCAGTAGGAAGGGGCCTCGATAATGGAGAAGGAATCATTGTCGGTAGTCATAGTCGAATCCGCCGAGTCGGGTGCCGCAGTGGATCCTACCGCGTTTCCCTGCTTGGTCACTCAAGAGTAGATGATTTTATCCTCAATGGGGAACTGGTCTCCCCAGCGGCTCCTCTTGTCGCGGTTTCTCCCATTTTGCGATTTTACGCTTACTCGGGAGGCTTCTCTGCAGCATTGACATTTCATGCTCTCTGAGCGTATCTTGGCCTGCGGCACGGTAAGAGCACCCTGCGAAATAAGACGCATGGTGATGTCAGGGAAGCATGGGGTAACCCCAACTGCCTCCGTCTTGATTCGGAAGGATCGAAGTGCCGAAGCATAATCGACCCTTACGTCGATGATCGATGGGGAGTGGGATTTGGGTTCTTGGCAAGAGGAAAATGAACATGCAAATCTGTCAGCGATCATTCGTTGTCGTGTTTCTTTCTTTTATCTCCTTCGGAGTCTTGGCCAATCAAGGCTTCTGTCAGTTCATCGGCGAAAAAAACACTCAGGATCCGAACACTATGCTGGGGGGGAAGTTCGGAGATGACGTAGAGTTTATCGGAGATCTCGATGGGGATGGTTTTCCTGAGCTTGCTGTTGGCGAGCCGGATCTGAGCGCGGTTCATATTTTCTTTCTGGACTCAATGGGCTGTGTGCGAAACGGGCCGATGGGCTTCATTTCAAACTTCAACCCCATGCCGCTACAAAGGGAGCAGTTCGGGACATCGATCGCCCAGCTTGGTCCCTTTGACCCAGACGACGCTATCCCAGATATTGCGGTTGGAGTACTGCGAGATAGTGCTACCGGGACGCTTGACCAGGGTGCAGTTTGGATCGTGTTTCTAGATGCCTCGGGAAATTCGCGACTTGACAGACCACCTGTCAAGATCGGAAGCGGAGTCGGGGGAGGGCCGCCCTTAAACATGTCCGATGAGTTCAGTCATGTAGAGTGCATTGGTGACCTCGATGGAGACGGGACGAAGGACCTTGCGGTCGGTACTCCTGGCGACACCAACGAGCAGGGTGCTGTTTACATTCTCTTTCTGAACTCTGATGGCACCGTCCGTACTTCTACCAAGATCTCCTCTTCTACTGGGAATGGCCCGGTTCTATCGAACATGGACTGTTTCGGACAAAGTCTAGCTCTACTTCCCGATATTGATGGTGATGGCAACGTTGAACTTGCCGTCGGTGCTCCAGGTGATGATGACGGAGGATCCCGTGCCGGAGCGGTTTGGATCCTTTTCCTCAATTCTGACGGAACCGCCCGTGTAGATCATCCACCTCAGAAGATTAGCGTAACCAGTGGTGGATTCAGCGGCTCCCTCGAATCCGAAGATCTTCTTGGAGTTTCTCTTGATGCCACGAATGCGTTCGACACGCCTGTCCCGACTCTTCTCATAGGCGCTTTTGGAGACGATGATGGCGAGGTCGGTGGAGATCCGACAACGCAGAACAAGGGAGCCATTTGGAAGGTTGTGCTCGATGCGGCGGGGGCTGTGGACTCGAACTTTCCGGTCGAGAAGATCAGCAGCACGGAGGGAGGGTTTGCCGGGCCTCTTACGGGGTTCGATCGCTTTGGGTCTGGCATAAGCATCACCGATGTGAACGGTGATGGGATCAGTGATCTTGCGGTGGGGGCGTCGAGGGCGGAAGATGCCAGTTTTCGTCCCGGTTCTGCTTGGATCTTGCTTCGTCAAGGATGTACAGCCGGCAACGTGAACCTCGGCGTGGGGCCCCGTGTGGATGTGCTCAAAGTCAACAGTCAGGTGGGAACTGTCTCGGTTCCATTGAATCAAGACATCACTGTGTCGTTCGACAACGCTCTTGCGGGTCCTATTTCTGGCGCGTACGTGTTGTGGGTCTGGACAGGTCTTGCCGTCAACCCGGTCAATCTTATCGTCGGTGGAGAGAATGACTTGATCGGTTGCCTGGTCAATCCAACTCCGCTTCACAGTGGAATGAACCCGCAGCCCTTCCGGTGTTTGCGAAGTCCGCAGATTCCTCAGGTGGTTTGTAGAGGAGTGAGTCAACTTAACTCTGCCCCTCCAAGTGTTCCGTTCTCTGTGACAAAATCGGGTGGACTGGGGATCCCAGCGTCTTTCATACTCCAGGGATTGGTGCGCGATATGGGGTCAACAAGCCCGCGAAACTTCAGCGTGACCAACGCAGTTCGATTGTCTATTCCATGAGATCGTTGTCACGGGCAAAAGAGGCTCTTTCCCGGCATTGATTTGTCTAAGAGAAACTTCCGTCTGAGTGGAGTGCTCAGGAACCGGATAGGTGAGAGTGTATTTCTTGTGAGGTGAGTAGGTAATGATCAGGAAGATAGGGGAAGCAATGTACAGATATCAAACGTCAACTTCAAAACTTCTTTTCGCTTTGTTAGTCGTTGTTGCGTTAGGCGTGATGCCGGCTTTGGGGCAGTGCCAGAAAGATTTCGTCGTTGCGTGCCACAACAATGACACCACCGGTACCGACTCGCTGTATGTTTATCGTGATGGTGTGTTTGTTGGCAGTATGACAAGTCCGAGCTTACTAAAGCCAAGAAATCTGACTTTT
>JAJDCM010000338.1 GCA_029260825.1 Planctomycetota bacterium | reverse complement strand
GGTGGAAGGAAACTGCCACGAGATCGGAATCCGGATGATCTCGGACATCTTCGAACATGACGGTTGGCGGGTCGTGTTCCTCGGACGTGACGTCCCGGTTGAGGATACCTGCGGCGCAGTCATTGAGTTCAGTGCGGATGTTCTTGCCCTGTCGGTCACTTTGCCAGGCCACCTCGAGACGGCCTCGCGCCTGATCAGCCAGCTGAGAGAAAACGACGAGAGTCGCCACACTCCGGTCCTGATCGGCGGCAATCCCCTCCTCGGAGAAAAGGAATTCTGGCGTGACCTCGGTGCGGACGGCTATGCTTCCACTCCGGAAGATGCGGTGGAGTGGGCAAATCGCAAAGTGGCGAAAGAAAACAGCGGGGGCTAGCTTGGCCCAAAACGGACCCATTTCTCCAAGTTCGATCCTCACTGTGGGTCTCGGGAGACACTTCTCTTCTCGACGGTCATCACGACTTCGGTTTTTCCCGGAGAGACGCTCACAAACCCGTCGCTATTTTCTTCAGAGGAAAGCTCTGAATCCTCTTTCTTTCGCACACTCAGAAGTCGATGGCGAGTCCCCCCCAGCCCCAAACGAAATTCTCCCGCGGGTCGAAAGAGAACAAAAACTCCCGGTGATCGCTTTCGATCGAAAATGGACACTTGGCCAGAACCCGAATGGGCTGCGGCTGCCCAGCAGTGGGTAATTGCCGATACAGCGGCTGGCCGTCCGAGAGTGTCAAGGCAGCGCACGGTCACTTCAGCGAAATCAGGAACAACCAGATTGACCCCGGCGTAGCTAGTACTCTCCACATGGAAGAAGATCTCATAAGGAGCAACTGGCACCCCATTTTCGGTGTAGCCAAGATCGACCTCGGCGATCCAGGAAGAAGGCTTGACCATTCCAGCATCCCAACGATAGAGACATCGATCCTGACCCAGGCGATGCAAGTCACCCTGGTCAATTCTGAATTGGACGTAGCCCCACCGCTTGAAAACCAGCGACACGGGGGGTTTCCCGATCTCAGCAGGAATCCTGATCGTGCCGAAAAGACGAACCTTTCGCATGCTTCGAGCGATGATCGATTCCCTCAGTGCGTCGCCATCGACCGGCTTCGCCGGCGGCGGGCTCTGCTTCGGCGATCGGTCCTGCTTCGGCGGTGAATCCTGGGTTTCCAGGGTGTCCTGAGGAGCATGGATACAAGACAGTGCGAGCAAGATCGAGACGATCGAAGCGAGCAAAAGGATGGGGCGATCCATGGCCGAGTTCCTGGGGTGAGAAAGACTCAGGAGACGATGTAGTCGGCGGGTCATACCCACCGCCTCTACTTCTTGCTCACTGATTTTCGACGATTCTATCGCAACTCGGCCGATCTTTCCAGAGGCACGAGACTTACCTCATATAATCATCGCCGGGTCCGTCATCACTCCGGTCGGGGCCCAGTAACCAATCGCGTCGCTTATTCGATCAAGGACTGAAGTCGAAGACCCCCCGTCATTTCGACACAATCGTTACATTGACAGCTCCCCCAGAATCGTGTAACGTTTTCTCTGGCCAGAATCGCACCGACGATGGAGATCTCGGTCTCCATCAATATCACTCGGTCTGATTGAATAGGGGAATAATATGAGTAGCGCTCCCACATCTGCGGGGATTCCACGCAAACGGCGCCCCGCGATCTCTCTTCTCATGGTCTTCTGCCTGCTGGCTTCATCCTTTGGCTGCGCCCAGCTCTCGTCCGGCAGGAAATACACCCTGGCCAAGATGGACCGGGACGGAAAGACGTTGGTTCTCCCTCATACCGTCCTGGATCCTGGCGAAAAAGACGATCTCGACAAAATCGCGCCGAACGATACCGTGGGCATCACATTGAACACGGCCTACTTCCGTTACCTTGATGCGGTCGACCGCCCGGAGATCGTCATCTTCGTCCGGGTTCGCATCCGAGAACCCGACAAACCGGAGAGTACCCTCGTCGTCGAACGCGTCCTTCTCAACACGGAATCACGAGAAGAGAAGATCGCCCTCACGAAAGACGCGTTCCTCTCCCGATTCGACATTCCTCTCTTTCCTCCGATTCAATACAACGGTCAGGACATTCTCGTCTCGATCCGGGTGGTCGAACTCGACCAGAACGACAACGAAAACGTCCGACAGCTGATCAATTCAGCCGCAGCGGCAGCCGCTGTCCTTGAGCCAGAGGCAGCTGCGTCGATCTCCGTATTCCAGACAGTTCTGACGTTCATCGCAAACAACAACGCGGATGACATCGAATACCAGCTCGACTTCGCCCTCTCCAAGAGCTCCGGCCCCATCAGCCACACCTACGAAGCCACCGACGCGAAGACCCAGAAGAAGTCCAAGATCACCGAGCGGTACGACCTCGTACTGGAACCCAGAGTCGGTCGCTATGCCGCGATCAAGACCGAACACCGGGACCGGATCAACGTTCCGTCGAACTACTTCGACCTCGGTCTTGACTCGATCCGGTATGCAGCGGCCCAGGTTCTCAAGATCGGTACTCTTGGCATTTTCAACTGGCATCTCTGGGAAGACTACGGTGCCGGCACCGGGGATGATGTCTACCTTCGCCTTCTCGGACGCCCCTTCTCGGTCGACGTGGAGTCCTGGACCCTCCCCCAGTACAACGAACAGAACCGCCTTTCCCTCACGAAACGAGTCTTCAGGCCCACCAAATCCAACCGCGTCTTCGAGCTGCAATTGCGAGACACCGAGCTCGCCCTGGTGGAGCCCGATTCCTGGAAACTCCCCAACGCACCCCGCCAGACGACGACCTTCATCGATCAGGCCTACACCGTGTTCAGCGTGACATCCCCGCAAACCGGTATTCCGGTAAAAACACTGGCCGAGGCATTCAAAACCTCGAAGGTCATCGAGAACATTCGCACATCCCAGCTGACCCCCGAGGAACAGAAGCGACAGATCGAGGCCATCACGAGTTCGGTTCTCGCACTTTCCCTGCAAGACTCACTGAGCGCTGATTTCAGCAAGAAGGTCGGCTCGGCAAAAACCGGTGCCGACCTCGAAGCAGCCTGGACCGAGTTTCAAAAGAAGGTCGGGATCGCGATGGAAGATGCGACGCCCGAAGAGGAATCCGAGCTCGTCGCCCTTGAGAAGAAGATGGAGGCCAAGGCCGAGAAGAAGAGCCAGCGCCTCGGCATCAAGGCGCGCTATCTCAAACGATTCCGACTGGAACGGGAATACCAAACACTCAAAAAGAATACCGTCACAATGAGGGTCATTCACCCCGGACGACAGGAGATCACAACCGCTGCTCTCTACTCCCTCGATCCGGATGTTCACAAGAACGTCTACACGACCACCTCGATCGAGAAGCAGACTTTCGATGCA
>JAJDCM010000337.1 GCA_029260825.1 Planctomycetota bacterium | reverse complement strand
GCGCGTCTGACGAGATGCAGTCGTGCCATCGACTTCAAGGTGGCACAGGCCCGCAAAGGGGATTGAGGGAAACTCAAAGGTACCGTCCGCCAAGGTCATGAACTCCAGGTTCTGTTCGCCCTGATGCAGGACGCATCGGGCGTTCTCGATTGGGCTCTGGCCGTTATCGAGGACGACTCCCGTGAGTCGTGTAGGGCTTGACGGATCACGCTCACGGCCCTGTGCGACGAAGATTACAGGCGAGTTAGGGTTGCCGGGAAAGGTTGCCTCGATCAGGTTGTTTCCTGGAGTAGAACCGAGGGTTAGTTGAGCATTGGCGTGACCCGTGCGTTGGGTGAAGACGGTCGTCGAGGAGGAGCCGTTCACGAGGCCGTTTCTCTCAAGGACTCTGAACGTAACTTCAACTCCCTCGACGCCATTGCATCCGTCGCTCACCCAGACTTCCAGGGGAAGGGGAGCAATTGAGGACGTCTCTGCGACCTGACTATTACCGGTCCCGACGTTGATTTGTGAGGGCGGTGCTGTGGTCGCGGAGGCGCAGAATGTGACCGGCGCAGCAATTGACATCGAGGTCGCCTGGACACGGTTGTTGCCACATCCAGCGTCACTTCCCAGGGTCCAGTACGCGTCGGCGAACCCGTTTGGGTCGGTGTCGACTTGGAGGGTGATTAGCCCTTCGAGGTCGTTCGGATCTTCTCTGAGGACGCCGTTGGATCGGGTGACCGAGAACGACACAGATTTTCCGGGAAAGATGCTCCCGTTGGTATTCAGTACCTGTACGCGGAGGCGCTCGGAAAGCGCAGTACCGATCATGGCCTCTTGTCGGTTGCCCGAGATTTCCACCATTTGTGCGCCGACCGGATCTTCTTGAGTTACTTCGACGGCAGTAGTGGATTGATTCAGTAGAACGTCGGCAGCGAAAGCTCGGATGCTTGTGATTGATCCTGGATTGATCGGGATCTGCTCGGCAATGAAGGTCCCGTTTGGCCCGACACCGACGTCGACGGTTGCTTCAACGAGGCGACCGTCCGATCCGCGAACGGCCACTCGGAGTCCCTCGAAACCACTCAATCGGTCGCCGACGCGCCCAATCACGTCAACGCAGTTTGTCGAGATCACATCACCGGGTTTGGGAAAGTCGATGAAGAGGCTCGGCGGCTCCTCGTCATGGATAATGGTTGTTGCAGTGGGGGAGCTCCTCGTGCCCGTCGGGGTGATGGCCGTGAAGAGGATGTGGTTGGTAGAGTTTGCGCGAAGCTCAAGCGTCGTCCTGAAGGCCGCGATGTCCTCCCCTCGAGGCCTGTCCTTTGATGCCAGCGCATGAACAGTGGCACTCTTGATGCCATTTGGGCTTGCCACCTCAATGGTGACTCCATTGACCGTCCTACCACTGAGCGACGCTGATAGCTCTTTAACAATGAGGGGGTGAGGGGAGACTGTCGGTGCAGGTGGGAATGTGAGAGGATCTCTCTCTGAGAGGTTCTGTTGCTGAGCTGCTGACGAGGATGCGAGAAGTAGGACCGCACTCGTGAGGGCTAGGACGAGGGATTGCAAGGAGTGAAGAACTCGCATGGACATGGCTCTCCAAGTTTCACATGATTCTGGCGATGAAATTTCATTGCCAAGGATACCGAAGAAGTCCGGAAACGCCCAGGAAAAGCCGCGTTCCGACTCATTGGTCCAGGCGTGGATAGAACCAGGAAGGGGCAGAGAAAACTTCAGAAATCATGATCTTTGAAATTTGGGCCACGCTCTCCCTGGATCTTTGTGACTCAAGGGCGATGGTAAGGGTTATGTTGTGGCGTCGGAAGAGATGTCGAGTGACTTGTCAGGAGATACTCTTGTAAGCTATGTTCTCACAATAGCTTGCGAAATCCCGGCAAGACTGCGGGAGTTGGGTGCCCCTTTTTCGCAACCGCGAACCGCCCAACCATTTCGCACGTTTGGCTCCCAAGATGGTATGAGAAGGCTTCCCCCCCGTCCCGTATGATGCTTTCCTCCTGTTGAATTTGCGACGCGAGGCGCCCATCGGACTCCAAATCCAAGGCCCAAACGACAGGGGAGCGACGACCATGAATGATGACAAGGGAAGCGCCGGGATCATGTTGTTAAATCATGATAGTAGCGTAGACTACTACCATGCAGGTCGCATGCATATGGGTAATTCGGAACTCATCAACAACAGACTATGACGGAAGCACGAACAGATTAGAAATCACGACATTGATATTGTTGCAAAGATACATCGGACTCAGGGCACTAGCACTAGCTAAGCTATCGATCCCAACCCCTGGATCTGTCGACTGCGTCTTGCCAGCGTTCCATCACAGCAGTAGCCTCGCTCTCGCTGATCTTGGGCTCAAACCTTTGGTCCATCACCCACTTGCTGCCGACTTCAGAAAGTGACTTCCAGAAACCGACGGCGAGGCCCGCCAGGTAGGCTGCGCCCAGGGCTGTGGTTTCCCGGTTGGTGGGGCGAACCACCGGAATTTGAAGAACGTCGGCCTGGAGCTGCATGAGCAAGTTGTTCCCACTCGCTCCTCCATCGACTCGAAGCTCGTGGATTCCCATTTCCGCGTCGCTTTCCAGGCTCCTCACGAGATCCGCGACCTCGAATGTGATTCCGGCGAGTGCTGCTCTTGCGATGTGGGCGTGACTCGTGCCGCGAGTAATTCCGACGATTGTCCCACGGGCGAAGGGATCCCAGTGGGGAGCGCCAAGACCGGCAAGGGCCGGGACGAAGAAGACGCCGCCAGTATCCGGGACGCTCGCTGCTAGAGGTTCTATTTCGGCGGAAGTTCGAATGATCTTCAACCCGTCGCGAAGCCACTGAACGATGGCTCCGCCCACGAACACTCCTCCCTCCAGGGCATAGGTGATCTCTCCTTCTCTTTTCCAGGCAAGGGTCGTGAGCAAGTTGTTCTTTGATTCCTGAGCGCAAGACCCGGTGTTCATCAGCAGGAAGCAGCCGGTTCCATAGGTGTTCTTGGCAAGGCCCGGTTCGAAACATGCCTGACCGAACGTTGCCGCCTGTTGGTCGCCGGCAACTCCTGAAATGACGGCTCCTCGAATGGAAAGATCGGCTTCGACTGTTCCGTAGATTTCCGAGCTCGATCGCACTTGCGGGAGAAGTGAGCGAGGGATCTGGAAAATCTTGAGTAGATCCTCATCCCACATCTGGTCATGGATGTTGAAGAGAAGAGTTCTTGAGGCGTTGGTGGTGTCGGTGACGTGGAGATTTCCCTTCGTCAGGTTGTAGATCAACCAGGAATCTACGGTGCCGAAGGCGAGCTCGCCCCGGTTGGCCCGATTCCGAGCGTCCGGAATGTTGTCGAGGATCCAGGAGACTTTCGTTGCGGAAAAATAGGCATCAATAACGAGCCCGGTCTTGTTGCGAATGGATGTGGAGTGGCCGTGTTTGCGCAGGCGTTCACAGTGCTGGGCAGTGCGACGGTCCTGCCAGACGATGGCGTTCGAGACCGGAACGCCGCTCTTTCGATCCCAGAGAATCGTGGTTTCTCGTTGATTGGTAATCCCTACCCCGGCGAGATCCTTGGGACCGATTTTGGCCTTGGCCATGACCTCTTCAAGGACAGCAACCTGGCTCGACCAGATCTCCTGCGGATCGTGCTCGACCCATCCAGGCCGGGGAAAGATCTGGGTGAATTCTTTCCGGGCCACCGCCTTTTCCCTGGCAGCCCGGTCGAAGATCATGGCTCGTGAGCTTGTAGTCCCCTGGTCAAGGGACAGGATATAGGACATGTGTTCTCCTCCATCGATGGAACGCGAGGACCAGTGTAGCTCACGAGTGGACAGGATTTCCGTTGCCGCTTATAGTCTTTGTATCGTGCCGGTGATGATGAAGCGGCTCGGGACAATTTTCAGCGACCTTCATGAATCAGACCCCTTGGAGTCTGAACGAGCGAAAATGGACGCTTCCAGATTGCTAACGGCCCTGAACATGATGGGCCTTGAGTCCGACGATGGAGTGAATTTTCGTCCCATGGGCGAAGTGCCGATGGATCTGCGCAGCCGTTTCCCACAGCTGGTCCAGAGTTCGCTTTCTCTGGGCGATGAATTCTTGTTTCTCGATAATTTTCTCATCGATGCCAGGGCCTTTTGGACGAACGGGCAGGGCGAGACCCTCTCTTCGGGCCCGTGGATGGAGCAGGGAGAAACAGGGCAGAAGAGTCTTCTCGAGGCAACGGTTTTACGAGGAGAGAGGCCGAGGATCCTTCTTCTTGCTTTCCTGGGTGATCAGGGAGAAGGGCTTCATGCCGTACTGCAAACCGCGCGAGAGCGAAGTCTTTCCCTGGAGCATCTTGCCAGAGCCCAGACCCGATTGCAGGAAAGTGAAGACCGATACCGAGGGCTTGCGAAGGAGCTCGAGCACCGGGTCTCCCGGCGAACCGAGGAGCTTTCGCTGGCAAACGAAGAGCTTCGAAATGAGATCGAAGAGCGATTGAAGACGAACCGGAAGCTTCTCGCCTACCAGGAGCAGCTTCGTTCTCTCACCGATCAGCTCATCTTCGCCGAAAAGCGGGAGCGATGCCGGTTGGCGGCCGAGCTTCATGACGAGATCGGACAGCTTCTTGCCGCGGTGCAGATGAGGCTGGGAGTGTTGTCTTCGGGAGAGGGACAAGGCATCGCTCGGGATCTGCAGGACGTCCGGTCGTCGATCAAAGGGGCAATCGATGCGACCCGCTCCCTTGTTTTTGAGCTCGGCTCCCCGGCCCTTTTTGATCTTGGGCTGACCGATGCTCTTCGAAGTCTTGTTGATCGCGTGTCCGGTGCAACCGGACTTTCCATCAAATATGAGAATCTGGGCGAGACACCTTTTATGGGAGAGAACATGCAGGTGGTTCTTTTTCAGTCGGTTCGCGAACTCTTACATAACGTGAGGAAGCACGCCAAGGCGACTGAGGTTTTGGTTTCTATCGGGCCAGCAGGAGAGTCTCTTGAGGTCGTCGTAGAAGATGATGGAGTTGGGTTTGATGCAGATCGAATGGAATTTCAAGTGAGCAAAGACGGTGGCTTTGGGCTCTTCAATGTCCGGGAGAGATTGGATCATCTGGGGGGAAGTTTTCGTTTGGACTCGAGAGTTGGCGGAGGAACACGGGTAACCTTGAGAACCCCCGCTTCCTCTGACCATCGTCCGGAATCCTCTGAAATCGAATAGGTTGAGGTTCTGCCTCTGGAAGGATCATCATGGTAACCAGAATCATTCTCGTCGATGACCACCGGATTGTTCGCGAGGGGCTAAGGAGCCTCCTTTCCAACATGACGGGATGCGAGGTGATTGCCGAGGCGACCGACGGGCGTACCGCCGTGCGACTCGTTAACGAGCTATCTCCGAATCTGGTGATCATGGATGTTGCCATGCCCGATCTGAACGGATTCGAGGCGACCCGGAAGATCAAGGCTCACAACGATGCTGTGCGGGTCATCGGGCTTTCCATGCATGCGGATGTTCCCTATGTGGCTCGTATGCTTCAGGCGGGGGCGTCCGCATATCTCCTCAAAGATTGTGCCTTTGATGAGCTTGCCGAGGCCATGAAAGTCGTCGTGGGGGGTGGGATGTATCTTGGCCGTGACATTACCGGTATCGTGGTGGATGACTACGTGCGAAAACTCGGCGACGAAGCCAGGTCGAGTGTGCTGGATATTCTCACCCCGAAAGAAAAAGAAGTGTTGCAATCCCTGGCTGAGGGAAACAGCAGCAAGGAGATTGGCGCGGCTCTTCACATCAGCGTCAAGACCGTTGAAACCCATCGCCAGAAGATCATGAACAAGCTTAACCTCAGGAGCGTAGCGGAGCTAACCAAGTTCGCCGTCCGTGAGGGCCTGACTTCTCTTGACTGATCAGGTTTTTCGAACCGCGATCTCCAGAGTTGTCCCGATATCGTCCTTTGCTCCTGGTTCGTAATCTTTGATTTCGGCGCAAACGGCACTCTTTGAACCTGCAGAGGGACGATCAGAGGCAACCGGGGCCATCGGTTGCGGGTTCGGCGTGTCGACCCCGTTTCTTCAGGCAGCCCTCTGAAAAGCTCTCAGGCCTGAGGATGAACCCTGTTGCCTCTGCTTGTCCCTCTGCAAGACCACGCTTCGTTTCGCCTTCTTCCATCAATATCCAAGGGGATACCCTCCTGTTGAAGACGAGGGGGTGCGGGCTCCCTCCTTGGGCGGCGCGCTCTCGTGGAGTCGTCAAGCCACGAGTCGTGCCGCCTTTTCCTCAGGTCCTCCTGTTGCTGCTCCTATCCGACCTCTGCTAGTCTAGGCTTCTAGGCCGGATTATTCATCCGGGCTAGTGGCAAGTCCGATCAGCCAGGAAAATCACTGCCGGGGACCGGCGCAAGGTATTCAACCAATGATGACGAAGAAGATTTGCATGCTAGGAGGCTATTCGGTGGGGAAGACCAGCCTCGTTCGTCGATTGGTTACCGGAAGTTTCGACGAGACATACCAGACCACAGTTGGGGTCCAGGTGAAGAAGACGACGGTTGACCTGGCAGGAGAAACGGTGGGCCTGATGCTGTGGGACATTGCGGGGGAAGATAAGTTCTTCCGTGTTCCCGATGCGTATTTTCGAGGTAGCTCTGGTTATCTTCTCGTGATGGACGGTACCCGCAAAGTCACGGTTGATCAGGCGCTCGAACTGCACGAACGGGTTCACAAGGTGATCGGTGAGATTCCCATCGTCGTTGCGTTGAACAAGTTCGATCTTGAGGACGACTGGGACATTGAGGATAGCCTCACTCCCGTGGTTGAAAAAGGTTGGCCCGTTTTTCGCACCAGTGCAAAAACCGGTGATGCTGTCTCGGAGGCATTTCACGAGCTTGTGCGCGCCATGGTGGCTCATTGATCGGGATTGTGAACCTGGGGATGAAGCGGTGATGGGTTCAAAGATCGATGACGGTTTCTGCCTGAGCAAGTTCTATTTTTTCGGCCCGGTCGCTGCAAGCACGGGCGAGTGAATCGTCGAGCCAGTTGAGATCAGACCAGCTCCGGTTCGGATCATGGTGTCCGATGTAGGTGTGTTTTACCCGGCACTTGAACGCCATTTCCTGCACGTCTTCGATGCAGCTATGACCCCAATCAACCCGGGAGACCGGGCCTCCCTGACCGACGCCAATGAGGCCGTCGTACTCGGAACGGAGATACTGACCGTCTCGGTAGAGGACATCAGCATCCTGAGATTGTTCGATGACTCGTTGCTCTGCTTCCCGGCTCAGCCGATCAAGTTCATCAGGTTCATGAAGAGCGTCGTTTGCATCGCTACCGTGGCGCAACTCATGATCGGTGCAATAGACAAACTTCTTCTCCCCATGTTCGATGCGATAGGCGAGGCAGGGCACCGGGTGAAAAACGGGAAAGGGAGTGATGCGAGTTTCGCCGAGTCGAAGAGTCCCGTTCATGTCGAGAGATTGTGCGCAAAGTTCCTTCCGGTTGCTAGCCGGACCTTGCGGCTCCTGGGAAAGGAATTCGTAGGCCTGAAAACGTGCGGGCATGACCGAGTAGTTGATGGGGGTGTGGATACCCACCACCTCTTCACCCACATGTCTCGAGAAAATCCCCAGGTACTGGTCAAGTGCAAAGAGGAACTGAAAGTTGCCGTAAATATGAATGGTGTTTCGCGGGTCAAAGCATACCGCGGCCTGATCGAATCCCTCGGTGTGGTCGCTGTGGGAGTGGCTTCCCAGAATGTGGAGGTGACGTTCCTCACGGCTACCCCACTGGGTCTGTAGATCTTGGGCGCAGTTTCTGAATCCGCTACCGCAGTCCAGTACGATGTCATACCCGTCCGCGGTTTCGATTCGCACGCAGGTCGACCATCCCCCATACATTCGTGGTTCTGGGATCTCGAAGCGGCGTCGAAAGGTGCTCAGATTCTTCTGGTTGATTTCGCCGCCAAGGATCTCGGAAATAGTCGGCCCGATTTTGCCCGTCGAATCAGCGTGCCGGCTGAGCTCCTCGAAACATTTTTCGAGAATCTGATGCTCCATGAGCTTCTTGAAATCATTGCGCTCGGCACGATTTGGAAACGTGGATCCACTCCCTCGGGTGCCGTAGAAATGGATGCGCATGTTGCGAATGGAATGACTCACGTCGAGATCTTTAACTCCCCGGGCCATGTTTGCGAGGGGATCATACTAAAAAGGTCGGAACCCTTGCCGTGGGCTGTTTCGGTAATTAGGGTTTTTTGATAGAAATGGTTCCCGCTCTTGGGTTTCCATCCAAGTCCAAGCGCGTTTTTCCGTGGTTTTGCGCGGCCTGTGCCCGAGTCCTGCACCTTCAAGAAGCGAGAAGAGATTGTCTGATGAGTAACACGAATGAAGAAGGCGCTGATCCTCGCGAGGAGACAGCAGACGCACCTTCAGGAGATCAACCCTCCTCGGCCGGAACCGGACGCCCTGACCCCCCTTTGATGGACCCCAGTCTCGAACGCGTAAGAGAGATTCTTTTTGGCGACCAGAAACGAAAGCTCTCCAAGAAGCTGGATCGGATGGGGGATAACGTTCGGAGGGAACTTCAGCGTCTTCGAGAAGGTTTCAGGCAAGACGTGGATCATCTGCGGGATCTCGTCGAAAAGAAGTCGAGGGAATCACGGGCCGAAAGCCTCCAGGAGAAGGAGCATCGGGAGAACGCGGTCGAGGATCTTTCCCAGGGGATTGATTCCCTGGCAACGACCTCGCAGCAGAGTTTGCTTGATCTCGAAATCAAGATCCAGACGAGACTAGACGAGCTGTTTAGCCGGCTTCAGAATCAACACGAAGACCTGTCAGCCCGACTGAACAAGCTGGTCGGCGATGTCGATCAACGGCTCGGACGGGTTCAAGAGGAGAAGGTAAGTCGATCGGTTCTGTCTTCGATGTTCCAGAAGATTGCAGATGAAATGTTGATCGGGGGCGAGGAAGAACCGGGGAAAACCGATCACGGGGATCCGGGTGAATCAACGGACGGCCCATCGACCGAGCCGCAACCCGGGGTCCAGTAATGAGTCCGGACCCGCAAAAAGGGACGAGGTCCAAAGCCGACGAGTCGAGCTCGGACGAGGAAAAACAGGCGATCCTCGAGCTTCGTCAGCTGATCCTCGGAGATGATGCAAATCGTCCGGGAAAGAGCGGCCCCCCGGCGGATCCCAAGGATTATGCCGAAGAGGTGGCACGAGTTCTTCCTCATGCGATCCGGCTCCGGAACAAGACGGATCATCACGTTTCTCAAGCGCTTGCGCCGGCGATCGAGGAGACTCTCCACATTTCGGTTCGCAAGAATCCCGAACAGATTGTTGAGGCCCTGTCCCCCGTGATGATGCCGGCGATTCGTAAGTCAATCGCCGACACGGTGCGGTCCATGATTCAGGGTTTCAACACAACCCTCGAGAACAGTCTCTCCTGGAAGGGCCTTCAGTGGAGGGTGGAGGCTTTTCGGACAGGAAGGCCCTTTGCCGAAGTGGCCTTGATGAGGAGCCTTCTCTACCGGGTGGAGCAGGTCTTCCTCATTCACGCTGAAACAGGGTTGCTGCTTTCCCACGTATCGACGGAGGAAGGAATTCAAGACGCGGACATCGTATCCGGGATGTTTACTGCGATTCAGGAGTTCGTTCGTGATTCATTCGGCGCAGGTTCCGAGGAATGCCTCGACTCGTTGCAGGTGGGAAAGTTCACGATCTGGATCGAGCGGGGCCGGTCGGCCATGATGGCGGTGGTGTACTCCGGCAGGGCTCCGCTTAGCCTGAGAGAGTTGATGCAGGATGGGTTGAACCGGATCCACGTGGAGCTAGCAGGAGAGCTTTCCGCATTTGAGGGGGATCCTTCTCTCTTTGAAGCGGCGGTGCCGGAACTTGAGAAATGCTGTATTGCGGCCAGAGTCGAGCCGAAAAGGAGGCTCTCCTTTGGCGTCGGTTTCTTCTTTCTTCTCAATGTTTCGGTTCTCCTTCTGGTGGTCTGGATCGTCTTTTCCGCGGTGGAGAATGCCCGGTGGTCCCGGTACGTGGAAACCCTCCGGGGTGAGGCGGGAATCATTGTCGTTTCCGAGGGGAAGCGAGATGGGAAGTTCTTCATTCGGGGACTAAGAGATCGCCTGTCCCGCGCTCCACAGAGCTTTCTGCGGGAATTCGATTTCGAATCTTCCGAGGTGACGGAGTCCTGGGAGAACTACCTTTCTCTTGATCCGACCTTCGTTCTCAGGCGAGCGGTGAAGATTCTTGTCCCTCCCTCGTCTGTGACCCTGTCCGTGAATGAAGAAACGTTGGTCTGCACCGGTGAGGCGGCGAAGGAGTGGGTTCTTCTGGCGGAAGATCTGGTCCGAAATGTTCCCGGAGTTTCAGGATTCGACACCTCGGGATTGACCGTTCATGAATAATGCCGGATGATGCGCGCCACCGATCATCTGGAGAAACCATGACGACTCAGCCCGGGAAGAAGAACGAATCGCCCCAAGTGACGGCGAAAGAGCGTTCCATCGATCTTGCCCACATCTTTTCCTGTCAGCGTCAGGGGTTTCTTGAGAAGGGCGCTCCTTCCTATACTGCCCGCGAGCAATCTCTGAAGCGTCTCCACGAAGGAGTCCTTTCCCGGGAACAGGAGATCGTGGACGCGGTGGTTTCTGATTTCGGGAGTCGATCTCGCCACGAGACCTTACTTTCCGAAGTCTTCGCCAGCGCTTCCCAGCTCCAGTTCACGAGGAAGCACCTGAAGAAATGGATGAAGCCAAGGCGCAGGCACGTAAGCCTGACGTTTCAACCGGCACGGGCTCGGGTGCTGCCCCAACCCAAGGGAGTCGTGGCAATCCTGTCTCCGTGGAACTATCCGTTCTATCTGACTCTGGTGCCTCTTACTTACGCGATTGCCGCCGGCAACCGGGTATTGATCAAGCCATCCGAAAAGACTCCGGCAACCACCCAGGTGATGGAGGAGCTCTTTTCGGAGGTCTTTTCTCCGGACGAAGTCGCTCTCGTCAAGGGAGGGCCCGAGGTCGGGAGACAGCTCTGTCAGCTACCTCTTGATCATCTCTTCTTTACCGGGTCGGTCGAGGCCGGCAGAAGCGTCATGCAAGAGGCGGCGAAGAATCTGACTCCGGTGACCCTCGAACTCGGAGGGAAATCTCCGGTAATCTTGCACGAGTCCTTTCCTCTTGCGGATGCAGTCAAGCGAATCGTTGCCGGAAAGTATTTGAATTCGGGCCAGACATGCGTAGCCCCTGACTACGTGTTTGTTCCGCGAGGAAAGCTCCGCTCTTTTGTTTCTTTGATGGAGAAGCGAATCAAAGAGGTCTATCCGACGGTTCTTGATAATCCAGACTACACATCTCTCATCAACCAGAGTCATGTGAAGGGAATGCTGGATGTTCTCGAAGAGGCCCGGCGTCAGGGAACCGAGGTGGTGGAGATCAACCCGGGGGAAGAGGTACGGCCTGCGGATTGTCGAAAGGTCTTTCCCACGCTTATTCTGGAGCCTCCGGACGAATCAAGAGCAATGCAGGGTGAGATCTTTGGACCCGTCCTTCCCGTCAAGGGTTATGACGATCTGGAGGATGTGCTCGCGTTTGTGAACAACCGCCCACGGCCGCTTGCTCTCTACTATTTCGATCTGGATAAAGACCGGGCCCGCCGAGTCCTTGAGAAGACAACCTCGGGAAGTGCTTGCATCAATGAGACGGTCCTGCAGGCGGCGCAAGACGATCTTCCCCTGGGTGGAGTCGGAATGAGCGGCATGGGGAGTTATCACGGCGAAGAGGGGTTCCTCACCTTTTCTCATTGCAAGTCCGTGCTGCTCAAGGGGAAGTTCAATTCGGCCAACCTCATCTCGCCTCCCTACGGCCCCCGGGTGGACAAGATCCTCCGGTTCTTGCTCTCGCGAGTCCGGTAGTCAAACTTACTTATGACTAGGATCATGCGACACTTAGACCTTCGGTCAATCAAGGCTTGAGAGTTCCATAACCCTCAAGTTCAGACCTTTTCTTTTCCGAACAGCGGTTCGTACGACTGCTGGAAACCGAGCTCGTTTCGTAGGGGATAACGAGATTTGGGCCGATCTGATGGGAAAGGAAACACACCATGACGAAGCGAGAGGTTTTGAAGAGGATTCTTGGGAAGAGCCAGGCCTGGATAATGCTACTGATGCTAAGTGGAGTCCTCGCCACTCCTTGCTTCGGTCAGGCAAAAGAAGGGGCGCTCTCCTTTGCTTCCGGGAAGAATGATTTTGTCAGGATCCCAGCGGACGCGTCCCTGGACGTTCAGGTGTTTACCCTCGATCTCTGGGTTCTTCGAAGGTCTCCGACCCTCGATCAACACTGCGCCTTCTTTCGAGGAGCCAAGGGAGTAGGGATGGCGAATGGCCTGGTCCTGACCTATGGCTATGACGACCAGGATGCGTGGACGGTCTTTGTTGGCGGTTACCCGGTGACAGGACGCTCCTCTCACTCGCTTGGTGAGTGGGCGCACATCGCGGTGACCTACGATGGAAATGAGATCAAGCTCTTCCAGGACGGCCTGCTTCAGGCCCAGGCGAATCACTCGGTCGAGCTATTGTGGGATAGTGACATCTATCTCGGCGTTGAACTGGACTGCGAAGATGGTTGCATGGATCCGAATCAGGCCCTTGCCGGCTGCCTGGACCAGGTCAATCTCTGGTCAAAGCCCCGGACCCGGGAAGAAATCGTCTCGAGCATGAAGGGTCGTGCTCCTCAAGATCCGGCTCATCTTGTGGGCTCCTGGTGTTTTCAAGAGGTTGGTGGAACGGTTGCCTACGATGGTTCCGGATTCGAGAACCACGGGATTCTGGGTTCGTTTCGCACCACCGGACCCGATGCTGATGCCAGGCCGCGTCGAGTTTGGATCGATTCCCGAGGGGGTATCGAAGTGATCGCGGGGAAAGAGCCCGTGGTGCGAACAAGAAAGCAAAAGTCCGAGAATCATCGGGCAAGGCGGGTTCACTCCCGGAAAATCTCGCCGACTCACAAGGTTCGCCCTTGGCCCGCAGAGTAGATTAGATAGCAACGAGATGTAATCCTCCCCGAAAGGGCGAGGCGGAGGAGGCCGCGAGTGCGTCCTGGCCCGGATATCCAATCCGAGCTAGAATATGCGCTCGTGTGCCTTTTTTTTTGCCGCCTCCACGATGTGGCTCCGTCGCTCGCCCCAAGGAAAGGATCAACTCATGTCGTCATCGAATCCGGATCGCACGGCATCCCCCCCCGATCATGGATCATCTCTTGGCCTCCAGTCCCGCTGTGTTCATCCCCGGCGAAGTGAAGAGACGGGACCCTCCCTTTCCATGCCCATCCACATG
The DNA here is from genome assembly GCA_029260825.1 of Planctomycetota bacterium. GTDB lineage: Bacteria > Planctomycetota > JACOTG01 > JACOTG01 > JAJDCM01 > JAJDCM01. Next base: position 34,953 of record JAJDCM010000337.1, on the reverse strand, counting down.
ACGTCGAGCTTTCGGCTTGATAACGCCGCGCTCGGGGCGGAGTACTCGGTCGCACAACATCCGGAGAAGTTCTATACCCGCTGGGGGAATCCAACCATCAAGGTGCTTGAAGACACCTTGGCTGATCTGGAGGGGGGGGAAGCGGCCCTTGCCACCGCTTCGGGGATGGCGGCTATTTCCACCGGCGTCTTGACCTGTGTGAAAGCGGGCGACCATATCGTTGCCGGAAAGACCCTCTACACGGCGACGACAGAATTATTTCTTCGGGTACTTCCTCAGTACAACGTGACATGCACTCTGGTTTCACCGGATGATCCTCAAGCCTTTGCCGCCGCGATGCGTCCCGAAACGAAGCTCGTTTACGTCGAGACGCCGGCGAACCCGACCCTGGGAATCACGGATATCAGGGAAGTTTGTGCCCAGGTGGGTCGCCCCGGTGTCGAGATCATGGCGGACAATACCTTTGCCTCGCCGATCAATCAAAATCCTCTTTCTCTTGGCGCGACCATCGTGGCGCATAGCTCCACGAAATTCATCGGCGGGCACACGGACGTGACCGGAGGAGCCCTGATCTCCCGGCAGGAGTTCATCGATCGAGCCTGGTTCACCCTGAAGGTGAACGGAGCGATCCCGAGTCCATTTGATGCCTGGTTACTTCTTCGGGGGATCAACACCCTGCCGCTTCGAGTCCACCGGCAGAATGAAAATGCACTTCAGCTGGCTCGATTCTTGTCGGAGTTGCCGGCGGTGAAGAAGGTTCACTATCCGGGCTTGACGAGCCACCCGGACCATGAAGTGGCAAGAAAGCAAATGCGCGGGTTTACCGGCATTCTTTCCTTTGAGCTGGCCGATGGTTTTGACGTCGCGCGTCGGTTTGTTGAGTCCGTGAAGCTCGCCACTCTGGCCGTCAGTCTTGGTGGAGTCGAAACCCTGGTGGAGCACCCCTCCTCAATGACCCACGGCCCTTTGACAGAGGAGGAGCGAAAGACGGCTGGATTCGACGATGGGTTGGTCCGAGTGAGCGTAGGGATCGAGGACATCGAGGATTTGATCGCCGATTTTGAGCAGGCTCTGGCATGAAGCCCGGGTTGAGTCGTGAGGTTCTCGTCCGGGCTCTTGGCCGGGTTGTAGCTCCGGGGGTTCCGGAGCCCGATTGTCGATTGAGTGCGGTCTTGATGCCTTTCTTTGATGCCGGGGATGGGATGCGGGCCCTCTTTATTTTGCGTCCGGATTCCGTGTCCTTTGGCCGTCAGATTGCGTTCCCTGGAGGAAAGGTCGAGGCCTCGGATAGAAACGATGAGGAGACAGCGTTTCGCGAAGTCGAGGAGGAGATAGGTGTTTTACCGGGCGCATTCGAAGGGGTTCGCAAGCTCGGTCACTTTCCGACTCGAACGTCTCACTATGACGTGGCGGCTCATGCCGGATTCTGGGTCAGCCCCGAGCCATGCCGTCCTTGTGATCGGGAAGTTGCTTCTGTTTTTTCGGTCAAGGTGATGGACCTTGTCGAGCTCCATCGAAAGCTACCCCGAGTCCAGGTTGGCCCGAGAGGATGGCCGGAGGTTGGTCCCGAATACGAGGTTAGTGGGTTTGCTACGGCCTATCCTGTGGTGGGTGGCTCGAAAGACGAACTCCCGGAATTGCCGGTCTTGTGGGGAGTGACGGCCAGGATCGTGTACGTGTTTCTCTCAGCCCTTTTGCGTGAGTAGCGCTGTATATTTTTTTCGTCTTTTCGCGCGGGGACGGGGAAGAAGAAAAGAAGCCGGACAAGGAAAGGGTGGGTTCCTCGTCCGGCCAGAGCTGAAGCCCTTGTGGCACGCAGCCTGTGCCAAAATGGGAGTAGTCTTTCGTTTCAGGCTAGTTGCGGTCAGTCCAGCCTGTCGATTGAAAGCCGGAGGCAGTCGAGAGGCAGCGGTGATTCATGTTGGTAATGAAGGATCGCCCATCCGTCGGAGCAAAGAGAACGGTCGAGATTCCGTTTGTTGGAATCGATAGGTTTTCCATGATCTTGCCTGTGTTGCGGGAGATGATGTCACCGCCTCCCGTCACGAGCCAATCTCCTCCGGGGGAAACTGCGATTCCGGTGGAGGTCCTGGAGAGGTCAAGATCTTCGAGTCTGTCGCCGTCTGGAGAAAAGACGGCGACATGTCCCCCGGTCTTGTTATGGATGAAGTTGATGTAGACCATTTCGTCCCGGGCAACTGCAATCTGCAAAGGAAAGTTCGCGAAGTTTGCATCCGGAGAAACCTTGACGGTTCGTCTTACGGCGAGATCCACGGTATCGATGATGCTGAGAGTCGACTCTTCCTTGTTGGTGACATAGAGCCTCCTTGCGTCCGGGGAGAGGGCGAGAGAGTTGTGGTCGGGGCCCACCGGAATTGTGCCCACGATCGAGTCATCTCGGGAGTCGATGACCGTGACAACGTCCGAGGATCCGATCACCGCATAGACCCTCTGTTCATCCGGTGAAACCGAGATGTCTCCGTACGTCGAGCCAATCACGACCGGTTGTTCCAGGGTGGTCAAAACCCTTTCGCTGGCAAGGTCAACCACCACGATATCGGGATAGGCCTCGACGTAAAGCTTGCCCGAAGCGATGCCGAGTCCGGAGGAGAGCACGGCTTTGGAGGAGCTGAGGTCGATGAGTCTCAGATACCGGTTGGTTTTTGGGTCCACAACGGCCACGACATTGAACGAACTAACGTTGTAAAGGAGGTCTGCATCCACTGCGTATGCTTGCCCATACGAGCTGAGTACGGACGGGATGGTCGCGACCGAGAAGAGGGGCTTTCTTCCCTGGGCTTCAACGGATGGCGCCGTGAAGACCATGAGGAGCAGACTCGTCCCTAGGGAGAGGATCAATCCGGGCAAGGTGCAAACCTCCTGAACGGAATGGGTCAGGCTTTTGGGCCTGAAACATAAGAACTTTTTGAATGATACACTTGTCTTATTTGTGGCACCTTGTACTTCAAAATCATACCACACGATCGAGGTGAGACAACTCCGACCGGAAGGATCGGATCCGGGTCAATATCGCTCGAGCCCTGCAAATCGTTGCTCTGAGAGAGCGCCTGGCTAACTGCGGGCTTCGATCGTCCTCGGTTTTTTTTGAGCCGGATCGACCGGGAGAAGTCCGGTCAAATCGATGGGTCCTGCTTGCAACCGTGGGCAGGGTTTGGAGGACCGACAAGGGGGGGAGCGTTGACAGTGGGTCCTGGCAAACGATAATGATTTTTTCTTGTCAGTTCGCACCCCAGCTGGGGGGATCCTGAACGAGCGCCGTATCCCGTCGCACCAAGGGATGACTACCCACCTCTTTCGATCGATACGCATTTGACCCAAGAAGGTAATTCGAACGCGCCGATCACCCATTTCCATGGGCTTGAGCTCTACCCGTTTCAATCCCAAGCTATCCAAGCGGTAGCGGACGGGCATTCGGTCATCGTGGCCGCGCCGACCGGCGCAGGCAAGACCATTGCGGCTGAATACGCGATTGAAAAGGCGCTCGAAGAAGGAGTGCGCGTTGCCTACACATCCCCGGTGAAGGCCCTCTCCAACCAGAAGTACCGCAACTTCCGGGAGATCTATCCCGGCAAGGTGGGGATCATGACCGGCGATGTGACCATCGATGGCGATGCTCCCGTCCTCATCATGACCACCGAGGTCTTTCGCAATACTCTCTTTGAGGATGAGAATCGACTCTCGGAGATTCGGTACGTCATCTTTGACGAGGTGCACTTTCTCGATGATGTCGAGCGAGGAACGGTGTGGGAAGAATCCATCATCTTCGCTCCACCTGAAGTTCGCTTCATCATGTTGTCAGCCACGATTTCGAACCTTCGCCAGTTCTCGAGCTGGATTCAGAAGGTGCGGCCCGACCCTCACCTTGAGGTCGTCAGTAGCTCGGAGCGACCGGTGCCGCTTCGCCACTACCTCTTCTTTCCGGAGCAGGGTGTGGTGACTCTCCCCAAGATGGGGGCAGCCCTGCAAAAAGCGCGGAACACCCGTCGGGGAAAAGGCAGGATCAAGGATCCACTCGATTATCTCATCGAACAGAAGAGGCTCCCCGTCCTCTATTTTGCCTTCAGCCGGAAAGACTGTGAACAATTCGCCCATCGCAACCGGGGGCGAAGGCTTTTGCAGCCCGACGAAGAAAAGAAGATTGCGACGCTTTTTGATGAGCTTGCCGAAAAGTACGAGATCAAGGGACTGAGAAAGCTTGAAGATCTCGGCCGCCTCTTGCGGCGAGGCGTTGCTTATCACCACGCCGGGATGCTTCCGACTTTCAAGGAGATCGTCGAACGCCTCTTCAGCACGGGCCTCGTCAAGCTTCTTTTTACCACCGAGACGTTCGCATTGGGGGTCAACATGCCGGCGCGGTCCGTCGTCTTTGATCGATTGAGAAAATTCAATGGGGTTTCGTTTGAGCCGATGCGTACCTTGAATTACTATCAGATGGCGGGAAGAGCGGGGCGGCAGGGGATCGACAGCGAAGGGTTCGTCTACGCAAAGGTCGATACCCGATGGGACACCAAAGAATCGATCAAGCGGACCGTACTCGGTCGAGTCGATCCGATCAATTCACGCTTTAACCTCTCCTACTCCACGATCCTCAACCTGTTTCAGAGGATGGGCGAACGAATCTTTGACGCGGCGGAACTGTCGTTCTTTGCCTTTCAACGCACCAAGAAAGCCTGGAAGCGCCAGCGAGCCATGCTGGGCCGGAAGATTGAACTCCTGGGAGAAGCCGGCTACATCCGGGGGGATGTGTTGGCACAAAAGGGGCGGTTTGCCGGGAAGGTCAATGGATATGAAATTCACATGTCCGAGTATTTCAGCCGGGATTTCTTCTACTCCTTGTCCGACGAAAAGATCTTCCTTCTGATTCTTTCCACCGTCTTTGAAGGCAGACGGAAAGAAGAGCACGCGCCCCCGAAGGGGGATTCCATCCGGGAACTCAAGGAGGAGTCTCTTGCTGTTGTTGGCGAGTTTCAGGAGCTGGAAAGAGAGTTCGACATTCGCGGGACAATCAAGACTCCGGACTTTGGTCTTTCCCGGGCCGGGCAAGCCTGGTTCGATGGGTGCGAATTTGATGATCTCCAGCGCTACACCGACGCTCCTGACGGAGACCTCGTCAGGAACTTGAGGATTGCCATTCAGCTTCTTCGCCAGGTGCATAACGCACTAACCCCAGGAGACCCGCTTTGTCAGCGAGTTCTGGGAGTGATGAGGAGAATCAACCGGGATGAGGTTGATGCAGAACGTCAGCTACGATTGGGGTAACAAGTGGTGTGAATCACCACTTGTCTGTTGAGAATGGACTGGCGCCGACGGAATCGGGCCTTGTCAACGGGGTGCTCGGGGCGGCAATCAAAGGAATCCAGGTGAGCATGAAGCTGGAGATTCTTGGACAGGAGGGAGCCAAATTCGATCGGCTCCATCAACTTGCCTTTCAGGTCGCGGGTGATCTCAAGCGCGCGGTGGAGATCAAGGTCATTCACGACACTTCCGAGATCGTCAGGAGAGGAGTGTCCTGGACCCCCGCGTTGATCGTGAACGGGGAGATCAAATGCGCAGGACGGCTGCCGAGTAAAGCTGAGCTCCGAGCCTACTTGAGTTGACCTTCCGTCACTTCCCCGTTTTTTCCGACTCGTCCGTCTTCCCGTCTTTTGCCGCCTTGTCCTCTTCTTGCGCCTCTGAACCGGGTGGTTCTTCTTCAAGAAGAGTTTCGATTGCATCGGTCATGTATCGAGACTTGTGGTTGGAGACATCGGCAAAACGCAGGATCCCGGAGCGATCGACCAGGAAGAAAGAAGGCAGATTGAGCACTTTGAAGCGCTTGAATGTCGAACCCTTGAAATCGATCCCGACCTTGAAGGGGACCTTCTGTTCTTTGAGGTAGGCATCCGCCTGCTCTGCCTCTTTGATGCTGTGGATTCCGACGATCTCAAAACCTTGATCTTGATAGGTGTTTCCCCACTCGATGATCCGGGGCATGAGGCGCTTGCACGGACTGCACCAGCTTCCGAAAAAGACGATCAGGACAACCTTTCCCTTCTGTTGCTCTAAATCGAACTTTCCCCCGGGAATCCACTTCGAGCAGACGAGTTTGCGCGGGGGTTTTCCTTGCTGAGCGTCGAAGAACTTTCGACGCCGGGAGCTGTTTTCAAAGACGATCTCCCGTTTCTTTTTCTGAGTTTTTGCCGGGGCTTTTTCTTTGCCCTCACCCAGGACTGATGGAGGAAAACAGAGGATCAGGGCCGCCAAGGTCAGGATGATCTGGTGACACGAAATCCTCCCGGCGCTCTTCATCGTTTGACTCATCGATCGACTCCTGGTGGTGGCCCATCTCCCTATCCGACGGGCCCGACCGGTTATTGGATGGAAATCGGAGGGTGAGGTTCCACGGAATTCTCATTTGTGGCCGTGAGGGGATTGCTGGGGTCCGCCGTTTGCGGAATCACAGGCGACACGGAATGGAGAAGGTCGTCCATTCCCGAAAGAGTCAGGGCTTGCCGAGCATCGCATCGAGCCCGGGCGGGCTCCGGGTGACATTCGACCAGGAGGCCATGGGCACCGGCGGCGAGACACGCCCTTCCAAGGTCGGCGACGAAAGGAGAATAGCCGGCGGCGTGACTCGGGTCGCCGATCACGGGAAAAGGGGTCATCTCCCGAAGGAAGGGAATGGCGTGGATGTCGAGGGTGTACCGACGCATGGGCGAAAAAGTGCGGATGCCTCGCTCACAGAAGATAATTGAGCTTGCTCCTGCGCCGAGAAGGTATTCGGACGCCCAAAGCCATTCCTCATACGTGGCTCCGAAACCCCGTTTGAGGAGGACCGGCTTCTCGAAGCTTCCCACCTTCTCCAGAAAATGAGGGTTGTGCATGTTGCGTGCGCCGACCTGAAGGATATCCAGGATCTTCGCGGTTTCGTTGAGGAGGTCCGATTCCACGACTTCGGCAACCGTCAGCATCTTGTACTTTTCGGCGACCCGGCAAAGGGTCTCGTACCCTTTTGCACCGAGCCCTCGAAAAGAATGAGGGGAGCTCCGGATCTTTTCGCCCCCTCCACGAAGGATTCCCACTCCGAGGGACCGGAGATGGGAGGCAATCTCGTCAAGAACCGACTCGCTTTCCACAACGCACGGTCCGGCCAGGATGCACGGATCGCTGAAGTCGATGACTTGACCTCGGATCGACAGGGGGCGAACGCCTCGCTCGTCCTCTTTTCTCAGGGTCAGCGTCGGCAAGGAGCCAGTGGGTTCGACCGCCTTGACGAGAGGATGTTTGCCAAGCTCCGCGAGGAGAAGGGGGGAAATGAAGGCCTCATTCAAGATCAGGAGCTGGATTCCGTTCGCCGAAGTCCGGTTGTGCTCGATTCCGCGGGCAACGAGGTCATCGCAGAGGGAAGAAGCCCCTTCTTCGGTGCAAGTGTCATGAAGGTGGATGATGACCATGATTCGCTCGATTAACGGATGCGAAGCGGACCTGAGCCTTGAAGGTCAGGGGTTCCTTGACTGGGAGGGAAATTAGCACCGCCAGGTTGATGTTTCAACAATTTTTGAAATACTTGACCCCTGAGCGGCAAATGCACGAGCGAGATTTGACTCCTGATGAAAACATCCCAGACCATCCCTGAGAAGAAGCTGGCGAAGAACTCCACTTCGCTGGCGCCAAGTTGCGATGAGACCCTCTATGCCACCTGTGAGGCTGTGGGCGACCTGATTCAATTCTGGGGCTTCAAAAAACTGACGGGGATGGTTTGGTGCTACCTTTACCTGTCACCAGAACCCTGTTCGGCACTCGAAATTCGAGAGGGCCTGGGCATCAGCGCTGGCTCGGTGAGCATGACGTTGAAAGAGCTTCTCCACTGGGGAGTGGTTTCGCGATCGACCCCTCACGGCGAGAGAACCCAGCAGTTCACGGCAGAGGGCGACCTCTGGAAAATGGTGAGCAAGGTTCTTCGCGAGCGTGATCTTGAACAAATCGAGCGAACTCTCGATACCCTTCGCAATTCTCGAGAGGCCTTATTTCCGGCCGATCGTTCGAAGAAAGAGAGTCTTGAGAAGTTCAGAGCGGCCCGGCTCACCGAGATGATTCAGGCAGGAAATCTGGTCTCAGGGCTCCTGAGTAAGCTGTTGAAGACGGGTCGGATCAACGTCAGGCCGTTTTGGCCTTTCCATCTGGGTTCCCTGGTTGGCTCGGGGGCTCGCAAGAAGCAAAGTCAAAAGAAGGGGACGAGGTCTTGAAGGGGAACACCGCTTCGCTACCGGAGATCAAGGAAGCTCTGGACATGGTCCACGCTTTGATCGGGGAAGACCTTGCCGATGTCGATGCCCGTCTGGCCATGGATCTTCCCAGCGAGTTTTCCGTCGTCCCCGAGGTGGCTCATCATTTGATTGGCGCGGGGGGAAAGCGGATTCGACCGATTCTTGTTTGCCTGACCGCCCGGGCTCTTCGTGCTTCCAAGAATTCATTCCTCGAGCTTGCGGCAGTGGTCGAAATGGTCCATACCGCAACACTCTTTCACGACGATGTGATCGATGAGTCGAAGATGCGAAGGAGCCGACCGGCGGCTCATATCGTCTATGGAGCTCCCGTGGCCATCCTGGTCGGGGATCGTCTCTACAGCGATGCATTTCGTCGGCTTCTCGATGTCCATCCCCGTCAGCTGGCCAAGGATCTGGCCAAAGCGATCAAGCTTGTTCTGGAGGGCGAGATTTTTCAGCTTCAGAGACGGGGGACGACCGGTCTTACCTTTGACCAGTATCTCCGGCTGGTCGGAGGAAAAACCGCAGCGCTCTTTCGTTTTGCCACACTGGGCGCAGCTCGAAGCGCCGGTGCTTCCGCCACTCAGGTTCGGGCCGCGTCCCGGTTCGGTTGGAATCTGGGGATCGCTTTCCAGATGGCAGACGACATCATCGATTTTGAAGCGGAGAGTGAAACCGGAAAGACGAGGCTTGCAGATCTTGAGGACAAGAAGGTCGCACTTCCTCTTCTGGTCGCCTTGCGGCGAGATCCCAAGCTGCTCGAATCGGTCAACGAGTACATGGCTGTCGAAAAGGGGAGTGAAGATCGGCTGGCTCTTCGGAGTGAGATTCTCCGTCGGATTGAAGCAACAGATGCCGCTGCCGCCTCCAGGTTGCTCGCCACTCGCTACGCAGATCGTGCAATTGAAGCCATCGATGAGTTGCCGAATTCACCTTATGCCGATGCACTCCGTCGGATCGCCCGGTATGTTTGCGATCGAAATAGCTGACCCCGAAGTTTTCCATTCGCCAGGCACCCGAGGACCAAGGTGATCGTTTATCTGAGAACGGGAATGGCTTTGCTGGCAACGGTGTTCTGGTGCTCTCTTGGCCTGATTCTCTACCCTTTCTGGCGCAGAGCTTGCGTGGTCATGCAGCATCTCTGGGCGAGGAATCTACTCTGGTGGACTCGAATCAAAGTGAGTTCCCGCGGGAATGATGAGATCAAAGGCCCGGTCATTTTCGCATCGAACCATCAAAGCTCCCTCGATATCATCTCCCTTGCCGCCCTTTTCGAAGACTTGCGTTTCGTTTCGAAGGCCGAGTTGCGTCGGGCTCCTTTTGTCGGACTGTGTATGCATCTCAGCGGTCATGTCTTTCTGGATCGAGATCGCAAGAAGCAGACGATCGAGGCTCTTCGTGACGCGGCGGTCGACGTGCGAAAAGTGGGGAGGAGCGTTGTGATTTTCCCGGAAGGCACCCGGTTCGTAAAAGGCAAGCTTGGACCCTTCAAACGGGGGATTATCCTGTTTGCCCGAGCTTGCGAGCTCCCCATCGTTCCCGTGGGGATCCGGAATTCGCTCCAGCTCATGCCGCCAACCGGCATCAAGGCCACGCCGGGGGTCGTCGAGATTCACATCGGAGAACCGATCAATGTTTCCGACTACGACGGTAGAGATCGAGAGTTGCTATCGGTGCTTCGCCAGGAAATTCTTGAGCTGTCGAATTACGACAAGGCTCTGGAGGCTGAGGGCGTTTCCGCCCGGTAGGTCTCATCCGGCAAGGAGCTGTCGCCAATGCCAGCGGCCTGGTCCCTCTTCGTACTCTTCAATCGTATTGGCGTAGATCGCGCAGAGTCGACGAATCACTTTTGACGTTTCGAACTCGGACAGGATGCGAGCCATTCCGTTTCTGGCGTGAGTTGCGCCCCGACTCGGATCGGAGAAGATTTCGGCGATCGCCCTCACCACGGCGGTATCGGAGTCGCAGACCGTCCCATCGATACCGTTTCTTACCAGCAATCCGGATTCTCCCCGATCCATGGTGATCAAGGGATGGGCTGTGCACCATGTGTCGATGATGCGCTGATCAGCTTGCGGGCAATCGGGAAGAACGAAGACCATATCGGCGGCGGCGATCGCATCCCGAAGAACGGAATCGCTGGGTGTTTCATCGCAGAGAACACGCAGGCGATGTTCGCGTCCAAATTCGCGGCCAATCTCCTGTCGCAGCTTCTCGCTGTCCTGACCGAGTGGGAGGAGTCCAATGAGGTTGCGTTGATGAAGGTTGAGAATCTTCTCCATGCCACCTCCCAGAACTTCCAGCGGATTCGGACCCAGAATCAGGATCATTGGATTCTGCTGAGCGATCCCGGATCGGTGACGGTAACCAAGCCCGTCTCCGCGGGGGAACCGGGTGATGTCCACGGGTGACGGCAGGTAGTCAACCGATAGATCGGGGAGTCGCTCCTGAGCTCGGGCAGCATCGATCTTGGTGGAGCAAAGGATCCGGGACGGACGGACGCGGCAGTTTCCGAGAGCCGCCATGATCTTTTTTCCGTCAAAGTTCCTTTCCAGAGAAACGATGCTCGGAAGGCCGGTGAGGAGACAAAAGATGCCCATACTCGCCGCGTAGCTCGTCGCTCCGTGAAAATGGGCGAGGGCAAACTCGTCACTTGAGAGGATTCGGCGCCACGTTTGCAGCGGCACGGGAAGGCCAAATCCGGGAAGCGGAAAGACCCGTTTCCCACCTTGTGGTGGGGGAAGGAGAAGCTGAGAGGAAACACCGGACGATGAGAGGAGGTTCAGAATGGCCTCCACATCGTGAATTCTGGTCTCAAGGGACGGGGAAAGGTGATCGATGAGATGAGCTATTTTCATAGTGTGGGTCAGGGAGGGGAGTTTTCGTGGGTTTCAGGAGGGGGATGAGTGAATCGACACTCAAGGTTATCCCCTTTTGATGTTGTGGTCAAATCCAATCATATCTTTGGGTTATGTGTGAAAAAACAGGCCCCGTGGCACCCAGTTGCTCAATTTTTTTGACTTGACGGGTGGCACCCAGCGAAGCGGAGGAGGCTTCAGGCGGGTGCTTTCTTGAGGAGGGCTCCTAGCAGCACGGGCTCGACATGGCCTCGAAAGCGGTAGCGTCCATTCACAAAAACGACGGGAATGTCATGGGGAAAAGAGGATTGCAAAAGCGAATGGTCGCAGATGTCGATGAGATCCAGGTGAACGGAGTGGACACTCTTTTCGCGCTCTGTCTCGATCACCGCCAGGGCTTCCGCACAAAGTGGGCAAACCGGGTCGGCCCGGCTGATAACCACGAGATGATGACCTCGAGTCGGGGAATCGGGAAACGGAAGCCGAAGGGTTTCGCTGCAGGTGCAGCGGACAACACCGGCGTTTTCCACCGCGCTGACGGGATGAGTGCGAGAGCATTTTGGACACGTAATGACCATGATCAATGTATGGCTTTCATACCCCTTTCGAATCATCCGATCCCGTTGGAAATCTGTCGCCGGAGAGAGTTTGACACCCCCCAGGGGGTTTGCTATGCTCCCGCCTTCCATGGCCAAAAGCGGGCCTCGACACCGTCTGGATCGAGGCTTCGCGGAAAGAGCCTGCACGCTTGAAAGGGGGCCAGGATGCCTCCAAACGGCCCTGCAGGCAAGAGCCGAATTCATCGCAAAGCTCAAGCAACCTAAGGCCCAGCAGTATCTGAGGTATTCGAGCCTCGGCCTGCAGTTCGCCGCGGTCGTTGGGCTGCCGGTTGCATTTGGCTTGTGGCTTGATAACACTCTTGAAACGAGTCCCTGGTTTCTGTTGACCGGGGGGGCGTTCGGGGGAGTTGCAGGAATCTATCAGCTGATAAGAACCGTCTTTCCTGGCGGTCTGAACTCCCAACCGAGTTCGGATTCGTCCGTTCAAAGTAATGATGGGAATGGCGGAGTTGCAAAGGAAGTGAGCATCGCCCCTCCTGAGGAGGATGACGATGTTTAGAAAAGAGGATGGTGCTGTGGACCGTCGGCCTGACGGCTTTTGGATGAAGATGCTCCTCATCGGCTTGCCGGTGATGGTTCTGGTTGCGTGGTACGTGGGCCAGACCTATGGCGTTTTGGCCATGCAGGGAGTCATCATCGGTGGATCCATCAGTCTCGTGAATGGTGTGATCGGCTTTGCCCTGGTGAAATGGGGGCTGCAGAAATCGCCCACAGCTTTGATCGGAGCCGTGCTCGGAGGTTTTCTCCTTCGGCTCTTCATGGTGATGTTTGCCGTCTTGGCCTTGATCCAGCTGACTGCGGTCAATCCGTATGCGCTTGGTCTCTCGGTTGTCGGCTTTCATTTCCTGTTCATGGTTCTGGAGCTCTACTCGATTCGCGAGTGGCTCTTTCCCGACAAAATAAGCCTGTCCCGACCGATCAGGGGACAGGATGGAGAACAGAATGCCTAGGGGCAGAACCAGTTTGACGGGGCCGACTCGATGGCTCCCATCCACGCTTTTGGCGCTGGTCTTGGCCCTCTTTTTCGGGCAAGCAGCCATGGCGTCCGGTGGTGGGAATCCGCTCGATGACGTGATGGGCCATGTTTTTCATCGCACGGTCTACGTTCCCCTGGAGATCTTCGGCGTCAACCTCAGCATCACGAATCATCTGGTGTGGATGATTCTCTCCGCGATTCTGTTGAGCTTGATCATGGTCCTTGCCGCCAAGGCAGCGGCCAGACAGGGGACGGTTCCTCGGGGTCTTCGCAATCTTCTTGAGCTGATCATCGTCTTCTTTCAGGAGAACTTCATCTTGAAGTACTTCCATAAGAAAGAAGATGCAGACCGCTACACTCCTTACCTGCTCTCATCGTTCTTCTTCATTGCGACCATGAATATTCTGGGGATGATCCCGGGGTCGTCGACACCGACGTCACATTTCTGTGTGACCGCAGGTCTTGCCACGATGACCCTGTTCATGATGTTGACGGGTGGGATGAGAGAACAAGGAATCGGCGGTTTTTGGGTCAACCTGATTCCTCACGGAGTCCCGACCCTTCTCAAGCCTCTTCTCTTTGTGATTGAAGTCATCGGTCTCTTTGCCAAAATCTTTGCCTTGACCGTTCGACTCTTTGCGAACATGACCGCTGGCCACACCATCTTGTTTGTGCTGGTCGCGTTCATCATTGCTTTCAAGCAGCTTTTCTACGTCGTGATCCCTGCCTCCGTGGCGGGTGCGGTTGCGATCTCGTGCCTGGAGGTTTTTGTGGCGTTTCTTCAGGCTTATATTTTCACATTTTTGTCCGCAGTGTTTATCGGAGCAGCGCTTCATCCGGAGCACTAGTGCTTCAATTGGAAACCTGAGGCACTCGACGTGGCGTCCTAAGGGCGCCAGCATAGAAGAAAATGGAGGACTCGGAATCGTGAGACGGCAAATCTCCAAATGGATGTTCTTGGTTGTTGCGGCAGGCGTTCTGCTGATGGCATTGGCACCGGCTGCTGTTCTGGCTGCACCGCCTGAAGGCGATACGGAAGCTGTTACTGCCGCTCCCGGCGTGACGCTTGGTGGTGGTCTGGTCGGACTCGGAGCTGGCATCGGCGTTGGCTTCCTCGTCTTTGGCGCTGGCTTTGGCATTTCCCGCATCGCATCCGCGGCTTGTGAATCCATCGCTCGTCAGCCAGAAGCTGCAGGAAACATCAGTGGCGCAATGATCCTTACCGCAGCCCTGATTGAAGGCGTCGCCCTTTTCGGCGCCATCATCTGTCTGCTCGTCGCCCTCAAGGTGACCGGCTAATTCGATCTTCCGGCTAGCTTTCGGTTTGGACTACCGGTAATGAATCTCATTGCTGGTGGGCCAGCTTCATCAGGAATGGTCGCATGGACCTGTTTGTACAGCAAATTGTCATGGCGGAAGGTGGGGGCCTGAGCGTTCTCCTCGAGGACACTCCTGGGCTCATCATCTGGACGTGGGTCGTCTTTGGTGGACTCATCTTCGTCCTCGGCAAATTCGCCTGGAAGCCCCTTCTTACGGCGCTTGATAAGCGTGAAACTTCCATTCGGGAGTCGGTGGAAACCGCCGAACGCTTGCAGGGCGAGGCCGAAGTGAAGATGCGTGAGTATGAAGAGCATCTTTCCCAGGCAAAGTCCGAAGCTCACGCCATCGTGGAAGAGGGGCGCCGTGACGCGGTCGTCCTCCGGCAAGAGATTGAATCCAAGGCTCAAGATGAAGCCCAGACCATGATTGATCGCGGACGTCGCGAGATTGACCTGGCGCGGGATAAGGCCCTGGAGCAGATCCGAACCGAGGCCGTGGATATTTCGATCAAGGTCGCGGAAAAGGTCTTGAAGAAAAATCTGAGCTCCGAGGACAACCAGAAGTTGGCGAAGGATGCTCTTTCGAGCCTCGGTAAGGGTAAGAGCGATGCATAGACGGAGGCCAATCCGATGGCAATGATTGCGACGGATCCCCTGGCGACCGTTTACGCGACAGCCCTTCTTCAGCTTGGAGAAGAAAAGAAGATCCTTGAGCCTCTGGTCGCGGAAGTTGAATCCTTCCTCGATGGATGGAAGAAGTCGCCCGAATTGGGCGGGGTTCTTGTTTCTCCGACCGTTCCGGAGACGGCGAAACTAAAGGTCTTGGGGTTAACCCTGGATACACAGCAGCCTGCGGGAAAGCTTTTTCATGACTTTCTGGGTGTGCTGGTCCGCAAGGGCCGCATGGTGAACTTTCAGTCGATCTGCCGGGCCTTCTTTGCACTGGGTGATGTGCGAGCGGGACTCTCCAGAGGGACGATTGTTTATTCCCAGGACTTCGGAGAGGAGATGACCCGGGAAGCTGAAAAAGTCATTTCTGAGTACCTCTCCGAAAAAGTAACGCTGGATGTCGAGATTGACCCCGACATCATTGGTGGGGCCATCATCCAGGTCGGAGACATCCGGCTGGATGGGAGTGTTAGGCGCCAACTCGAGGATTTGCGGGCCCGCATGTTTTGAAAATTGTGGGCGGATCCTGAAAACCTAGAATACAAAGGTTCAACCGTCGGTCTGAATCATGAAGATCAATCCAGAAGAGATTACATCTGTTATCAAGCGTGAGATCGAGGGCTTTGAGTCCAGTGTGGCTGTCGAAGAAATCGGCACCGTGCTGGAGGCGGGCGATGGGATCGCTCGTGTTCATGGTCTCTCGAACTGCATGGCTAGCGAGATGGTCGAGTTCGCAGGCGGCGAGATCGGGCTTACCCTCAACCTTGAGGAAGACTCGGTCGGTGTCGTGATTTTGGGTGACTACGGATCCATCGTCGAAGGTCAGACGGTTAAGCGCCTGAATCGGGTTCTTGCGGTTCCTGCGGGTGAAGCCCTGATTGGTCGAGTCGTTGACCCACTGGGCCGGCCCCTCGACGGAAAAGGGCCGATCAACGCGACTCACACCCGCTATGTGGAGTCTCGAGCACCCGGCGTAGCCGATCGACAAGGGGTCGAAGAACCTCTCCAGACCGGTCTGAAATCCATCGACGCTATGATTCCGATTGGCCGTGGCCAACGAGAGCTCATCATCGGTGACCGAGGTACGGGAAAGACGGCAATCGCGATTGATGCCATCATCAACCAGAAGGACACAGGCGTGATTTGCGTCTATGTTTCGATCGGTCAAAAGGCATCCACGGTTGCTGGAGTCGTCGACAAGCTGAAGGCCCATGGTGCGATGGACTACACCATCGTGGTCATGGCAACCGCGCAGAACTCGGCTCCTCTCCAGTATATCGCACCGTATGCAGGGGTTGCGATGGCGGAACACTTCGTCTACGAAGAGGGCAAACACACCCTCTGCGTGTATGACGATCTTTCCAAGCAGGCTCAGGCTTATCGCCAGCTGTCTCTTCTTCTCAGGCGTCCGCCTGGTCGTGAGGCCTATCCGGGTGACGTGTTTTATCTTCACTCCCGGTTGCTTGAGCGAGCCGCGAAGCTTTCGGACGAAAAAGGCGGAGGAAGCCTTACCGCGCTTCCGATCATCGAAACCCAAGCGGGTGACGTGTCTGCCTATATTCCAACGAACGTGATTTCGATTACCGATGGACAGATCTTCCTTCAGCCTGAGCTTTTCTTCTCGGGTGTGAGGCCGGCAATTAACGTCGGAATCTCGGTGTCTCGTGTGGGTGGAAAAGCTCAGACGAAAGCCATGAAGAAGGTGGCGGGTTCTCTCCGACTGGATCTGGCTCAGTATCGAGAGCTGGAGGCATTTGCTCAGCTCGGAAGTGACCTGGATGCTGCGACTCAGGCCCAGCTGAATCGTGGTGAGCGTATGGTCGAGCTTCTCAAGCAGGGCCAGTATGTCCCCATGCCGTTTGAAGAGCAGGTTGCCTCCATCTGGACGGGAGCCAAGGGATACCTCGATAAGGTTGAGGCCTCGGAAGTGGCTGCCTTCGAGGCCGGGTGGATCAAGCATCTCCGGGGAAACACTCCGGAAATCTTGAATGCCATTCAAAGTGAAAAGACCATCAGCGACGATACCGAAAAGAAGATGGCGAGTGAGGCACAGGATTTCCTCGCAACGTTCAAGAAGAAGGATGCGTAGTGGCTAAGGCACGTGAGATTCTGAAGCGGATCACCTCCATCGAGTCAACGCGTAAGATTACGCGGACCATGGAGCTGGTTGCGACGTCCAAGCTCAAGAGGGCGCAGGACAGAATCAACGCGACGGTTCCGTATGCTGAAAAGCTTAACGAAATGATGGATCGACTCTCCGCGGTTCCTGAAGAGCAGCGGTCGGGTTTGATGAAGGGCGCAGCCACGGTCGAGCGATCAGCGATCTTGTTGATCACGTCGAACCGAGGCTTGTGCGGTGCTTACAACACCAACCTCATTCGAAGAGCGAACGAACTTCTTTCCGCGGAGCGAGAAGCAGGTCGAGAGGTCGACTTGTATGTTTCCGGCAAGAAGGGAATCCGGTTTTTTAGCTCGCGTAAAATCGAGATGGCGGATACCTACCTTCATCTTTCCGATGACGTGAGCTTTGCCGACGCGAACGAAATGACGGAGAAGTTTATCCGGCAGTTCATGGCGGGAGAGATCCAGCGGTTCTTGATTGTCTTTTGCCATTTTCATTCTGCGGGCCGTCAGTATCCGACCGATTGGCAAATTTTGCCGGTGGCGTCCGAGGCTGAGCCAGAGGCCAATAAGGGTTCGGAGGAGAAGGCGAAGGTTGGTTCAACCGAGTTCATCTTCGAGCCTGACCCGGGAACGATTCTTCGAGAGATCGTTCCTCTTTCCGTGAAGATCAAAGTTTTGCGAGCTCTCGTGGAGGCTCAGGCAAGCGAGCAAAGTGCCCGCAGAGTTGCCATGAAAGTTGCTACCGATAATGCCGGCGATATCATCGGTTCACTTCGCCGGACATATAACAAGGCGCGTCAAGCCGCGATCACCCAGGAACTCGCAGAGATCATGGGTGGCGTGGAGGCTCTCAAGGGATAGTTAAGGTCGAATCATGGCGAACGTTGGAAAGATTGTCAGGGTCATCGGGCCGGTTGTGGATGTGGAGTTTCAGCCCAACTCGCTCCCCGAGATCAACTATGCTCTGGAAATCAAACAGAAGATCGCGGGTGAGGATGTCCTCATCGTTCTCGAAGTGCAGCAGCACATCGGCCGCGACCAGGTTCGAGCGGTATCAATGTCTGCCACGGACGGTTTGGTCCGGGGGATGGACGTGATCGATACCGGAGGAGCTATCTGCGTTCCTGTGGGAGAGCAGGTTCTTGGTCGGGTCTTTAACCTGACGGGTGATCCAGTTGATGGTCTTCCGCCGATTCCCAGAGGTGGAGATTCGGAATGGTGGCCGATTCATCGGGAACCGCCCACGTTCGATCAACTCGAAGCCAAGACCGAGATCTTTGAAACCGGAATCAAGGTGGTGGACTTGCTGGCCCCCTATGTAAAGGGTGGAAAGACCGGCCTCTTCGGAGGTGCGGGTGTAGGCAAGACCGTCATCATCATGGAGCTCATCAACAACCTCGCCAAGGAACACGGTGGATATTCCGTCTTCTGTGGTGTGGGCGAGCGAACTCGTGAAGGAAATGACCTCTGGAACGAGATGAAGGAGTCCGGGGTTATCAGCAAGACCGCCATGGTCTTTGGCCAGATGAATGAGCCCCCAGGTGCTCGTCTTCGAGTGGCCCTGAGTGGTTTGACCATGGCCGAATACTTCCGAGACACTTCCGGTCTTGATGTGCTCGTATTTGTTGACAACATTTTCCGGTTCTCCCAGGCGGGTTCCGAGGTATCGGCGCTTCTTGGTCGAATGCCTTCGGCGGTGGGTTATCAGCCTACTCTGGGAACCGAGATGGGTGAGCTTCAAGAGCGAATCACCTCGACCAACACGGGATCCGTGACCTCGGTGCAGGCGATTTACGTTCCTGCCGATGACTTGACTGACCCGGCGCCGGCAACAGCGTTCACTCACCTTGATGCAACGACCGTGCTTTCCCGGCAGATTGCTGAGCTTGGCATCTATCCTGCTGTCGACCCGCTGGACTCCACGTCTCGTGCTTTGGATCCGGGAGTTGTCGGCGAGGAGCATTACGAGGTTGCCCGAAGTGTCCAGCGGATCCTTCAGCGCTTCAAGGATCTCCAGGACATCATCGCGATCCTCGGTCAGGAAGAGCTTTCCGAAGAGGATAAACTGATCGTTCAAAGAGCTCGTCGAATTCAGAAGTTCTTGTCCCAGCCTTTCTTCGTGGCTCAAGAGTTCACGGGAATGGAAGGTCGGTACGTGAAGCTTGAAGAAACGGTAAGCTCGTTCAAGGCGATGGTGGAAGGCGAATACGATCATCTTCCCGAGCAGGCCTTCTACATGGTGGGCACGATCGAGGAAGCTGTCGCGAAGGCCGAGACCCTGAAGGGAGAGGGTGAGTAAACCGTGGCTGACGCGACTACCTCAACGACTTCGGGCCAACTCAGCTGTTCGGTCGTAACACCGGATCGGATTCTTTTTGAATCAGATGCCAGCAAGGTGATCGTCTCCGGATACGACCAGGGCGAGATTGGTTTCATGCCAGGTCACGCGCCCTATATCGGTCAGCTTGGAATCGGAATCCTTCGCATGGAAACATCGGAAGGGACGATTCGTTTCGGAGTTTATGGTGGCTTCGTGCAGGTAGATCACGACAAAGTGACCATCCTTGCAAACCAGGCGGAAAAGCCGGAGGAAGTGACGGACGAGTCACTTGCCGAAGACCGGGAGAAGCTGGGAGAGTGTGACACTCGAACCGACCTTGGTTACGAGGATAAGTTGACGCTTGCTCGGCGGATTTCGATCCGGGAGAAACTCAGGAGCAAGTAGCTCTAGAGCCTTCGTTTTTCCCCAGCTGCATGAGGGCTTCTCAGGATGCCTGCTTGTGCATCAATCGGCTGCAATCGGCTCCGGACTGCCCAGAACCCCAAAACCAAAAAAACGCGGCCCCTTCCAACTGGAAGCAGCCGCGTTCAAGTGAATCAATAACGCTTTAGAAGGTCCTTCTTACTTCCCGACCATACCCTTTGCCACGTCAACAATGTGCTCAGGGGTGAAGCCGAACTTCTTCTGGAGTTCCTTCAGCGGAGCGGATGCTCCGAAGGTCTCCATCCCGATGGCCTTTCCTCTGAGGCCAACGTAGCGATCCCAGCCAACTGTTGAGGCCTGCTCAACCGAAATGCGGTTCGAGATTGCAGCCGGGAGGACGCTTTCCTTGTAGGCAGCATCTTGAGCCTCGAAGATTTCCCAGGAGGGCATGCTGACGACCCGAGCCTTCACTCCGGCTGCCTTCAACGTCTCGTAGGCGTTGATCATCAGGGAGACTTCACTTCCGGTTGCAAGAAGCAGGACGTCCGGCTTCCCGTCGTCTGCGTCGGCAAGAATGTAGGCACCCTTTGCGACTCCCGATGCTGCAGCATACTTGGTGCGATCAAGAGTCGGCAAGGCTTGCCGGGTAAGAATGAGACAGACCGGCTCGTGAGTCATCTGGGCGATGATTCGCCAGCACTCCACGACTTCATTGGAGTCTCCCGGGCGCATCACGGTGAGTCCGGGGATGGCTCGAAGGGAAATCAACTGTTCCACCGGTTGGTGCGTGGGGCCGTCTTCACCCACTCCGATCGAGTCGTGAGTGAAGATATTGATCACCGGAATTTCCATGAGTGCAGCAAGGCGGATCGCCGATCGCGCGTAGTCCGAGAAGATCAAGAACCCGGCGCCATAGGGGCGGATCTTCGAGAGAGACATGCCGTTTAGCGCCGAGGTCATGGCGAACTCGCGAATGCCAAAGTGCATGTTTCGACCGGAGTAATCTTCAGCTGAGAAGTCACCGGCTCCCTCAAAGCCGAGTCTGGTCTTCGTCGATGGCGCCAGATCAGCGGCTCCTCCAATCAACCAGGGAATGTTGGGCGCAAGAGCATTCAAGACCTTTTCGGAGGCCTGACGGCCGGCGAGACCCTTCGGATCTGCTTCGAACACAGGAAGATCTTTGTCCCAACCGTCGGGAAGCTCTCGTTTTTGCATCTTGTAAAGATGGTCTGCGAGTTGCTTGTGATCCTTCTTGTAGTTATCAAAGCTACTCATCCACTCGTCTCGAAGCTTCTTGCCTCGGGTGCCGATTCCCTCCTGATAATGAGCAAGAACGTCTTCAGGCACAAGGAATGATGAGTTCTCATCCCAGCCATAGTTCTTCTTGGTGGCTCGGATTTCGTCTTCACCGAGGGGCTCACCGTGGGCGGCGCTCGTATCTTGCTTGTGAGGTGCTCCCCAGGCGATGTGACTGTCGACGATGATGAGGGTCGGTCGATCTGTTGTCTTGTGGAAGGTATCGAACGCTCGGTTCAGCATGTCGATATCGTTCGCATCGCCGACTCGGGTGACGTTCCAACCGTAAGCAATGAATCGAGTCGCCACATCTTCGGTGAAGGATAGGCTCGTGTTTCCCTCGATGGTAATGCGGTTGTTGTCGTAGATCCAGCAGAGGTTGTCGAGCTTCAGGTGTCCCGCCATGGAAGCCGCTTCGCTGGCTACTCCTTCCATCATGCAGCCGTCGCCATGAAGAGCAAAGACGTTGTAGTTGATCATTTCATGGTTGGGACGATTGAAATGAGCGCCCATCCATTTGGAGGCCATGGCCATTCCGACGCTGGTGGCAACGCCCTGGCCAAGAGGGCCGGTAGTGGTCTCTACTCCGGACGTCCACCGGTATTCCGGGTGCCCCGGGCATTTGCTATCGAGCTGACGGAAGCTCTTGATGTCGTCAAGAGTGACTGATGGCTCCCCGAGGGTTTCGTATTTTCCGTTTACCGACTTCACCTGGGTCAGGTGAAGAATGGAATACAGGAGCATGGAAGCGTGACCGATCGAGAGCACGAATCGATCTCGGTTGGGCCAGATAGGATCGTTCGGATCAAAGCGGAGGTGATTCTGCCAGAGTGTGTAAACCACAGGGGCCATTGCCATGGCTGTCCCGGGGTGCCCCGAGTTAGCGGCTTGAACCGCTTCCATGGACAGGGTCCTGATGTTGTTGATCGCCTTCTGTTGGATGTCCTGGGTGATCGTAGATGGTGTCATTGTGATCCTTCCTTCCTTTCTGCTTCTTCCCCGTACGGGCAGAGGACTGACCCCGAAAGAAGAGGATTCCCTCCGGGGGCAAGAACTTGCATTATTTATTCGTTGTTCATCAGTTGGGAGATTGGGCACGGATTGCCCAAGGAGAACCCAAAGAATAGGTCATCTATTGAGTGTTTCGCAAGAGGGAAGACGTCCCCACTTCATCTTCCGTGAGATGAGGTGATAAACTCAAGGTGAGGTTCATCAAGCCCTGATCGGCTTGATCGGGAAGTCGCAGATGTTGTTCTTGGTCTAAAGGTAAAGGCAGCAAGAGTTTCCTGATGCAAACGGATACGGATCCCGGTCTCCCGTCGCGTGATGAGCGCATGGCCCAGTTGGCGCGTATCGGAGATCAGATTGTCGGTCGGATCCTCTTTGGAGAAGCGAGGGTCGACATCGATATCGCCATCGCTCGCATGCGCGATACCTGTGAGGATTGGTTCCCCGATCGGATGGACCTTTTTCAGATGGTCTACGAGGGCCGGTTTGATCGAATCTGGGAGCAGTTCCGCGCGGGCGAATAGAGTCCGTGTTCCCCCCTGGAGGGAGCTCTAAAGCGGTTTGGATCGAAACCGGATCGCTTTTACGACCAGCATCATTCCCATCAAAATGGACAGCGCCCCGACTCCAAAGGACCCGAGGCTTGGGATCTCGCTCGGGACTACATCCGGGACCATCAGGCAGGTTGGGCTATCGTCTGAGTCCAGCACCGTCGGGTCGTGGGTGGGTCGGCTTGTTGTGTTGGCACCGCACCCGATCCCGTCATAGAAAACAGTTCCCTGGTTGCAGATCGTTTCGCCCAAGGTGTTGAAGAGAATCAAGGCGTCGATCAGGATGATGATTCTTCCTCGCGCCGGAATCGTTCCGTTCCAGTTGACGATTCGGCCCCGCAGATCAACATCGACGGCCCCTCCGCCTTCAATCACCATGGCGCCATCGAGCCGCAGGTGTTCCGGCAGGATATCCGTGAACTCGTCGCCAGGGTTGTCGGGCTGAACATTGTCGGATTCGTTGTTGAGGATGACCGTGTACTGAATCCGACCGCCGGCAATGAATTCACCGACGACGGTTTTCTCCCCGAAGACGTCGGCGGGATTTCCGATGATTGTGACTTCGAAAGTGCAGTTTGACATGTTTCCGCAGGCATCGATCGCGGTGCAAGTAACCGGCGTGGTTCCCGGAGCAAACACCGAGCCGGATTCCGGAGTGCACGTGATGATGGGGGCCGGGTCAAAGTTGTCGGTAGCGGTCGGGGTAAACATCACGACGCTGCCGGCTGCTGAGGTGCACAGTTCGGTAATGTCGTTGGGGCACGTAATGATCGGGGATGTCGTGTCGGCCCTTCTTTCAAAAGATCCGATGTCGACGATGGCCTGGTTGTCGCAATCTCCGTCGGCAATCCGAGGCTGGCCCCGCTGATCCGTCGCGGGAACGTTCATGTTGTTTCCCCCGTCAACCGCGGGCGATCCGATGTCGAGAGGATGAGTCGGAGTCGGCCCGGTGTTCCCGCCAAATGGGAACCCGTCGATGGCGCCAAGTGGAAGGAGACCGGGGTCAAGGGGCATCGCCGAGGTACCGACGAGATCGTTGCTCCCATTGGGAAGCCCTTGCGGGAACTGAGATTCAACTCCCGAGTTGTCGCCGATCAAGTTGTTCCCTTCGGAGTTGAGGAAGGCGAAAGCGATGTTTGCGAGGTCCTGAGGGGTGTTGTTGGCGATGATCGTATTTCGGAGATTGAGTCGACTGGGGAAAGCGAGATTCACCACGGCGGCGGTGGCATGTCCCCCCCGGTTGTTGGTGACGGTGCAATGAAGCATGTTGCATTCCGCGCCGGTATCGTTGAGAAGGGCAGAGCCGCCGGCGATCGTGGTCTCGTTGTCGCTGAACGTGGAGTTGGTCACGTTCATGGTTCCAAGGAGACCCAGGAGATTGCAAAGCGCCGCGCCGGTTGGGGCACTGTTTCCGCTAAATGTACTGTCAAGAATATCGATGGAGCCGAGGTTGTGGATTCCTGCCCCAACGATTGTTGCGTGATTGTCTTGAATCCAGCAGGCGTTGACCGTGAGGTGTCCTTCGCTCTTGATGCCCGCTCCATCGGTGTCGAGACCCTTCGCAATCGTAAGGCCGAAAAGGGTTGATGTGGTGTGTTCTCCGAAATGGAGAATCCGAAAACCCGTTCGGACAATGTCGCGCTCGACGGTCAGCAGGTCTGCCCCCGGGCCGTTGATGTTCACATCGCATTCGATTTCCGGAAGGACGGTGGTGAGCCGAATCGTCCCGGTAATACTGAAGTTGATGTTATGAGGTTCATTTCCATCAGCGTTGGCGTCGATGATCGCTTGGCGCAGAGTCTGAGGACCGGAATCACCCGTGCTACTCACGTCAAAATCGGTCCCGTTGGCTCCCGCTGTAGAGAGGATGATCAGGAGGATCAGCAGGGGGAGTGCGCGGAAATGACGGTTTGCCAGCTTGTTATGAAGCATTGCCCTTCTCCCAAGGTCGGTTCGAATGGCTCTTGCTATTCGAAATATAAGTTCTTGCAGGAGCGATGGTAACCGAGTTCGCGCAGATATGCAAGGCGGAGCGGGAGACTGGCCTTCCTACCGGGGATCAAGCGTGGAGGCCACGCCTCAAGGTAGATAGCGTTCTTTGATTACTTTTCGATGATGAATCTCATGGCCCACGATGATGAAGGGTAGAGATCGTACGGAGAATTCAAATCCGCTGGCGATTCCTTTTCTGGCAATCATGGTCCCGTCAAAGCTCTTGAAGAGGGCGATATGGGATCTACGAATTGCCTCGAGCTCCGTGGCCAGATCGGCGATGCTTCGGTCGTTGGCATTGCAGTATTCCATGTAATCATTCTGATCGAATGAATGAAGTTCCGTCTTGTCGCAACGGGCGAAGCAGAAGGCGCGATAGGCAAACGTTCGCTCGACATCAATGACATGTCCGATAACTTGCTTTACGCTCCATTTGTCGGGTTGGTACCGATGGTTGCCCGCGTCGGCCGGAAGGCCTCGGAGGAAGTCGCCTGCCTTGACAACTTCCGATTCCATGAGTTCGAGGATGTTTCCCTCAGGAGCTTGATCCACATAGAGAGCGTAGTAGGAGTCGTATTCCGAGGGGTCTGGACGCTGCATTCTTCGTTTCCTTTTTTTCTTTTCCGATCTGATTACCGGCGTTTTCCGGGAGGTTGATGACTGGGCACCAGGTTACGAACTTCTGGAAGAGAGACTAGATCCACTTGAGGTCCGCATTTTGAGACCAATTCTTGGCGTGCTGGCAAGATTTCTCAAGGAACTGAAGACCAAGGAGGACCGTCGCGCGTCTTCAGGGTACAGGGCCAGGATCGAGACTGCCTCAAGAGAAACGAATCGTCTTGGATGAATAGATTTGGAACTCCGCACTAGAAGCGCACTAACGGAGCTGTTTCATCAGCATGCCTCGGGCCTCGCCGGGGCGATTCGGGGAATCCTCGGCCCGAACGCAGACGTCCAGGAGGTCTTGCAGGAGGCATTTTTGAGGGCTTGGAAGTCATGGAATCGAGGGCTTCCGATCCAGGATCCAGCGGCGTGGGTTTTTGTTTTGACCATGAACCTGGCCCGGGACCTTCGTCGGAAAGCTCAAAGACGGGGTGAGAACTTGAACCTGGAGGAGGTTGACGCGGTGAAACTCTTATCGAAAGTGCCCCAGCCTCCCCAGAAAGCGGAAAGACAGGAGTGGGTCTCGGCTGCCCGGGAAGCGATTCGAAGTCTGGGCGAAGCGGAAAAGGAGGTGTTCCTTTTGCGTACATCCGGCGGAAGGACATTTTCCGCGATCTCGGACGTTCTGGATATCCCGGTTGGAACCGCCAAGACCCGGATGCGAGGGGCCCTCAAACACCTGCGAGCCGCTCTTTCTGAGTTTGCTCCAAGCAACTGGGCCGAGTCGGAGGGTTTTGCCTTCGGGAAGGAGCCGTCATGAGCCAGCAACATAGTGACCGGGATCGACTGCGAGAAGAGGTGGTTGAGTACCTCTTTGGTTGTCATGAAGATCCTCAGTCGATGAAGGAGCGGCTGAAGACGGACCCGGAGGCTCAAGAAGTCTTGAAGGAGGCCGAGGCCTGGTCGTCCGTCCTTCAGGATGCGGCGGTGGAGCCGGTAGCCAGGCTCCATCTTGATTCTCCTCCGCCCGCACGGAAACAGATGGTTCAACCGATCGCCTGGTATCGCCGGCGTGGTGTGATCGCTGCTGCCGTCTTCCTGGCACTCCTGGTTTCGTTGCCGTTTGTTGATTGGCGAGTTCAGGAAGTTCAAGTGGCTCGGCTCGCTTCGGGGGGGCTCCATCTTGTCGTCAGCGGTCCTCGCGGAGTACCGGATGGGGGCTCGGGTCGGTTCCGGGTGGAAACCTGGAGACGAAACGGTTCTCCAGGTTCGGCGTCGATCAAGTGGACAGGATACGACCAAGGGGGAGAAGTGGTGATCCAGGGCGAAGAGCCCGACGCGCAGGGATCGTTTGATATCGATGTGCCTCCTCGATTGGCGGGAATTCGGCGGTTTGAAGTGCAAGCGTCAGATGCTTTCCTCGAGAGATCCGTTGACCTCAGCTTGTCTCCGGTCGCGGAAGCACCTCTTGTTCATCTGTCTTCGGATAAACCTGCCTATCAACCGGGTCAGCATGCCTACCTTCGAGCCGTGGTTCTCGATCGTTTGTCTCTTGGCCCCTGGAAGGAAGGCGATGACCAGAAACGGGTCAAGTCTTATCGGGTTCGTGTGATTGATCCAAAGGGCTCTCCGGTCTTTGAGGCCACGCCGTGGATCGAGGACGGAGTGGTAGCCACCGCCTGGACGATCCCGAAGGATGCTTCGGGGGGAAACTACACTTTTGAGTTCAGAAACGGCCGGAATGATTGCACCGTAGAGAGCTTGCCTTTGCTGGTTCGCAAGTATCAGACACCACGGTTGATGAAACGCATCACCCTTGATCGGGCGAGCTACGCTCCGGGTGAGGTCGTTGTTGCTGACATTCAAGTAGAGCGGGTGGAAGGGGGAGAACTCACCGATGCATCCGTCGATGTCGAGCTCCTTCTTGCGGGCTCAATCGTCGATGAGCAATTGATTTCGCCTGGGCCAGGCGGAAGTTGCGTGGTCGAACTGAGGGTTCCTGCGGATGCCGCACCGGGAGAGGGGCGAGTCAGTGCGCGAATTACCGACGGTGGACTTGTCGAAACCACGATGAAGCCGTTTGTGATCGTGACCGGTAGCTTGGTCGTGAATTTCTATCCCGAGGGAGGCGACTTGATTGCCGGGGTGAAGAATCGAGTCTACGTAGAGGTCCTGGATGAGCTGTTTCGCCCCGTCGATGCCCGGGGGAAGGTGGCGTCGGGACGGGATGAAGCGATTTCGGACTTCTCCACTCTTCATCAAGGAAGAGGGTGGTTCGAGCTTGTCCCTGAACTGGAGCGTACCTACGAGCTCATCCTGGAATCTCCGGGAAAGATGACGTTTCCGTTGCCTACCTGCCAGGAAAAGGGAGTCGTTCTTCGGTCGGAAGATGTGGGAACCGGGCCGGGAGATCCTGTTCGCCTATCCATCTACACTCCGTCGGAGGGGCCGTGGATTGCGGGCGTCTTTTGCCGTGGAGTACTCGTTGCTCAGGATGTATTTCGAGGAGCGGGTTGGACTTCTCTTGAAGTTCCTCTTCCGCCTCAGACGGCCGGCGTCCTTCGGGTCACGGTATTTGACCAGAGCCTGACCCCCCAGGTGGAGCGACTTGTTCATCGTTCCTCCGGTCGGTCTCTTGTCATTGAGATGCGCCCGTCCAAGGAGAAGACTCTTCCGGGTGCATCGCAACGGGTGGACTTTGTGACACGGGACGAGGATGGAAATCCGGTCTCGGCGATCCTGGGTGTTTCGGTAGCGGATCGAGCCCTCCAGGACCTTGTTTCCGAACCTCGCGTTGGAATCTCCGATCAGACCTGGCTCCTTGCCGATGTTGAGGATCTTGAAGATTTACCGGAGTTTCTCTCCAGCGGAGAAAACGCGGAACGGAACGTTGATCTCCTGCTCGGTACGCGAGGATGGAGGCGCTTTTCCTGGATGGATCCGGACAGTCTTCTGGCAGAGCATGGTGACAAGGCCCGTCGTCTCTTACTACGGGAAGGGCGGCCTGATGCTCCTCTTGTCAAAGACGATGGGGGAGAGAATTGGTCGGTGATGGCCAGCGCACGCAATGACGCGAGAACCTCCAAGCAGCGGGCAATCGTTGCTCTTCTTGGGGCTTGCCTTCTCGCGATTCTTTTCGGAGTGATTGTTGCCTGGTCGAAGGTGCTCCGGCGTTATCTACCGGATCGACCTCTGCTCCGGCCCCTCCTTGGTACTACTTTGACCGTAGCAACCCTGGCCGTTCCCTGTTTGCTGGCGTTCTTTGCCATCGTGGAGATGAAAGGAAAGACCGTTCTGCAGAAAGAGGATCGACTTGCATTCTTCGCTGGGGGGGAAGATGTCGATTTCTGGTTTGCTTTCAATCCCAAGAACGACGTCGAACAACTCGAAGTAGATGACGCAGTAGCCTACATTCAAGATTTTGATGTCGAGATCGCTCAGGCTGCTGCCATCGTTGACGGGCCGGGCGCGATCCAGAATCTTGCGTTGATGGGGCCCAAAAGAGATGCAGATCCTGCTGTCCAATATCCTTCTGTTTTTTCAAATCAGTCCCTGGATTACCTCCTTGGTCCAAACGATGAGGTGGCCGACCTGAAAGAAGGTGGGGTTCCTCATCGGGTCTACGCCCACCGCAGGAAAGAGGGCGAAGCGGGTCATGGCCGCATCGATTTTACCGAGACCCTATTCTGGAATCCCGTCCTCCGGACCTCTCCTCAGGGTGAGGCTTCGATCACGTTTGATCTTTCCGATCGAGTGACGACGTGGGACGTGAATGTTGATGCCCACGGTGCGGCCCGAGTAGGACAGGGGAAGGTCGATTTCGAGGCGGTGCCCCCTCTCTTTCTGGAGGCGAAACTTCCGGTCGAGGCAAGCCTGGGAGACCGACTGCTGGTTCCCGTATCGGCTACGGTTTCTGACAAGTCGGTGGAAACGGTTCAAGTTCGAGTGGCGGCAAAGGGCTCCTTGCGTCTCGATGACACGGAGTTCGAGATCGATCTCGTGGATGGGAAGGGAAGATTGTTGCTGCCCATCACCGTGGACGAAGAGGTCCCGGGACGCCTGGCCATCATTTGTCGCGGCGGCCGTCATGAAGATCGAATCGGGCTGAGCCTTCGAGTTGTTCCTCGGGGTTTTCCGCACCGGGTGTCAAAAAGCGGGAGCTTGACGACGTCGGCCGAATTTATCGTCCCCATTCCGCAAGACTCCGTGCTCGGGAGTAAGACGGCGGAACTCACTCTCTATCCTTCTCCTCTGGCGGATGTGTTGGGAGGAATCGAGGGAATGCTGCGCACCCCACATGGTTGTTTTGAACAGGCCTCAAGCGTGAACTACCCGAATCTCTTGGTCTTGAGCTACCTCAGATCTGCGGGGGTGGTTTTGCCGTCGATCGAAGAGAAGGCGCGGGGGCTCTTGAAGGCAGGCTATACCAAGCTCACAGGATATGAATGTTCAACGAAAGGGTATGAGTGGTTCGGGAGCGACCCTGGGCACGAGGCTCTTAGCGCCTACGGCCTTCTTGAGTTTCACGACATGAATCAGGTTTATGACGTGGATTCAACGATGGTCGAGCGCACGAGGAATTGGCTCTTTTCCCGGCGGGACGGGGAGGGTGGGTTCAAGCAGATGGAGCGATCACTCGACACTTTTGGCGCTGCCCCGGAAAACGTTACCAATGCTTACATCACCTATGCTCTGGCAGTGACCGATCATGACTCCCTGGATCTGGATACGGAATTAGACCGCCAGGAGAGCCGGGCTCTTGAGAGTAAAGACGCCTATGAAGTTTCCCTGGCAGCTCTGGCTCTGGAGCATGGAGGTCGAGGTCAAGTTGCAGATACGGCTCGTGAGCGACTGAAGACATGGCAGGAGAAGGACGGAAGTCTTACCGGTTCCAGTACGAGCATTACGTCTTCGGGTGGGAAGGACCTTAAGGTCGAGACCACGAGCTTTGCCGTCCTGGCCTGGCTTCTTGATCCGGATGACATTGCCAATGCGGAAGAAGGGGTCAGATTTATTCTGAGCAGTCGCCGGGGCGGAGGAGCCTTTGGCGCTACCCAGGCCACGATCACGGCGCTGAAGGCTTTGACCGAATACGCGAAGATCCAGCGGCGCATCGCAAATCCGGGGACGGCCCGGCTCATCATCAATGATCTTGAGATTGACTCCAGGAGCTTCGGTGCGGGAGAGCGGGGCTCCATTTCGTTTTTGGATTTTGCCGGGGCACTCGTGCCCGGGGAGAATCGGGTTCGTATCGAGCTCACCGGGGACAACGAATTTCCGTTCTCTTTGGATTGCAGCTACCAGGCCACACAACCGGCGAACGACCCGGACTGCCGGGTGGGTTTGACCACTCGCCTTGCCGAGACTTCGATCGAAGAAGGGAAGAGCGTGGCTCTTTCCTTGACCGTGGAGAATCGAACGTCCGAAGGGTTGCCCATGGCCCTGGCGGTGGTGGGTCTTCCGGCTGGACTTCACGCTCCCACGTCGATTCTCGATGATCTGAAAGAGGCGGGAAAAATTGATTTCTGGGAGACCGACGGTAGAGAATTGGTTCTCTACTTCCGAGGGATTGCGCCTTCGGGCAAGCGGGAGCTGATCATCGATCTCCTCGCCATGGTCCCTGGAGCATCGACCGGACCGGCCTCTCGCACCTGGCTCTACTATACTCCGGAGGCAAAAGCCTGGGTCGAGCCCCTGTCGATCAAGATCGATCCAGCCATTCGATAGTCGATCGATCGGAAGTTCTCGCTGCCCACCCATCTTCCAGTTGGTATGCTCGAGGGTTCATCGATCAGTCATCATGAATCGAGTTTCAGCTTGGTCTTGGGAGGGGCAAGCGTGGATGTACGGCGGGCGCTATCGATCAGGTGGATCTTTGTTTTTCTGATCGCTCTCACATTGGCCGGTCTCTACGGTCCGCGACTTCGTCGCTGGTTGGGGGTGTTGCGAAGGGGGGAGGTGGCGGTTGCCCCGGTAGAGGCATGCAGCCGGGACCCGGAGCGAACGAGCGTCCTCGTGATCGTTCTCGATACCACCCGCAAAGATGCTCTTTCTCCCTACAACCACGATCCTTCGGCGAAGTCTCCAAGGATCCAGCGGCTTGCGGATGGTGGGGTTGTCTTTGAAGCCTGCTCCTCCGCTGCGGCGTTTTCTGGCCCCTCCTATGCGAGCCTTCTTACCGGGTGCTATCCCCCAACCCATGGTGTTTTTGATCATCCCAACGTGCTTGCTGACGAAAATCAGTTGTTGATGGAGATGGCTCAGGCGTCCGGGTTGTACACGGTTTTCCTGACCCAGCATTCCTATCTTCGGAAGCGGTGGAACTACGAGCAGGGCGCCCAGTACTATCGATACGGTCCAGATGACGAGTACCTGACGGATGAGCTGACGCACTGGATCGAGAAAAACGAGGGCGTCGCGTTCATGGGGTTTATCGCCCTGACGACACCTCATTGGCCATACGATGTTGCGGTCACCAAGAAGGGAGTCCGGGATCGAATTCCCGATGAGGATTGGGAGCTACATCAATCCACTTCCGACTACGAGAAGATGTTTGCTCTGACTCAATCAGGTTTTTCCGATGGTTACGCGAAGAGCCAGCGAGAGCTTTACCAGGAGGAGATCAAGCGGACGGATCGCCTGGTGGGAGAGATTCTTGATGCGCTGGAGCGCACAGGTCGGCGGGAGAAAACCATGGTCATCCTGACTGCCGATCACGGGGAGGGTTTTGGGGAGCACGGCTACTATTTTGCTCACGACCCTGAAGTTTATGGAGCGGTCTCTTCCGTACCGCTGATTGTCTCCTTGCCGGGAAGATTGAAGCCTAGTCGAGTGGAAGAGCCGGTCAGCCTGATTGACATCTTCCCGACGATCATGGAGGAGATCGGAGTCGCATCGGGCTTTCAGGCCGAAGGGCGGTCTTTGATGCCCCTCCTTCGGGGTGAGACCGATTCGGACCTGGAGCCCCGGAGTGTCTTTTGTTACTCCCGCCCTTTGATGGAGGATCGTCAGCACTTCGAAAGTCTTTCCCGGCTCTATGAGCTTCCTGGATTTGCGGGGTCAAGTTTCCTTGGCAGCCACGGGAAATGGGATCTCGTTGTGCGACCAACCACAGGTGGTCTCGATTGGGAGCTTTTCGATCGAAAGGCCGATCCACTTCATCTCGTCAATGTCCGTTCGAAGGTTCCGAGGGAGGAAGTTGCGATCCTTCTGGAAGATATAAAGAGATATCGACAGCGGTTTCTTGAGAAGTCGATTGATCAGAATGTTGACAATCTATCGGACGAGCAAAGAGAAGCCCTCATCGAGCTTGGCTATCTAGAAGACAACTAGCCCCCCCGCTAGCCCGCCTGATTCAGCTCGAGCAATCGCTCCAGAGCAGCGATGATCTGCTCGGGTGGGGCAAGGCTGTAAATAGCCGACCACCGATTCAAAGGATCGCTCCCGTAGACCAGAAGCCCTGCATGTTGGGAGGGGTCTGCATCAACAATGGGATCCGGATCCCGGACGCCGAGGGCGTGACGGAGTTGTTCGATGTCATCATGATTGCCGGTAAGGAACGTCCAACCTGGCTTGACTCCGTTGGCCCGGGCATAGGCTTTTAGTTGGCCCGGGGAATCATGGAGAGGGTCGAGGGTGATGGAGAGCATTACGATGTCTTCGGCAAATCGAGAGGACAGGGCTTCCTGAACCTTCACGAGGTTCCTTGTCGTTCCGGGTCACAGCCCGTCGCAGGAAGTGTACATGAAGTTGATCAGAACGATGTTGCCGGCGATGAAGTCATCGTAGAACTTGATGTTTTCTTGAAGGTGAGTCTGTAGTTTGACGTTGGGGATACGACCGGAAGATCCACCCGAGCGAGAATGGCTGGTGACCCCGGTGCAGCCAAGAAGAAAGAGGAGCGAAAAGCACACGATCCGTAGACGAATCATGATTCGGTCACGTCGTATCGGGCCATCATGAACATGTCTTCGTGTTCGAGGTTGTGGCAGTGGAGAACGTATTTTCCGGGGTAATCGCGGAACTGTACGAAGATTTCAACTTCGTCACGCGGAGCGAGGATGAGGGTGTCCTTTCTGCAGATTTCATGATCCGGCGGGCGTTTTCCATTTCGAGTCAGAATCCGGAAGAACTCGAGGTGAATGTGGATGGGGTGCCACCAGCGACTCGTATTATTGTAGAGGCGCCAGATCACCCCTTTCCCCAGAGGCGCGGTGATGAGGGCAGTGTCCGGATCAAAGAACTTCTTGTTGATGACCCAGGCCCCGCTCTTTCGATCGAAGATCAAGTCCTCCCGGGGAAGGGATGACAGATCCGTAGGTAGGGGGGCGAGCTCGCGCAACCGGTCTTTTATCTGGCTCGGGTCCCCATCCGGGGGATTGCCCATCACCCGAAACTTCAGAAGATCCGTGCCGGGTTCGCCGGTAGCGATCCTTTCGTTGGGGCCGCGTCCATCCCACTGCCGGATGCGATTCTCCAGGATGACCTCATCTCCCTCGGAGAACCTGGAGAAATCGAGGATCACCTCCACCCGCTCCCCGTTGGTCAGAAGGAAGCTGGATCGGCTGAGGGGAGTCGGGAGGAGGCCCCCGTCCGATGCAATTTGCACGAAGGGAGTCGGGAGGCTTCGATTCTCTTTTTCAAGTCGGAGAAAGAACTCGTAAAAACGGGCATTGGAGGCGTTGAGAAACCGGAACCGATATTTGCGTCGGTAGACGGAGAGGGTGGGGTGGATCCTTCCGTTGACCGCAACCTTATCTCCGAGGAAGCCGTCATGATCGAACGAGTCGTAGGTCAAGCTTCCGTCATCGGGTGAAAAACGCTTATCCGTGAAGACGAGGGGAATGTCGAACGGACCACTTGGAAGCCTGAGTCCTCGGGGATTCGTTTCATCCCCGCAGTCTTTGTCGTCAAAAACCAGGTACAACCCGGCCAGTCCTCGATAGACGTTTTCTGCCGTAAAATCGATCAGGTGATCGTGATACCAGAGGGTGGATGGGGTCTCGCGGTGATCCCCTCCGGCAGGGACGTTCGGGTAAACCATGTCTTTGCTTTCCCCCCGCAGAAAGTAATCGGTGGGGAATCCGTCGTTTTCTGAGGACTGATGTCCACCGTGGAGGTGAACCACGGTTCTTGGGACGCCAAAACCTTTGGCCTGCGGGAGATTGTTGTGGAAGCGAACGACAGATCCTTCCCCGACACGAGCGTGGAAGGTGGGCCCGGGGAACGTGCCGTTGTATCCCCAGATCGTGCTCGGAGGAAGGTCAGGGTGAAACTGATGTTGTCGCTCTTCCTGGGAGATCTCATACATCTTGTATCCCAACCTTATAGGTGGGGCGGGATCCGGGGACAAAGAAGAAGATGGGCTCAGCACCTCGGGAATGGAGAGAGACCATCCCTCTGGAAAGCGTGTGGTGGTCGGGCTCGGGATCCGACTGCTGGAGAAGAGGCTGCATCCGACCCCGGAACTGGCGAGCAGGCCCGAGCCAGATGCCAGGAGGCCGAATTTTAGCATTTCGCGTCGAGTGAGTTTGGCCATGAGCACTTTCTAACGGCTGGCGTGATTGATTGCGAGAACCGTTTCAGATCGAGACAGAACACGAGAGGAATCGTGTATCAGATCGGGTCAGGTCGCGGCAAGACTCACTCCGAGACAGGTGGTAAGTGGCTTATCGAGAGTGATTTAGGCCCCAGATCGTTTGTGGCGGGTTCTCAACCAGATGAACCCCAATGGCACGGTCTGTGCTTTATCCCTGGTGTAAGAAAGAGAAAAAAGGGAAGAAGAAGGGGTAGAAAAGAAGGGGGAAGCCTAGGGGTAGGCTGAAGGGTAAAAAAGAAGAGGGAAGCCTAGGGGTAGGCTGAGGGGTAGAAAAGAAGGGGAAGCCTAGGGGTAGGCTGAGGGGTAGAAAAGAAGAGGGAAGCCTAGGGGTAGGCTGAGGGGTAGAAAAGAAGAGGAAAGGGCCGAGG